>NZ_JAQTWM010000059.1:0-5990 GCF_028689305.1 Rhodoferax sp. | reverse complement strand
GCGACGCTGACCCAAACTGCACAGGACATCACGCAGCAGGCACACACCAGCGCCAACACCACGTTGGGCGAAATCACACGCCTGATGGCTTGCGCGCAGGACTTGATCCATGCCCGCATCGAGTCTGAATCTGCCGAAACCCAACAACACCATGAGCGCATGGCTCAGCTGGCCAGCCTGTTGCGCAGCGAACTCGGGACGCTCCGGGACGAAGAAGCGCAGCGGGGCCAGGCCGCAGTGGCACGGCTGGGAGAATTGCAGACGGCACTGGCGCACCATTTGACAACACTGGGCACGGCGCTGGAAGACCCTATCAGGCGACTCATCGAAACCGCTTCCGAGGCACCACGTGCTGCAGCCGACGTGATTGGCCAGCTGCGCCAGGAGATGTCCAGCAGCATCGTGCGCGATAACGCGCTGCTGGAAGAGCGCGGCCGCATCATGGCCACGCTGAGCACCCTGCTGGACGCCATCAATCACGCCGCAGCTGAACAGCGCTCGGTGATTGATGCGCTGGTCAGCACATCGGCGGCAACACTGGACCAGGCCGGTCACCAGTTTGCCGAGCAGGTCAGCACCGAAACCAGCAAACTCTCTGACATTGCGGCCCATGTCACCTGCAGTGCGGTTGAAGTATCAAGCCTGAGTGAAGCCTTCGGTTTTGCGGTGCAATCCTTCAACGACGCCAATGAGAAGTTGATCACCAATCTGCAGCGCATTGAAGGGGCGATGGACAAGTCCATGACCCGCAGTGACGAACAGCTGGCTTATTACGTGGCCCAGGCCCGTGAAATCATTGATTTGAGCATCATGTCGCAAAAGGAAATCATGAAAGAACTGCGGCAGCTCCCCAGTCAACCAGCACGCTCAGGCGAAGAGGTGATCTGATGGACGACAGTGATGTCCATGTCGAGTCGACAGCACCGGTCTGGGCCGTCTTTGGCGACCTGATGTCGGGTTTGCTGGGTGCGTTTGTGTTGATCCTGGTGGCTGTGCTGGGCGTGCAGCTGGAGCTGGCGACCAACCTGGAGGCTGAGGTGAAAAAACGCCAGATTGAAGAGCAACGCCGTCTCACACTGGAAAAAGCTTTGGCCGTTCCGCTGGCCGCGGGACGGATCACGCTGAACAATGGGCGCATAGGCATCAGTGGCCGCGTCCTGTTCGCGTTGAATTCGGATCAATTGCAGCCGCAGGGCCGGCAGCTGTTGAACAGCCTGGTCCCGCCGTTGCGCAGTTATCTGGCCTCGCGCAACGAGATGCTGATGGTGAGCGGCTTTACCGATGACCGCTCGATCCACGAGGGCAACCACCGGTTTGCGGACAACTGGGAGCTGTCAGCCCAGCGGGCGTTGACCGTCACGCGGGCCTTGATTGAGGAAGGCATGCCATCGGCCCTGGTTTTCGCCGCTGCCTTTGGTGCCGAGCAACCGGTCACGCCGAACACAGATGAGGCGGCACGCGCTCAAAACCGGCGTGTCGAAATGGCCCCCGTGCCCAAAACCAGCCATTCAAACCCACTGCCCCATGAAGGCGCCTGACCGCGACATGGTTCAGACTTCGCCCGTGGCGCCGCCAGCTGATGTCGGCCAACTGATCAGCGCCTGGCGCGTGCAAGGCGCCGATCGGATGGATCCCGTCGGCTGGCATTACATTGCAGTGCTGGCTCAACGCGCTCAAGCCCATTCGGGACGTGCTAGGCAGCTTCTTGATGGCAAGCTGGCAGAGGCTTTGGCGGCGTTCAGAACCCGCTTTGAACAGGCACAACGTGATGCCCCAACGGCCATCGACCGCGCCGCGCCCCCAACCCGGGCCTCGTCCCTGGCTGGCCTGATCCGCCATATCTCGGAACAACTCCCTGAATCGGTGGAAGGTGACCTGGGTGTTGCCAGTAGCGCGGCTCACCCTGAACTGAAAACCACACGTTATTTCAGACAGACCTGGTCAAAACTCAGCGTTGACAAACGCATGGCCCAAGCACTTGATCAGGCACCCAAGAATGCCGGACCGATCAATTCACATCGGCTGGTCCTTCAGTCACTGGCATTGATGCGCGATATCTCGCCGGACTACCTAGGCCAATTCACGTCTTACATCGATACCTTGCTATACCTTGATCAAGGTGATCCCAAAAGCCGGGTCCTGCCCAAAAGGCCGCCCAGAGGAAAGTCCATCAAAAAAAATTGAGCCGGTGCCCTGGATGCCGGAAGAAGATTCCAGCCCATCAGGCATGCGCTGGCGCCTGGATCGGCAAGGTCACGCGAAACACCGACCCAACCCCCACGTCACTCTTGACGGTGATCTCACCGTCATGTTTTTTGACAATGCCATACGACAACGCCAGTCCAAGCCCCGAACCTTTACCCACCGCCTTGGTGGTGAAAAACGGGTCAAAAATCCGGCCCAGGTGTTCGGGCTTGATGCCGCAACCGGTGTCCTGAATTTCCACCCATACTTTGCCACCGTCGCGCCCCGTGCGCACAGTGATGGTGCCGTGGACATCGATCGCCTGGACCGCGTTCATCAACAGGTTCATGAACACCTGGTTGAGCTGCGAGGGTATGCACTCAACATCTGGAATGTCTCCATAGGCCTTGACCACCGTGGCCTTGTATTTCAGTTCGTTGCTGACCACATTGAGCGTGCTGTCCAGACCGCGCTCCAGATTGGCCCACTGTTTCTCGGACTCTCCAACGCGGGCAAAGTCCATCAGATCCTGAACAATACGTTTGACCCGCTGCATGCCGTCCATGGACTCGGTCAACAAATCGGCCACGTCTTGACGCAGGAAACCCATGTCGATCTCCTGCTTGAGTGCGTCCACGGCAGCACGGGTCTGGGCCTGCAGCTCACTTTCACCCGCCTCATAAGCAGACACCACTTTGCAGAGGTCGTCGACATAGCGGCGCAAGCTGCTCAAATTGGAGGTGACAAACCCGATGGGGTTGTTGATCTCGTGGGCAACACCTGCGGCAAGTTGACCAATGGATGCCATTTTTTCAGACTGCAACAGCTGGCCATGAACCTGTGCGAGCTGCTTGATGAGTTCCTCTTGCCGGGCTCGCTCGGTCTCCAGAGTCATGTTGACCAGAGCAAGCTGGTGCCGGTCTTCCATGAACAGCTCAACCGCGCGGGCCATTTGGGCAATCTCATCACTGCCATCAACGGGAACCCGCTGCCCCACATGGGTGCTGTCACCCCCTGAGCGCAGATAGTGGCTGACATGATGTAACCGGTTCAAGACATGTTGCCCAAAAAGGTACCTTGTTACCAGCCACGCCAGCAGCAGACAGCCAGCCAGCAAAACCAGCACCCAGCGTTGGTTTTGCCGGGAGGTCTCAACCAGTTGTCCAAGGGCATCCTGGTAATCCTGGGTAAAGTGCGCTGACAGGCTCTGGGCCGATGTGACCATGGCAGACGCCTGCCGCTGCAACTCCAGATGGAAATGCCGGATATTTTCCTCTTGCGCCAGACGCTCGGAAGGCTTGACGGCAGTCGCTCGAGGCACCGGTGGACTGTGGCCAGAATCGTCGGCTTGCGCTTGCAAGACGCTTTCCCGCAGGCTGGCAACGATATTGGTTGTATTGCGAAAAAGCTGACTCGCCTGGTGCAAGGCCAACACACGAATGTCGTCATTGGCCTTCACCAGGCGCTCAACCAGCTGGTCGATCACCGCCAGTCGCTCAATGATGTCGGCATAGCCGCCGCGCATGGCATCCAGCGACTGGCCCTCCAGCATCCGGTGCACATCCCGCTCAATCAGCAGGGTCCGCTGTACCAGTTCCTGGGAATCCTGCATGCGGACCAGCCGCTCACCGGCAAGCTGCTGCGTGCTGTCCACCGCAACGCGCAAGGCATAAAGCGCCATGAGCCCACCAGCCACAGCCAGAAATGCCAGGGTCGACAAGGCATAAATGAACTGCCGGCGCAAGGATCGCGGCAGCAGCAAACGGGAAAACCATGTGTTGAACATCAGGGTTTATTTCCAGGGTGTTTATTGCTTCCAGATGCGACGGTAAACGTGACGATACCCATTGTCCGGGTCGTACTGAAGACGTGGCCCGCCGTCAAAGGCAATGTTGTCGGATGTCACCAAATGAACCGGAGGGACATAACCACTCACTGGCTGGTGCATGAACAGGCGGTTGAGTTCATCCACCAGCTGCCAGCCATGCAGGTTAAGCGGTTCCGCCACCGTGCCAGTCTGGAAGGTTTTGGCCTGAATACGCATGAAAGCAGAGGCGCTGCCATCTCCCGCCGACAGAAGACTGATCTTGCGCCCGGGTTGACCGACCTTGATGAGCTCCGGCACGGCAAAATCGAAATAGATGTCGTTGACGGCCAGCGCGTGTGTCCACTGCCCACCGTAACGGGCCAGAAGCTCACGGGTCACCGCTGGCATCAGTTCGGCATTGCGGGCAATCGCCACATCGCGAATTTCAAGCAGTTTGCACGTCTGGCAGGCGCGGATCACCTCGGCCATGGCATTGGCCTTGGCCGTGGCGATGGCATAACCAGAGTCGGTAAAAATCACCACACCGGCCCGCCCATTGGACAGGGTCACCGCTGCCATGGCCGTGATGCGGGCCACTTCCAGCGGGTTGGTAGACACATTCATGGCCACTGGACTGTTGGCCACCGGGCCGGGCGCAGAACTGACATGCCAGCCCACCATGGGCGTCCCTTGATTGACAAACGGGGCCAACAACGGCTGTATGGCCCGGGTATCCGGGCCGACGAGGATCAAACCATCGGGCCGCATGGTCAACGCGTCTGCGGTGGCCTTTTGCCGCCCGGCGGGAGTCCCGCCAGCATCGAACACTTTGACATGCCACTTCAATACCCCGGCCGCCTCCTGGATGCCTTGCGCCACACCAAGAATGCCGCCGTTGCGCAAGTCATCACTGATGATGGCCACCGACTTTCCCAGAGCGCCAGCAGGCCCGGATTGAGGGCCATCCCAAGGCTGGCCATGCAGGCCTGCTGCTGCCACCCTTTGCCGCATGTCGGCCATGGACAGTGCAGGGGCTGCACCGTCCGCCGGCACAGAGGACTGCGCCAGCACAAAAACTGGCGCGAAACCTGCCACGACAACACAACAGGTGATCCTGCGCCAGACCTTGGCCCAATGCCGTCTGTTTTGACGGTGCAAGTAGGTCAATCCATTGGGTTTGTTCACGGCTGAGATCCAGACTCAAAAAGGTGAAAACCAGGATGTCACAGGCAAAAAGTTTTTTTGCAAAGCCCACTTGCCAACGTTGCACCCCGGTCATTGCCTGTTACACGGAGATTTTCTGGACAAGATAATACTCGCGATGGATCACGCGAGCCCATGGCCATGACTGGATTCATTCATCAAGAGTGGCGATCTACCCCCCCTCCCTGCCAATCCCTATTCGATCCGGCACAACACCGGACCCGAACGGTTTCAGCTGGCGGCTTTCACCGCCAGCACCGGACAGGGAACTGACATCAGAAGCTCCTGGGCCACACTGCCCAGAATGAGTTTGCCAACCGCGGAGCGTTTCCTCAAGCCGATGATCAGCAGCGAAACCCGCATCGAATCAACCAGGGTCTCGATTTCCTCGACGGCATCTTTCCCACGGACCAGCTGCCTGAATTCCGCGTTCAGTCCCGAGCGCTGCAGAATATTCTGAACTCGCTCGACATCGGTCACATCAACTGCGGAAGGATCGGCTTGCCCTCCACCGGGAGAAGCATTGACCACGACCAGAAGCTCCTGGCGGCGCTTGGCAATGTCGATGCCCTTATCCAGGGCAGCATCCCCCTCCGGGCGAGGCACATAGGCAACGAGTATGGTCATGAATTCTCTCCTTGTGGCAGACCGATGAATGAGGCTGGAAAGTCACATGTCCGCGTAATTGGGCCCGCCGCCGCCTTCCGGGGTGACCCAGACGATGTTCTGGGTCGGGTCCTTGATGTCGCAAGTCTTGCAGTGCACACAGTTGGCCGCATTGATCTGCAGCCGATCC
>NZ_JAQTWM010000058.1:17594-23377 GCF_028689305.1 Rhodoferax sp. | reverse complement strand
CCATTTGGGGCCACTTGTCAGACCCGTTTTTTGACCGTGGCCCGAATGAAAAAGGCATTGCCATCCAGCTGGGCCATTCGCTGGGCCGGGTTGGACTGGGCTTTGTACTGGCCATGCTGGTGGCGATTCCGCTGGGCTTTGTGATTGGCATGTCGCCGCTGATGCGCAAGGCGTTCGATCCGTTCATCCAGGTGCTCAAACCGATCAGCCCGCTGGCCTGGATGCCGCTGGCGCTCTACACCATCAAGGACTCGTCGGCCAGCGGCATTTTTGTGATCTTCATCTGCTCGATCTGGCCGATGCTGGTGAACACCGCCTTTGGCGTGTCTGCCGTCAAACGGGAATGGCTCAACGTGGCCCGCACGTTGGAGGTGAACCCGCTGCGCACGGCGTTTCAGGTGATTCTGCCCGCCGCCGCCCCGACCATTTTGACCGGCATGCGCATCAGCATGGGCATCGCCTGGCTGGTGATTGTGGCCGCCGAGATGCTGGTGGGCGGCACCGGCATTGGCTACTTTGTCTGGAACGAGTGGAACAACCTCTCCTTGCCCAACGTGATTTTTGCCATTGGTGTGATTGGTGTGGTGGGCATGCTGCTGGACCTGTTGTTTGGCCAAATCCAGAAGATGGTGACCTATGTGGAGTGACACCTCGTTGCGATCACCCATCGCCCCCTACGCCGTACCTCAAGGAAAGACCCCCAACGTGAATTCACTCCTGCAGATCGAAGGGCTCAGCAAAGCCTTTATCCCCGCCAAACCGGTGTTTGCCGATGTCAGCTTCACCCTGACCCGGGGTGAGTTTGTCTGCATCATTGGCCACTCGGGCTGTGGCAAGACCACCATCCTGAACGTGCTGGCGGGGCTGGACACCGCCACCACTGGCAACGTCTTCATGGATGGCCGCGAAGTCACCGGCCCGAGCCTGGAGCGTGGTGTGGTGTTCCAGAGCCACGCGCTGATGCCCTGGCTCACGGTGCGCCAGAACATTGCCTTTGCCGTCAAATCGCGCAAGCCGGACTGGGGCCACGCCGAAGTCAATGCCCATGTGGAAAAGTTCGTCGCCATGGTGGGCTTGAGCCCGGCCATCGACAAAAAACCCAGCCAACTCTCAGGTGGTATGAAGCAGCGGGTGGGCATTGCCCGGGCGTTCTGCATCAGTCCGAAGATGCTGTTGCTGGACGAGCCGTTTGGCGCACTCGACGCGCTGACCCGCGGCACGATCCAGGACGAGCTGATGAGCATCGTGCGGCAAACGCAGCAAACCGTGTTCATGATCACCCACGATGTGGACGAGGCGATTTTGCTGGCCGACCGCATCTTGCTGATGAGCAACGGCAACGAATCTGCCCAGGGCTACACGCCTGGCGGCATTGCCGAGGTGGTGGTCAACCCACTGCCCCGCAGCCGGGTGCGTGCCAACCTGCACCACCTGGACGGCTATTACGAACTGCGCAACCACGTGGTCGATTTTTTGGTGTCACGCGCCATCGCGCACTAACTTTTTTCTTCATTTATTCAACCCCACTCACCTCTACAGGAGTCACTATGAACCGTCTCGAAGTCACCGAAAAAATCATCAGCACCAAAGTTTCCAAGGGCATCAAATGGGATGCAGTGGCCAAAAAAGTGGGTCTGTCCAAAGAATGGGTCACCGCTGCCTGCCTGGGCCAGATGACACTCAATGCCGAGCAGGCCAAGATTGTCGGCAAGATTTTTGGCCTGACGGTAGAAGAACAAAAATGGCTGCAAGTGGTGCCCTACAAAGGCTCGCTGCCCACCCCCGTGCCGACCGACCCGCTGATCTACCGCTGGTATGAAATTGTCAGCGTCTACGGAACCACCATCAAGGAACTGATCCACGAAGAGTTTGGCGACGGCATCATGAGCGCGATTGACTTCTCCATGGACATCGTGCGTGAAGCCGACCCCAAGGGCGACCGCGTCAACGTGGTGCTGTCGGGCAAATTCCTGCCTTACAAACAGTATTGAACCGGAGTCCGCGCATGCCGAACAGCTCTCTCTACGACCCCGACCAGCCCATGACGTTGGCCTGCGCCTGCGGAGCCCGGCATGCCTCGTTTTCCTGCACGGGTTCGGTAACCACGCAAATTGAGCAGCATCAGAACCAGTTGATGGAAGCCAGCCTGGTCAAGGCCATTCTTCCGCACGACGGCTTGCGCCGGCGCTTTCTGCAAGCGGTGGGGGCCAGCACGGCCCGTGCCGCCATTGCTGCGGCCCTGCCCGCCGGGGCGCTGACCAGCCTGCAAGCCATGGCGCAAGATCACGGCACACCGGAGAAAAAAGACCTGAAGGTCGGCTTCATCGCCATCACCTGTGCCACACCGCTGATCATGGCTGACCCGTTGGGCCTGTACAAAAAAGAAGGGCTGAACGTTCAGCTGATCAAAACTGCGGGCTGGGGCACGATCCGCGACAAAATGATCAACCGTGAGCACGATGCCTCGCACTTTCTCTCACCCATGCCGCTGGCCATGTCACTGGGCTTGGGCTCTGCCGCCACGGGCATGCATGTGGCCTCGATCCAGAACACCAACGGACAGGCCATTACCCTGCACCAGCGGCACAAGGCCAACCGCGACCCAAAGAACTGGAAAGGCTTCAAGCTGGGCATTCCGTTCGAGTTTTCGATTCACAACTTCCTGCTGCGCTACTACCTGGCTGAGCACGGCCTGCACCCCGACCGCGACGTGCAGCTCAAACTGGTGCCTCCACCACAAATGGTGGCCGAACTTAAAGCGGGCAACATCGACGGCTTCCTTGGGCCTGAGCCGTTTAACCAGCGCGCCGTGTTTGACGGCATCGGTTTTATCCACCTGCTGACCAAAGACATCTGGGACGGCCACCCCTGCTGCGCGTTTGGCACCAGCACCGAGTTCATCCAGAAAAACCCCAACAGCTTTGCCGCGCTGTACCGGGCCATCATCAGCGCCTCGGTGCTGGCCAGCCAGCCGGGCGCAAGAGACCAGATCGTCAAGGCGATTGCGCCCGCTGCTTATTTGAACCAGCCCGAAGAATTACTCACACAAATCATGACCGGCCGTTTTGATGATGGCCTGGGCAACAACCGCAATGTGCCAGACCGGGTGCTGTTTGACCCGATCCCCTGGCAATCGATGGCGGTGTGGATGCTGACACAAATGAAGCGCTGGGGCTATCTGAAGGCCGAGGTGAACTACCACCAGATTGCCGAAAAAGTTTTCATGCTCACCGATGCCAAAAAGCAAATGGCCATGTCTGGCTGGCGTGCGCCTGATGGTGCGTACCGCAAACACCGCATCATGGGCAAAACGTTTGACCCGGCCCTGCCGGACGACTACCTCAAGCGGTTCACCATCCACAACATGGTGTAGCGTCGCTTGCTTGCCGTCCCCGGAACGGACATGTGGGCGTCACCGACTCAGCCGTTACTGGCGGTAATACCCCATTTGGCCAGCGCAGCATCGTCGCTGACACGAGCATCCACCCAGCGGGCGCCGACGGGTGTCTGTTCTTTTTTCCAGAACGGTGCCTGGGTCTTGAGGTAGTCCATCAGGAACTCGCAAGCAGCAAAACTCTGCCCCCGGTGGGCCGAAGTCACGGCCACCATGACGATCTGGTCCAGCGGCTGCAACAAACCCACGCGATGAATGACGCGGGCACCAAAAATGTCAAACCGCGCGTGGGCCGCGTCGATCATGGCCTCAATCGACTGTTCGGTCATGCCGGGATAATGTTCCAGCTCCATGCTGCTGATGGCGTCCGGTTCACCCGCAGTACGGTCACGCACGGTGCCGATGAAGGAGCACACTGCACCCACCCGGCCATCACGCGCACGCAGTGCCGCAATTTCTGCGTTCAGGTCAAAGTCCTGGGTCTGGATGGAAACACGAGGGAGATGCGTTTGAGTCATGGCCGAATTGTGGCATCACCGGCCTGCTAGACTCAAGCCATGTTTGCCATCCACCGCCCCACCCCTACCCTGGCCCTGATCGGTGCCAGCTGGGCTGTTGCGCTGGCATCCAAACCTCAAAAACCCAAGCTCATCTGACCGGAGCTGCGGTTCCGTCCTCAGATGAGCGACGGAACTGCCAAAAGACCCCCTCCCCCTTTTTTTGGTTCTCGTGCGCATCTGTCGATGGTTTCCCTCATCGGTCTTTTTTCAAAAAAGGAATGATGCATGCCAACCTCTCCCGACTTTTCCGGACTCTGGATTCCCCTGGTCACCCCGTTTCACCACGGTGCGGTAGACCACCCGGCCCTGACCCGGCTGGTCAGCCATCTGGCCAAGGCCGGTGTCCGCGGTTTTGTCGCTTGCGGCTCCACCGGCGAAGCCGCGGCCCTGGACAAGGCCGAACAATTGGCCGTGCTTGACACCGTGCTGCAGGCCAGCGCCGGGCTGCCGGTGGTGATGGGTCTGTCGGGCTACCACCTGGGTCAGACCCAGGCCTGGGTGCGTGAACTGGCCCGCCAGCCCATCGCCGGCCTGCTGGTGCCAGCACCACACTACATCCGCCCGGCACCGGCAGGGTTGCAGCACTGGTTCAGCACACTGGCGAACAGTGCCGGCCAGCCCTTGATCCTCTATGACATTCCCTACCGCACCGGCTCGGTGTTGCCCTTGGAAACCCTGCTGGCGCTGGCGGCCCACCCGAATATCCGGGCCATCAAGGACTGTGGCGGTGACGTGGACAAGACACGGGCGCTGATCACCGATGGCCGGCTGCAGGTGCTGGCCGGAGAAGACGGCCAGATCCTGAACACCCTGACCATGGGCGGTGTGGGCGCCATTGCGGCCAGCGCCCATCTGTGCACGGCACAATTTGTTCAGCTGCTGGCCTGGGTGCGCCAGGGCAACCCGGCGCAGGCGCAGGCACTGTGGCCCGGATTACAGGCCATGACGCAGGCCGTGTTTACCGAGCCCAACCCGGCCCTGATCAAGGCCGCGCTGGCGCACCAGGGCCTGATCCACAACGAGCTGCGGCTGCCGATGACCGCTGCCAGCACCAGCGCCACCCGGCAGCTGCTGGCTTTGCTGGACAAGGCCTGAGCCGTCAGCCGCCGGTGACGGGTGGGAAGAAGGCGACTTCGGCGCCTTCGGTGAGTGCAGCCGACTCGTCGGCCATGACCTGGTTGAGCGCCAGGCGCACCGCCTTGCCACGCGCCAGACTCTCAGCGTAAGCGCCACCCTGGGCGATGAGCTCATCACGCAACGCCGCCAGCGTCGGGGCTGCCGTGTCACGCAGCTCGGACGGTGCCCCAATGGCCTCCCGAATGCCGGCGAAATATTTGATAGTGATCTTCATGCCAGCAACTCCGAAAAAGGAATGAACCGCACCACGTCCCCCGGTGCGATGGTCTGGCCTGGCGGGTTGTCCACCAGACCGTCGCCCCAGACGGCCGAGGTCAGCACGCCCGAGCTCTGGTTGGCAAACAGTTCCAGCCCACCGTCGGCACGGCGGCGCACCCGCAAAAACTCTCGGCGTTTATCGGCCCTAGCCCAGGTGAAATCTGCGGTTGACGCTACTGTTTTAATAGCAAATTCAGTCACCCCCTGCAACTTCAGCAAAAACGGGCGCACCAGCAGCAAGAAGGTGACAAAACTGGACACCGGGTTACCAGGCAGGCCGATGAAGTGCGCCTGGGCCACCCGGCCATAAGCGAAGGGTTTTCCGGGCTTGATGGCCAGTTGCCACAGATCCAGATGGCCCAGCGCCTGCACGGCCGGCTTGATGTGGTCTTCTTCCCCCACCGACACACCGCCGCTGGTCAGAATCAGGTCAT
>NZ_JAQTWM010000058.1:0-17494 GCF_028689305.1 Rhodoferax sp. | reverse complement strand
TAAGCGAAGGGTTTTCCGGGCTTGATGGCCAGTTGCCACAGATCCAGATGGCCCAGCGCCTGCACGGCCGGCTTGATGTGGTCTTCTTCCCCCACCGACACACCGCCGCTGGTCAGAATCAGGTCATGGCCTTGCGCCGCACCGCGCAGGGCCTCGATGGTGGCTTCGCGCCGGTCGGGCACGATGCCCAGGTCACTGACCTCGCAGCCCAGACGGGTCAACAGCGCTTTCAGGAAAAAGCGGTTCGAGTTGTAAATGGCCCCAGGCGCCATCTGCCCGGGTTCGACCTCGCCGGGCATGACCAGTTCGTCGCCGGTGGAAAACAGCGCCACGCGCGGGCGCTGCGCCACTTGCACTTGGGCCAGCCCAATGCTGGCCGCCAGCCCCAGCGCCGCTGGCGTGAGGCGCTGCCCCCGGGCCAGGATAACGGCACCACGGGTCACGTCTTCCCCCGAGCGGCGAATCCATTGGCCCGGCTGCACCGGCGCATTGACCCGCACCGTGCCGTCGGCCTGCACGCTGCAGTCTTCCTGCATCACCACGGCGTCGGCACCGGGCGGGATCGGCGCGCCGGTAAAAATGCGCGCCGCCGACATCGGTGCCAGTGGGCTGCCATGGGTGCCGGCCGGAATGCGCTGCAACACCGGCAGGGCGATCCCGGCGGCCAGGTCGGTGCAGCGCACGGCGTAACCGTCCATTGAACTGTTGTCCTGCGGTGGCACCTGCAACGCCGACACCAGATCCTGCGCCAGTACCCGGCCATCGGCCTCAAAGGTGGACACGGATTCGACCCGCCCCAGCGGCTGGGCAAAACCCAGCAGCTCGGCCAGGGCATCGTCCAGCGGTTTCAAGGGTTTGAAGGCCTTGGGCGCACTGCTCATGCGTAGTTCTCCGGGTTGTAGTCAAAACGCTCGCCCTGCGCCAGCAGCCAGTCCAGCACCGCCTCGGGGTTGTTGAGGTCCAGCACTGGCAAACCGGTAGGCGCGGGCAGCTCGGCGGGGGAGTCGGTGGCCACGGCGGTGATGAAGTCATCCACCGGATAACAGGCGGGTTTGCCGGCTTGGGCACGCCAGACCTCGATCTTGAGCAGATCGGAGTCACGGTAGCCCTCCACCAGAACCCAGTCCACACCGTCATAGAGTTCGGCGATCAGCTCATGCACGCTGGTCTGGTGGGCCACCTCGAACTCGCGCATCAGCGCCAGCCGGTGCGGCGAGGCCACCACCACCTCAAAGGCACCGGCCTCGCGGTGGCGGTAGGTGTCCTTGCCCGGGTGGTCAATGTCAAACCGGTGGTGGGCGTGTTTCACCACCGAAACGCGCAGGCCGCGCCGCCGCAGCGCGGGGATCAGTCGCTCCACCAGTGTGGTCTTTCCCGAGCCGGAAAATCCGGCAAAACCCACCACCTTCATGGCATTTACTCTCTTTTTAGTAGCTAATCAGGCTTGTTTCACGCGGGCTAGAGGCCTGTTTCATTGACATTTTTCAGCAATGAAGGCCTTGATGGCCTGGGCATCGGCGGCCATGCGGGTGACGCGTTTGGGCAGCGCCTCGATGCCCTCGAACTTGGCGGGCCGGTCCGGCTCGCGGCCAGTCGCTTCGACAATGGTCTGGGCAAACTTGATTGGCAGCGCGGTTTCCAGCACGATCATCGGCACGCCGTCCTGGCGCTGCTCACGTGCCACCTTCACACCGTCGGCGGTGTGGGTGTCGATCATCATGCCCATCCGCTCAAAGGTGTCCTTGATGGTGGCCAAGCGGTCGGCATGGGTGCTTTTGCCACTCTCAAAACCATACCGCAAGCGAACGTCGTTGAACGCCGGGTGCTGGCTCAGGTCAAACCGCCCGCTGCGCTGCAGGGCATCGCCAAACAGTTGTTTGGTGCGTGCACCGTCGCGGCCCAGCAGGTCGAACACAAAGCGCTCGAAATTGCTGGCCTTGGAAATGTCCATCGACGGGCTGGAAGTCTCGAAGGTGTCGGCACTGCCGCGCACACGGTAGACGCCGGTTTTGAAAAACTCGTCGAGCACGTCATTTTCATTGGTGGCCACCACCAGCCTGGCAATCGGCAGGCCCATCATGCGGGCCACATGGCCGGCGCAGACGTTGCCAAAATTGCCGCTGGGCACGGTAAAGCTGACCTTCTCAGAACTGGTTTGCGTGGCCTGGAAGTAGCCGGCAAAGTAGTACACCACCTGGGCCAGCAGGCGGGCCCAGTTGATCGAATTGACGGTGCCAATCTTGTACTGGCGCTTGAAGTCCAGGTCATTGCTGACGGCCTTGACCATGTCCTGGCAGTCGTCAAACACGCCGTCCACGGCGATGTTGAAGATGTTGTCGTCCATCAAGCTGAACATCTGCGCCTGCTGGAACGGGCTCATGCGCCCTTGTGGGCTGGTCATGAAAACGCGCACCCCCTGCTTGCCACGCATGGCGTATTCGGCAGCGCTGCCGGTGTCGCCGCTGGTGGCACCCAGGATGTTGAGCTGCTCGCCGCGCCGGGCCAGTTCGTACTCGAACAGGTTGCCCAGCAGCTGCATGGCCATGTCCTTGAAGGCCAGCGTCGGACCGTTGGACAGGGCCTCCAGCCAGATGCCGTTTTCCAGGTGGCGCAGGGGCACGATCTCACCGGTGCCAAACACTTCGGCGGTGTAGGTTTTGGCGCACAGGGCCCTGAGGTCGGCAGCCGGGATGTCATCGATGTAGAGCGACAAAATCTCGAACGCCAGTTCGGCATAACCCTGCTTGTGATAGACCTCGCGCCAGCGGTTCAGCGTGACATCGCTGACCTGCGGGTACGACTCGGGCAGGTACAGGCCACCATCGGGGGCCAGGCCTTCGAGCAGGATTTCACAAAAGCGCTTGCGGCTGGGGTCGCCGCGGGTGGAGAGGTACAACATCAGTTCAACTCCTCTTTGCGGATGCGGGTGATGGGTTCCAGCACGGCCGGCAGGGCTTGCATCTGGGCGATGGCGGCGTTCATGCTGGCTTCGACGCAATCATGGGTCAGGATGATCACGTCCGTTTGCGGTATCTGGGCTTCACCGCTGACTTCATCGGCTTCACGCTGCAACACCGCATCAATGCTGATGCCGGCGCCAGCCAGGATGCCGGTGACTTGGGCCAGCACCCCGGTTTCATCCGCCACACGCAGGCGCAGGTAATAACTGGTGACCACCTCGCTCATGGGCAGCACCGGCACGTCGCTCATGGCGTTGGGCTGGAAAGCCAGATGGGGCACCCGGTGGGCAGCGTCGGCGGTGTGCAGTCGGGTGATGTCCACCAGATCGGCAATCACGGCGCTGGCGGTCGGCTCACTGCCTGCGCCCTTGCCGTAATACAGCGTGGTGCCGACCGCGTCGCCCTGCACCACCACCGCGTTCATGGCTCCTTCCACATTGGCGATCAGGCGTTTGGCCGGGATCAGGCAGGGGTGCACACGCAGTTCGATGCCATTGGCAGCGCGCTTGGTGATGCCCAGCAGCTTGATGCGGTAACCGAGTTGCTCGGCGTATTTGATGTCGGCGGCGCCCAGTTTGGTGATGCCTTCGACGTAGGCTTTGTCAAACTGCACCGGGATGCCAAAGGCGATGGCACTCATCAGCGTGGCTTTGTGGGCGGCATCCACACCTTCGATGTCAAAGGTGGGATCGGCTTCGGCGTAGCCCAGCCGTTGCGCTTCTTTGAGCACCACACCGAAGTCCAGGCCCTTGTCGCGCATTTCGCTCAGGATGAAGTTGGTGGTGCCGTTGATGATGCCGGCAATCCACTGGATGCGGTTGGCGGTGAGGCCTTCGCGCAGCGCCTTGATGATCGGGATGCCACCAGCCACCGCAGCTTCAAATGCCACCATCACGCCCTTGGCGGAGGCGGCAGCGAAAATCTCGGTGCCATGCACGGCGAGCAAGGCTTTGTTGGCGGTGACCACGTGTTTGCCGGCGGCAATGGCTTCGAGCACCAGAGTCTTGGCGATGCCGTAGCCGCCAATGAGCTCGATCACGATGTCGATGTCGGGGTTGGCAATCACCGTGCGGGCATCACTGACCACCGTCACGCCCGGGCCGACCAGCTCCTGGGCGCGTGCCACGTTCAGGTCAGCCACCATGGTGATTTCGATACCACGGCCAGCGCGGCGTTTGATTTCTTCCTGGTTGCGCTTGAGCACATTGAAGGTGCCCGAACCAACCACACCGATGCCCAACAGACCAACTTGAATAGGTTTCATAAAAATGTCAAAACTTCAGAATAAAAAGTGCTTCCAGCCCGCATAAAACATGCATCAACAGCTATGATTAATATAGCAATCTAGGTGCCACAGCGCTTGCGGTAGTTTTCCAGGAACCTGGCCACACGGCCGATGGCTTCGCGCAGGTCATCCTCGTGCGGCAAAAACACAATACGGAAATGGTCGGGCGCCGGCCAGTTGAAACCCGTGCCCTGCACCAGCATGACCTTGGTTTCCTGCAACAACTCCAGAAAGAACTGCTGGTCGTCCTCGATCGGGTAGACGGCGGGGTCCAGCTTGGGGAACATGTACAGCGCAGCCTGGGGCTTAACGCAGCTCACGCCCGGGATGGCGGTGATCAGCTCATAGGCCAGGTCGCGCTGGCGGCGCAGCCGGCCCCCTTCACAAACCAGGTCATTGATGCTCTGGTAGCCGCCCAGGGCGGTCTGGATCGCCCACTGGCCCGGCACGTTGGAGCACAGGCGCATGTTGGAGAGCATGTTCAGGCCTTCAATGTAGTCGCGGGCCGGCTTTTTGTCGCCAGAGACCACCATCCAGCCGGCTCGGTAGCCACAGGAGCGGTAGCTCTTGGAGAGCGAGTTGAACGTCAGGGTCAGCACATCCTCGCTGAGCGAGCCGATGGCCGTGTGTTTGGCCCCGTCGTACAGCACCTTGTCGTACACCTCATCGGCAAAAATCACCAGATTGTGCTCACGGGCAATTTGCACCAGCGCCTTGAGCAAGGCGTCGGAGTACAACGCGCCGGTCGGGTTGTTGGGGTTGATCACCACCAGGCCCTTGGTCCGCGGCGTGATTTTGGCGCGGATGTCGTTCAGATCAGGCATCCAGCCATTGGCTTCGTCACACAGGTAATGCACCGGTGTGCCCCCAGACAGGCTGGCCGCCGCCGTCCACAGCGGGTAATCGGGAGAAGGCAGCAGAAGCTCATCGCCGTCATCGAGCAGGGCATTGGTAGCCATCACAATCAGCTCGCTGGCGCCATTGCCCAGGTAAATGTCATCCAGCGTGACGCCTTTGACACCCTGTTTTTGGGTCTCATGCATGACTGCCTTGCGCGCCGCAAAAATGCCCTTGCTGTCAGAGTAACCCGCCGAGTTGGGCAGGTTGCGGATCATGTCTTGCTGGATTTCTTCCGGGGAATCAAAACCAAACACCGCGAGGTTGCCGATGTTGAGCTTGATGATCTTGTGACCTTCCTCTTCCATCTGGCGCGCCGCGTCCATGATGGGGCCGCGGATGTCGTAGCAGACGTTGGCCAGCTTGGCCGATTTGCGTATGGTCTTCAAAGTCCCTCCGGGAGTGTCCGAGCTAAGCGAAACCTATAATTTGACCACAAGTTCCTGATCGCCACCGGCACCCATCGGCCTCCTCCTCCCGATCAAGCATTCACCATGAAAATAAAACCTGATGTGATCACCGTCCAGTCGATACAGGGTTATGGCCCCGGTTGGGTGCAGGTGGCAGGCCAAGACGACAGAATCACCCGCAGTGTCATCATCAGCTCTGGCGGCGAACGGCTGGACTGGCTTTGTGACGCCTTTGAAGACTTGCGTGCGGAACACTTTGAACAATTGGCCCAGTTGCAGACCGAACTGGTGATCTTCGGCAGTGGCTCCCGACTGCGGTTTGTGGCCCCGGCATTGACACAGGCACTGATCCGGCGACAGATCGGCCTGGAAACCATGGACACCCAAGCCGCCTGCCGCACGTACAACATCCTGGCGGGAGAAGGTCGCAACGTGGCTGCGGCCCTGTTGATGCGTTAAAATCCTACGTTGGCAGTCGAGGGCGCAGCAGCGCTATAAAAAAAGGATAGTGTCCACGACTTGAGAGACCGACGCATCCTGTCACACGAGATTGAAGAACCATGGCGATTGTTGTCAATAAACCCATCCCTGAATTTGAATCCAATGCCACAGGCGGTATCCGAGTCACCAACACTTCCCACTTAGGACAGATTGTCGTCCTGTATTTTTACCCCAAGGACAACACGCCGGGCTGCACCACCGAAGCCATGCAGTTCCGTGACAAATACAAGGACTTTGTCAAGGCGGGTGCCACCGTGTTTGGCGTTTCACGCGACAACATGAAGTCTCACGATGAATTCAAACTCAAACTGGAACTTCCGTTTGAGCTGATTGCCGACACCGAGGAAAAAATGTGCCACATGTTCGGTGTCGTCAAAAACAAGATCATGTACGGCAAAAAGGTCAAAGGCATCGAACGCAGCACCTTCCTGATTGGCGCAGATGGCTGCCTCAAGGAAGAATGGCGCGGCCTGAAGGTGCCTGGCCATGTGGATGAAGTGCTCAACGCCGTCAAGGAACTCAAGAAGGCCGTTGCGTTGGCCTGACAGACAACCCGGACACCATTTCGGGTATTTCAAACTGTCACAAAGGCTCGTGCATAATCATTTGCATGCCTTTGACAGTTTGCGCTTTTCCTTATGCAACAGCCGCCCTGGCGACATGGCGGCTGTTTCGTTTCTGAATCTGCCTTTTCTTACCCCACTCGGGAGTTTTCATGCCCTTGCCGTCTGCCCCTACCAAACGTGCTGCCTTGCTGTCCATGCAGGAATATGACCAGCCGGCGCGATCCCGCCCCAAAAGCAAGTCAACGGCGACCAAGACCGAGGTGGCCCCCGTCAAGACAAAGGCGACACCCGCACCACCAGTGCCAGCGCCCGCCTCGCCTCCAACCACGACGGTCGTATCGACCACCGTCCCCGTCAAGGCACAAGCTGAGCGTCCCCGCGCCAAAACCAAGCGGCCGCGCGGGCCAGCCAAACTGTTTGTGCTGGACACCAACGTGCTGCTGCACGACCCCACGTGCCTGTTCCGCTTTGAAGAGCACGACATCTTTTTGCCCATGATCGTGCTTGAAGAGCTTGATGCCCACAAAAAAGGCATGACCGAGGTGGCGCGCAATGGCCGGCAAGCCAGCAGGACACTGGATGCGCTGGCCGAGTATCAAGGCGCCGACATCGCCACCGGCTTGCCGCTGGACTCCACCGGCCACACCGAAGCGACTGGCCGGCTGTTCTTCCAGACCCAACTGCTCAACTACGACCTGCCCATCAGCCTGCCCCAGGGCAAGGCCGACAACCAGATTCTGGGCGTGGTGGAGGCGCTGCGTAAACAATATGCGCCGCGCGAGGTGGTGCTGGTGTCCAAGGACATCAACATGCGTGTCAAGGCACGTGCCCTGGGTCTGTCAACCGATGACTACAAGAACGACAAGACGCTGGAAGATGGCGACCTGCTGTATTCCGGTGCCTATGCGTTGCCAGCCGACTTCTGGAGCACGCATGGCAATACGGTCGAGAGCTGGCAACAGGGTGCCCACACGTTTTACCGTGTCAGCGGCCCGGTGGTACCACAACTGCTGGTCAATCAGTTTGTCTATTTTGAAGCCCCTGGCGAACCCAGCCTGTATGCCAAGGTGACCGAAATTCGCGGCAAGGTGGCCGTGCTCAGGACCCTGCGCGACTTCACCCATCTGAAAAATGCCGTCTGGGGCATCACCACCCGCAATCGCGAGCAGAACTTTGCCATGAACTTGTTGATGGACCCGGAAGTGGATTTTGTCACCCTGACAGGCACAGCTGGCACCGGCAAGACCCTGATGGCTTTGGCTTCGGGACTGACACAAGTGCTTGACGAACGACGCTACACCGAAATCATTGTCACCCGTGCCACTGTCAGTGTTGGTGAAGACATTGGTTTCCTCCCCGGCACGGAAGAAGAAAAAATGGGCCCCTGGATGGGAGCGCTGGATGACAACCTGGAGGTCCTGGGCAAGACCGACAACACGGCCGGTGAGTGGGGCCGCGCGGCCACCAACGAGCTGATCCGCAGCCGCATCAAGATCAAGAGCATGAACTTCATGCGTGGCCGCACCTTTCTGAACAAATATGTGATCATCGACGAAGCGCAAAACCTGACGCCCAAGCAGATGAAAACACTGATCACCAGGGCTGGCCCTGGCACCAAGATCATCTGCATGGGCAACATTGCGCAGATTGACACGCCTTATCTGACCGAAGGCTCTTCCGGTTTGACCTACGCGGTGGACAAGTTCAAGGGCTGGCAACACAGCGGCCATATCACCCTGGCCCGCGGGGAGCGTTCACGACTGGCTGACTTTGCCAGCGAGGTCCTCTGACGGGACGGGCTTAGAAATCGTCGCTGGCCCCTGTGGCCAGTGATTCAAACTTGGTGATCCGGTTCAGGAAAGCCAGCTTGACGGTGCCGGTCGGGCCATTACGTTGCTTGGCAATGATCACCTCGGCGACGCCAGGCTCCTTGCAGGCGTCTTTGGTGTAGTACTCATCCCGGTAAATGAACATGATGATGTCGGCATCCTGCTCAATGGCGCCAGACTCGCGCAAGTCACTCATCATCGGACGTTTGTCAGGGCGTTGTTCAACGCTGCGATTGAGCTGCGACAGGGCAATCACCGGGCATTTCAGTTCCTTGGCCAGCATTTTGAGACCCCGGGAAATCTCACCCAGCTCGGTGGCGCGGTTTTCACCATCACTGCCACTAGAGCCGCTCATCAACTGCAAATAGTCCACCACAATCAGGCCAAGTTGACCACACTGGCGAGACAGCCGCCGCGCGTTGGCCCGCAGCTCGCTGGCCGTCAAGCCTGCCGTTTCGTCAATATGCAGCGAAATCGTGCGCAGCTTTTCAATGGCTTCCGACAGGCGCGGCCACTCGTCATCGGTCAACTTGCCTGTCCGTAAATGCCCCTGGTCAATGCGCCCAATGGAGCCAACAATACGCACTGCCAGCTGGGCCGCACCCATTTCCATGGAAAACACGGCTACCGGCAGCCCTTCGTTCAGGGCCACATGCTCGGCAATATTGATTGCAAAAGCGGTCTTGCCCATCGAAGGCCGGGCGGCCAACACCACCAAATCACCTGCCTGTAACCCTGCAGTCATACGGTCCAGGTCATAAAACCCGGTAGGAACCCCTGTCACGTCGTTAGGGTTGTCCGCCATTTCCTGCACGCGATCCAGCAGATCCACAACCAGGGTGTCCATGGTCTGAAAACCCTGTTTGGTACGGGCACCCTCTTCACCGATATTGAAGATCTTTTGTTCGGCTTCATCCAGAATGGAGGCCACTGGCCGCCCCTTCGGGTTAAAGGCGTTGGCCGATATTTCTTCACTGGTCGAAACCAGTTTGCGCAAAATCGAGCGCTCCCGGACGATTTCAGCATAACGACGGATATTGCCCGCGCTGGGCACATACTGGGCAAGCGCATTGAGGTAGCTCAGACCACCAATTTCCTCGGCTTTGCCTGAACTCTGCAATTGTTCATAAACCGTGATCACATCGGCCGGCTTGCCAGCGTTGATCAATACACTCATTGCCGCAAATACGGCCCGATGTTCATATCGGTAAAAATCGTTTTCTGATAGAACATCGCTGACCCGGTCCCAAGCCGCGTTATCGAGCAACAAGCCACCCAGCACACTGGACTCGGCCTCAATGGAATGTGGCGGAATACGCAACTGCGCGACTTGGCGGTCTTGCACAAAATCATGCTGAAGCAGGGAGAGGTCGGCGGACATGGGAGTTTCCTTCAAGCCATGGATACTAAGGTGTGCCGATCATGGTGTCGAGTGAAAGGCTGGGGACAAAGGGCATAAAACCTGTGCATAAACTGTGCAAACAGTACTATTTGAGAGTTCCCAATACAAAAGCCGCCAAGGCTTGCGCCCGGGCGGCTTTGAATGAGAGAACCTCAGGCTTACGCTGTTTCGCCGTAAACCGACACAGTGATATCCACCACCACGTCGGTGTGCAATGCCACGCTGATCGTGCTGTCGCCGACCATTTTGATGTGGCCATTAGGCATGCGAATCTGGGCCTTGGTCACGGCAAAACCGGACTTCGTCAGCTCTTCAGCGATGTCTGCATTGGTCACCGAGCCAAACAAACGGCCATCAACACCCGCTTTTTGAGTCAGCTTGCAGACAGTGCCTGCAAGCTTTTCACCAACAGCCTGAGCTTCAGCCAACTTGGCAGCCGCAGCCTTTTCAAGTTCAGCACGACGTGCCTCGAACTCTTGCTTGGCGGCTTCGGTGGCACGGCGAGCGCGACCGGAAGGAATCAGGAAGTTGCGTGCATAACCGTCTTTAACACGAACGATTTCACCGAGATTGCCAAGGTTAACCACCTTGTCGAGCAGAATGATTTGCATGGTTGAGAGTCCTTAGATCTTGTGCTGATCGCTGTAGGGCAGCATCGCCAGGAAGCGGGCACGCTTGATGGCAGTGTTGAGCTGACGTTGGAAAATGGCACGGGTGCCAGTCAAACGAGCGGGGATGATCTTGCCATTTTCGGCAATGAAATCACGCAAGGTGTCGATGTCTTTGTAATCGATTTCTTCAACGCCTGTCACCGTAAAACGGCAAAAGCGCTTGCGCTTGAACAGCAGATTTTGTGCGGGGCGCTTGGGGCGCTTGTCTTTGTTGTTGAAACGTTTTGGTCCGGCCATGATGGACTCCTTCAATATTTGGGAAATACGTTACTGTTGAGCAAATTCTTGGATGTGAAACACGACGTGTTTAGCACCACGAGGCGTTGCCACAAAACCTTTGAAATTCCAGCTGCTACCGACATCCTGACGGGCCAATTGCTCTGCAACTGCACCAAATGCCACGGATTTCATCACCGCCTTGACTTGCCTGACCTGCCCTGCTTCGATGATCTCGGAGGTATGCTCCAGATGACTATTGACAGCGGGGATACCAGACGGCGTGTATCGCAAAGGTTCCACTTCGAGAATACTTGCCGTCAAAATCAGTTGATTGGCAACCAGGCTCACTGCATGCTGGATTTCAAGTGTTTCAAGCCTGATATTCAGCTTGCTGCGACTTGCGAGCGTCTTCGCGCTCGACCGTCTTCATCATGGAAGAAGGGCCTGTTTCAGCCTTTTTCTTCAACACAGTCAGATGACGCAACACCGCATCGTTGAACTTGAACGCATGCTCGAGTTCAGCCATGACAGCCTGATTGGCTTCAATGTTGATACACAGGTAATGAGCTTTGGCCAACTTGTTGATCATGTAGACCAACTGACGACGACCCCAGTCTTCAACCCGATGCACTTTGCCGCCGCCGGCAACAATCATGCCCTTGTAGCGTTCCAGCATGGCAGGAACTTGTTCGCTCTGATCCGGATGGATCATGAGGATGATTTCATAATGACGCATTGAAACTCCTTTTGGAAGTACCTCAAATTGAGGCGAAAAGCCACCCCCAGCGTCTCATTGGGGTGTGGCAAGGTTAGCCGATGATTATAGCTTGAGGAAAAACATCGTGCGCATCAGCACACCGCCCGATTGTGGGACCGTGTCAGGACGCTCACCAGAATCGTCACGAACAGCCCAGCCGCTACGCCAAAAACGCCAGCGGAAACAGGCTCAATGTCGAACCACAGACCGACCCCCTGTAGCCCCAAAAAAGACCTGACAACAGGAACATTGACCAGCATGTAATAGAGCGTCAACCCCAACCCGCTGAGCATGCCAGCCACCGCTGCAGGCCGAGTCACGCCGGACCAGAAGATCCCCAGAATCATGACCGGAACAAACGCTGCCCCCGCCAATGAGAACGACGCCGAGACCAGATACAAAATGTCAGCAGGTCTTTGAGCGGCCACATA
This sequence comes from Rhodoferax sp., assembly GCF_028689305.1. GTDB lineage: Bacteria > Pseudomonadota > Gammaproteobacteria > Burkholderiales > Burkholderiaceae_C > Rhodoferax. The sequence goes on along the minus strand of NZ_JAQTWM010000058.1, from coordinate 5,566 downwards.
GGCTGCAAGCAGCGCCACCAGCAGCAAGGCAAACTTGGACAACATGACCCTGCGGACAGCCCCCGAGCGGTCACTCTCCCCACGGTAAAACAGGTCATGAGCCAACGCATTGCCTATCGTCAGCAGCAAACCATCGGCCGTCGATAGCGCTGCCGCCAGACCACCCGCGGCAACCAATCCAGAGACAACATAAGGCAAACCACCAATCTCCGGGGTGGCAAGCATGACAATATCAGCACCCAGCCTGAGCTCAGCGAACTGCAAGATGTGGTCACCATTGACATCACTGACCGAAATCAGCGAGGGATCCAGTCTGGCCCACTGCGCGATCCATACAGGCAACTCATCAAAACGCTGCCCAACCAGGTGCCCCATGATTTCGTACTTGACCAGTACCGCCAAAGCCGGAGCAGACAGGTACAACAGAGCAATAAAAAACAATGACCAGGTGACCGAATTTCTGGTTTCGGTCACTGATCGGGTAGTGTAAAACCGTGTCAGCAAGTGGGGCAGACCCACCGTCCCGATCATCAGACAAAACATCAAGGCCAAAAAATTGCGCCGCGAGGTTTCATAGCTTTTTTTCTCTTCTGGGGTGCCCTCTGGATTGCCGGCAAACGGGCGGGTATGTTCAGGCATGCCAGCCAGGGGTTTGGCACGATCAAGGTTGTCCCCCATCGCACGATTCCAGCGTTCGCGCGCACTGGCTTCATCTCGCGGCAAGGCAGCCAACGCACGACGCGCAACCACGATATCAGCCTCTTCAGCATGCGTTCGTAACAGACGCTGGATCTCATCCCGATGCTTTTTTTTCTCGCGGTCAAGCGATTCGGTGACATTTTCCAATTTGCGGGCGTAATCAGCCGAACGCCTGGCATACTCGTGGATCACCTCTATTTCGGCAGGCGACGACATCAGTCGCCGCTCCAGTTCAGCAATCTTGGGGAGCTGCTGACCATACGCCACGGGAGCCAGCGGATTGCCCAATTGTTTGTAGGCCAGCCAGGAGACCGGGATCAAAAACGCCAGAATCAACACCACGTACTGCGTGACTTGCGTCCAAGTCACCGCGCGCATCCCACCCAAAAAAGAGCAAACCAGCACCCCCCCCAAACCGAGCAGAATACCAATTTCAAATTGCACACCTGTCAAGCGTGACGTGATCAGGCCAACACCATAAATCTGGGCGACCACATAGGTGAAAGAACACAACACGGCAGCCCACGCCGCAATGACGCGCGGCCAATGACCGCCAAAGCGGCTGCCAAAAAAATCTGGCACGGTGTACAAATCCATTTTGCGCAAATGCGGTGCAACCAACAGCGCCACCAGGCAAAAACCGCCCGTCCAACCCAACACGTAAACCAAACCGCCCGGCTGAGAGCCGGACCCGGAAAAGCCCTGCAAATACAGACCACCAGCCATGCTGATAAAGGATGCAGCGCTCATCCAGTCCGCCGCCACCGCCATCCCGTTGTAAACCGCCGGAATCCGCCGACCGGCCACGTAATACTCGGAAGCCTTGGAGGTACGGCCATAAATACCAATCAGGGCATACAGAAACACGGTGGAAAAAAGAAAGATGGCCCCAACCCATATCTTTCTCAGTCCAAAATGCTCCGCCAGAGCGAGCATCAGCAAAAACACCAGAAACAGGACGACGTAGGCCAGAAAACGGCGATGGATACGCCGGGTGTAGAAAACATCAATCAAATCAGCGGCCTCTGCGCGGCCATCCTTGCGATTGGAAATCCAAGCAAACACGGCAACCACTGCAATGAATACCAGCACGCTACCCTGTGCCGCGAACCAGTAGGAAACGGGCCAACCGGCCACAATTTGCTGCAGATCGTAAGCAAAAAAAACAACACCAAACGATGCCATGAACCAGATGACCAAAAGCCAACCATGCAAGCTGGAAAAGCTTGCGGCAGGTTGGCTTTCAGGCGCCGGTTTCCCTGGGTTCATCATCGTCTGATGATGGCACCCCATGGTGCCAAGTGCTATAGGTGTTTGCTATTAACGGGCAAGGTTTTGCCAAGTAGCCACCACGGTGTCAGGGTTCAATGAGATGGAAGAAATGCCTTGCTGCATAAGCCATTCGGCAAAATCTGGGTGATCACTGGGCCCCTGCCCGCAAATACCGATGTATTTGCCTTGGGCACGGCAAGCGCTGATGGCCTGGGAAATCAGTGCCGTCACGGCCGGATCCCGCTCGTCAAAGTCCTTGGCCAGCAATTCCAGGCCAGAGTCACGGTCCAACCCCAGCGTCAACTGGGTCAAGTCGTTGGAACCTATCGAGAACCCATCGAAATACTGCAAATAGTCGTTCGCCAGAATGGCATTGCTGGGAATCTCGCACATCATGATCAATTTGAGGTCGTTCTCACCCCGCTTGAGCCCATGTTGGGCCAACAATTCCGTCACCTTCTTCGCTTGGCCCAATGTGCGCACAAATGGCACCATCACCTGTACGTTCACCAGTCCCATATCCTGGCGCACACGCTTGAGAGCCTCACACTCCATGGCAAACGCCTCGCCAAAATCGGCGCTGACGTAGCGGGCGGCGCCACGGAAACCAAGCATCGGGTTTTCTTCTTCCGGTTCGTAACGGCTGCCACCAATCAGCTTGCGATACTCGTTGCTCTTGAAATCGGAGAGCCGCACGATCACCGGTTTGGGCCAAAAAGCCGCCGCAATGGTGGCTACGCCTTCTGCCACACGATCCACATAAAAGGCTCTTGGAGAAGCGTGACCACGGGCTACCGACTCAACGGCCTTTTTCAAATCTGCATCCACATTGGGATAGTCCAGAATCGCCTTCGGGTGCACACCAATGTTGTTATTGATGATGAACTCAAGCCGCGCCAGACCCACACCCGCATTGGGCAACTGGCAAAAATCAAAAGCGAGTTGGGGGTTGCCCACATTCATCATGATCTTGACCGGAATTTCCGGCATGGCGCCACGCTGTACCTCGGTCACCTCGGCTTCGAGCAAACCGTCGTAGATGAAGCCGGTATCCCCCTCGGCGCAACTGACCGTCACCAGCATGCCATCCTTGAGAACCTGATCCGCATCGCCACAACCGACGACCGCCGGGATACCCAACTCACGCGCAATGATCGCGGCATGACAGGTGCGACCACCCCGGTTGGTGACGATGGCCGAAGCCCGTTTCATCACCGGCTCCCAGTTGGGATCGGTCATGTCAGTCACCAAAATGTCACCGGCCTGCACACGATCCATCTCACTGATGTGGTGCACCACCTTCACCGGGCCAGTACCAATCTTCTGGCCAATGGCTCGCCCGTGGACCAGCACAGTACCCTTGCCCTTGAGCTTGTATCGATGCTCTACCTTGCCTGCTGCCTGGCTCTTGACCGTTTCAGGACGCGCCTGAAGGATGTACAACTCGCCATCAACACCATCCTTGCCCCACTCGATATCCATCGGGCGACCGTAGTGCTGCTCAATCACCAGCGCATACGATGCCAGCTTCTGCACATCGGCGTCTGACAGCGAATACCGGTTACGCAATTCAGTCGGAACGTCCGTGGTTTTCACCAGCTTGCCCGTGGCTGCCTTTTCTTCTGGGCTAGAAAACTGCATCTGAATCAGCTTGGAACCCAGGTTACGGCGAATCAAGGCCTGATTCCCCGCCTTCAGCATCGGCTTGTGGACATAAAACTCGTCCGGATTCACCGCACCTTGCACCACGGTTTCTCCCAAACCATAACTTGAGGTGATGAAAACCACATCATCAAAGCCCGATTCCGTATCCATCGTGAACATCACACCCGCCGCCCCAAGGTCAGAGCGGACCATGCGTTGAATACCAGCACTCAAAGCCACATGTTCGTGTGCAAAACCTTTGTGGACCCGATAACTGATGGCCCGGTCGTTGTACAGCGAAGCAAATACTTCACGAATCTTATGCAACACCTCTTCAATGCCGGTCACGTTCAGAAAAGTCTCCTGCTGTCCGGCGAACGAAGCGTCCGGCAAATCTTCTGCAGTGGCGGAGGAGCGCACCGCAAACGATGCACTGGCGTTGTCGCCACTCAATACAGAAAAGGCCTGCCGAATTTGCTGTTCCAGATCTGCCGGAAACGGTTGATGCTCCACCATTGCACGGATTTCAGCACCGGCCAGCGCCAGCGCATTCACATCCTCGGTGTCCAGCGCAGACAACCGGTCGTTGATCTTCTGATTCAGATTGCCAAACGCCAGAAACTCGCGAAACGCATGTGCGGTGGTGGCAAAACCCGTAGGAACCTTCACCCCTGTGGGCAAATTCGAGATCATTTCACCCAGGCTGGCATTCTTGCCCCCGACCGAGTCAACATCGGTCATTCTTAATTTTTCAAAAGGGACGACCAGATCAGTCGGCGCGAAAAGTGCAGTCATGAAAAAACTCCAGAAGTTAAAAAACCGGCGCCGATAACCATTGCTTGTTCAACGGTTATCAAAACACAGATCCGTTCGTGGTGTCGTTGTGTTGTTTGAACGAATCTGCGTCAAAAATCAGTTGGATGATAATAATTGTAGGCTTGAACAAAGCTGACACCGTTGGCTTTAACGGGTCAATTCACACCGTCACACCCCGCGATTTCCTCCTTCTGCCATACCAAACCATGCCCAATCGCACTGTTTTTTTCGTCTCGGACGGCACCGGCATCACCGCCGAAACCTTTGGGCACGCCATCCTGGCTCAATTTGAAGCCGATCTCCAGCGCGTCAGGCTGCCGTTCGTCGACAACGTCGACAAGGCCCATCAGGCCGTGCGCCAAATCAACCACGCCGGTGCTCTGGACAACAAGCGTCCTATCGTCTTTCTGACCCTGGCCAACACCGATGTTCTCCAGGTCATCACCAGCCATTGCCATGGCATGCTGATGGACATGTTCAGCACATTTGTCCACCCTCTGGAAGAAGAACTCGGCCTGAAATCCAACCACCGCATTGGCCGCTTCAGTGATTCCAGCCGCAGCGAGCAGTACCAATCCCGCATTGAAGCCATCAACTTCTCCCTGGAGCATGACGATGGTCAATCCAACCGGGACCTGGAGAACTCCGACGTGATTCTGGTCGGTGTGAGCCGAAGCGGTAAAACACCCACGTCACTCTATTTGGCCATGCAGTATGGCTTGAAGGCATCCAACTACCCCCTGATTCCAGAAGATTTTGAGCGCCAGGACCTGCCGCCCGTCCTCAAGACACAGCGCAAAAAACTGTTTGGCCTGACCATCCAGCCTGAGCGGCTCAGCGAAATACGCAACGAGCGCCGCCCCAACTCGAAATACGCCTCACTGGAAAACTGCCGCCATGAAGTCAGGGAGGCAGAAGCCATGATGCGGCGCTTCGGTATCCGCTGGTTATCCACCACAACCAAGTCCATTGAAGAAATCGCCACCACCATCCTGCAGGAGCTGCGGCCAGAGCGTCTGGCCTATTGACCCACGGCTCCCCCTTCAAGAGATGGTGATTCACTGAATTGTTTCTGCCGGTCGCAAACTGCTTGAGACTCTTTTTCATCAGCGCTGGGGTGTTGTGCGTGCATCTG
>NZ_JAQTWM010000057.1:4311-23693 GCF_028689305.1 Rhodoferax sp. | reverse complement strand
ACCACAAACGCCACGATCAGCACCGAGATCGGGTACATCAGGGCGGACTTGATCTTGGACTTCATGGCCTCGGTCTTTTCCATGTACACCGCCAGCCGGTCCAGCAACTGGTCCAGGATACCGGCGGCTTCACCGGCTTCCACCAGGTTGCAGTACAGGGCATCGAAATACATCGGGTATTTGCGAAAGGCCACACTCAGCGAGGTACCGGTTTCGACGTCGGTGCGGATGTCATTGAGCAGCCGCGTCACACTCGGGTTGGGGTTGCCGCGGCCCACGATGTCAAACGCCTGCAGCAGTGGCACACCGGCCTTCATCATGGTGGCGAGCTGGCGCGTGAAGATCGCCATGTCCTTGGGTTTGATGGATTTGCCCGCGCTCATGCGCCGCTTCTTGATCTTGGACGGCATCACGCCCTGGCGGCGCAGCGCGGCCTGGACCTGGTTTTCACCACTGGCGCGGATCTCGCCGCGCACCTGTTTGCCGTTACGGTCCTTGCCTTCCCATTCAAAGACAAATTCTTTGACGCTTTTTGCTTTGTCTGTAGCCATAGTGTGAGGTGGTGATACCAGGGTTGCGTGATGAACGGTTCGGCCAGTTATTCGTTGGTCACAGCCAGTACTTCTTCGAGCGAGGTCACGCCCATCCTGACCTTGTGCAGGCCCGCGTCCCGCAGCGAATGTACACCTTCGCGCCTGGCTTGTTCGGCAATTTCCAGGGCACTGCCGTCGCGCAGGATGATGCGCTGGATTTCTTCGGTGATGGGCATCACCTGGTACAGACCGACGCGGCCCTTGTAGCCGTTGTTGCAGGCGCTGCAGCCTACGGGGTGGTAGGGTTGCCAGCTGCCGTCAAGTTCTTCTGGCTGGAAACCGGCATCCCGCAGGGTCTTTTCGGGGATGTCGATGGGTTTCTTGCACAGTGGGCACAGGCGGCGCGCCAGCCGCTGGGCGGTGATCAGGATCACGCTGGAGGCGATGTTGAACGGCGCAATGCCCATGTTGCGCATGCGGGTGAGCGTGGTTGGGGCGTCATTGGTGTGCAGCGTTGATAACACCAGATGCCCGGTCTGCGCGGCCTTGATGGCAATGTCGGCCGTTTCCAGGTCGCGAATTTCACCCACCATGATGATGTCGGGATCTTGCCGCAAAAAGGACTTGAGTGCCACCGCAAACGTCAATCCGGCTTTTTCGTTGACGTTGACCTGATTGACCCCAGGCAGATTGATTTCAGACGGGTCTTCGGCCGTGGCAATGTTCACCCCTGGCTTGTTGAGCAGATTCAGGCAGGTGTACAGCGACACGGTTTTGCCCGACCCGGTGGGGCCCGTGACCAGGATCATGCCGTAGGGCCGGTTGATGGCCTGCATCAGGCGTTCTTTTTCAACCGGCTCGTAACCCAGGGCGTCAATGCCCAGCTTGGCACTGCTGGGATCCAGAATCCGGATCACGATTTTTTCACCGAACAGCGTGGGCAGGGTGCTGACACGGAAGTCGATCACCCGGTCCGCACCGATCTTGAGCTTCATTTTGCCGTCCTGGGGCACCCGTTTTTCCGAGATGTCCATCTTCGAGATGACCTTGATGCGCGAGGCCAGTTTGTCCTTGATGGCGATCGGCGGTGAGGCAATCTCGCGCAACTCGCCGTCAATGCGAAAACGCACCCGGTAGTTGTGCTCATAGGGCTCAAAATGCAAGTCCGAGGCGCGCATGGTGAAGGCGTCCACCAGCATCTTGTGCAGGAACTTGACCACGGGTGCGTCGTCCACCTCCGAGGTGGCCACCGCGGAGGTATCGGAGGAAGCCTCAGACACCAGGTCATCAAATTCGAAATCGTCGCCGATGATGGTGTCGATGGTTTCTGCAGCAGAGGCGGAGCTGGTTGACACCAGTTTGAGCAGTTTGTCGTATTCGGCAATCACCCAGTCCACATTCTGCTGGGTGGAGAATTTGATTTTTTCAGCGGACTGCTGGTCGGAGGGGTCGGCCGTGGCCACAATCAGGCGGTTTTGCCGCTTGCCTAGCACGACCAGCCGATAGTCCTGGCAGATCTTGCTGTCGAGCAGCCCCTTGGGAAGCTGCTGTGGGTTGACGGCATCAAGATCAATCAGCGGCGCTGCAAAGGCCTTGGAGAGGGTGTGGGCCAGATCAGATGCCGATACCGCGCCAGAGCCTGTCAACTCGGCGATGAAGCTGGAGCGTTTGGCCTGGGCCATGCGGAAAATTTCTTCCGCATAGGTCTGGTCCAGCTTGCCTGCCATGACCAGGGTGCGGCCCAAGCCGGGCAGGGCGCTGGTGGTCAGGTTGGACGGGGTGGTTTCAATGGCTGCCATGGCTTGAGTATGTACGATCTGAAACGCTGTGTTCTGCGCGCGGACAGTAGGTTAACAGACCTGGTTGCGTTACATCTCTTTACATCTTCTGGCATCTCTGCGGACCACGGCGATCCCGCTGTCCGGTCAAGGCGACGCCACGCCATATAGCGTGTCAAAAGAGCTCGATCTCGCCCACGTTGGTGGGTTCGGGGGCGATCTTGCCCTGGGCCATCAGGTCTTCAAAACCGCAGACCTGGTTGCGTCCGTGTTTCTTGGCGTAATAGACGGCTTTGTCTGCGCGTTCAAACGCGCCGCTGGGGGTGTCGCCCCGGCGCAGTTCGGTGTAACCAATGCTGACCGTGATGCGGCCAACCTGCGGAAACGGGTATTCCTCTGTGTTACTGCGCAGCCGCTGCAGCGCGGCCAGGGTCTGAAGGCCGCTGCAACTGTGCATCAGCACCACGAATTCCTCTCCCCCGAAGCGGTACAGCTGGTCATGAAAGCGAAATGTGTTGCGCATCAGTCGGGCCAGCAACAGCAGAACCTCGTCACCAATCAGATGGCCAAAGTTGTCGTTGACCTGCTTGAAGTGGTCGATATCGAGCAAGGCCAGCCAATAACCGCCACCTGTCGTCAGGTGGGTTGCATCTGCCGACGGACGCCGGCGGTCCTCGTTGGCGCGGTCATGCATCAACTGCTGTTCCGTGGTGGCTTTCAGGAATGCGCCATCAAAGGTTTTGCGGTTGAGCAACTCGGTGAGGGCGTCGCGTTCGCCGTAGTCCAGCAGGTTCTGAAAATTTTGGTACAGACGCAGCACACCGGTGATCAGCCGCACGTGTTCACCTGGCAGCAACCCGGCAGTACAGAGTTCGAGCACAGCCGGGGGGCCGCCGGGTCGCACCAGCGGGAACACGCTGATGCCCCCCGGGTCCGCTGACAATACAGGTTGCCGCCCGGAGAGGGCCAGCTGGCGACGGGAGAATGCGTCGGCCTGGGGGAGGGCTTCGAGCTCGGCCCGAGCCTCGGTGTCAGTGGGTTGCGCGACGCCGTTGTGCATGTCGGCACAGGTCAGCCAGTGTTCACGGCCGGCCTGTCCCACCAGCTGGGCAATGGTGACTCGGGTTGGGTTCAACAGGTCATGCAGTGTGCTGAGCAACACACTGTCAAGCGAGTGGTGATCGCGTTGGGCGGTCAGGTCAGCCAGTTGGTGGACGATGTGGGTCATGGTGAAGCGTCAGTGGCCAGCAATCTCGCCAAAGGATGGGAGCCCAAGCGCTGAGTACCGATGTGTTGTCACGACAGCAGCGCCTGGGCGAACTCGCGGGCGTTGAAGGTTTCCAGGTCCTCCAGCTTTTCACCCACGCCGATGAAGTACACCGGAATCGGCCGCTCGCGGGCAATGGCCGCCAGTACCCCACCTTTGGCTGTGCCGTCGAGTTTGGTGACGATCAGGCCGGTCAGGCCCAGGGCCTCATCAAAGGCCTTGACCTGGGCCAGTGCGTTTTGCCCCGTGTTGCCATCGATCACCAGCAGAATTTCGTGTGGCGGGACGCGGGCATCGATGGGGTTGTCGCTGGTCGGCACCGATGGGGTGGCCGCACTGTCTTCCATCGGGCCGGTTTTCTGGATGACACGTTTGATTTTTTTCAGCTCTTCCATCAGATGCAGCTGGGTCGGCAGGCGCCCGGCGGTGTCCACCAACACCACGTCACGTCCGCGCGCCTTGCCGGCGCTGACCGCGTCAAATGACACGGCCGCCGGGTCTCCGCCATCCTGGCTGATGATGTCGACGGTGTTGCGGTCAGCCCAGACCCCCAACTGCTCGCGCGCCGCGGCCCGGAAGGTGTCGGCGGCGGCCAGCAGCACGCTGGCCCCGGCGTTGGCCAGATGCCGGGTCAGTTTGCCAATCGACGTGGTCTTGCCGGCGCCATTGACACCAGCCACCATGATCACCGTCGGTTTGTATTGGCCAATCACCAGCGGTTTCTGCAAAGGGGCAAGCAGGCTGACCAGGGACTCCACCAGCAGACCTTTGACGGCGGCCGGCTCGGTGGTCTTGCTGTCCTTGACGCGCCGCTTGAGGTCATCAAGCAGGTGCTGGGTTGCTTTGACGCCGGTGTCTGCCATCAGCAGGGCGCTTTCCAGGTCTTCATACAGCGCATCATCAATCTGCGTGCCGGTGAACACCGTGGCGATGCTGGCGCCGGTTTTACGCAGACCAGCCTTGAGTTTGTCCAGCCACGACTTGCGGACGGGCGGCTCGACCGCAACCGCAACCGCAACCGTGGGCGGTTCAGGCGTCATTGCCGGTGTGGTCACCACCAGCTCGGGTTCAGCGGGCGCCGCTGCTGACGGGACGACGGGGGACGGGGCCACCGGGGGCGCGGCAAGGCTGGAGGACTCGGGCTGCGGCGCGGTGATGGGTGGCGTATCCTCAACCGTTTGGGGTTTGGAGCCGAATTTTTTTTTGAAGAAACTGAACATTTTTTGGTTTCGTGGTATCACAGCATTCTATGAAACGCCATACCCACTTCTACAAACCCTCCCTGTCTGTCAGTTTGCGCTGGTGCCTGAGCCTGACTTTGGCCGTGTCGGCCGGGGCTTTGCAGGCCCAGGCCACCCCCCAGCCGGGCCCCTCAAAGACCAGCGTGGTGACCACAGAGGTTGTTCAACCCGAGCAGTTCACTTTGGCCAACGGCATGACGCTGATTGTCAAACCGGACCGGCGCGCACCCACAGCGGTGCACATGTTGTGGGTGCGGGTTGGGGCCATGGACGAGGTGGATGGCAGCTCGGGTGTGGCTCATGTGCTGGAACACATGATGTTCAAGGGCACGCCGACCGTGCCCGCTGGCGAGTTTTCCCGTCGTGTTGCCGCCTTGGGCGGGCGCGACAACGCTTTTACCAGCCGTGATTACACCGCCTATTACCAGCAGATTCCGGCCAGCCGCCTGGAGGACGTGATGCGTCTGGAATCGGATCGTTTCGCCCATAACCAGTGGGCGGACGACGAGTTCAGGAAAGAGCTGGAGGTGGTCAAGGAAGAACGCCGCCTGCGCACCGAAGACAATCCGCTGGCCCTGATGGGGGAGGCGCTGAATGCGTCGGTTTTTGTCGCCTCGCCTTATCGCCGCCCGATCATTGGCTGGATGAGTGACCTGGAGTCATTGACGCCGGCGGACGCCCGCGCGTTTTACCAACGCTGGTATGTACCCGCCAATGCCGCGGTGGTGGTGGCTGGTGACGTCGATGTGGGCCAGGTGCGTGCGCTGGCGGAAAAATACTACGGCAGTCTGCCCAGCCGGGATGTGCCCGAACGCAAGCCGCGCGTCGAGCCGGCGCAGGCCGGGATCAAGCGCCTGACCTTCAAGGCACCGGCCGAGCAGGCGAATGTGATGCTGGCGTTCAAGGTGCCGTCGTTGCAATGGCGCGTTGGCGCACCGGAAGATACCGATGCGCTGGCCTTGACCGTGCTGGCGGCTGTGCTGGACGGTTACCAGGGCGCACGACTGGAGCGGACCCTGACGCAGGGGCAAGATCGTGTCGCTGACAGCGCTGGTGCCTACAACGGGTTGTGGGGCCGGGGGCCACAGTTGTTCATGCTGGTCGGGGTGCCGGTGCCGGGCAAAACCACTGAACAGGTGGAGCAGGCCTTGCGTGCCCAGGTGCAGCGGATTGCGCAGGAGGGTGTGACCGAGGCCGAGCTGGCACGGGTCAAGGCCCAGTGGGTCGCCGGCGAGGTCTACAAGCTCGATTCGCTGTTCAACCAGGCCCGCGAACTCGGCACCCAGTGGGTGCAGGGCCTGCCGGTGGATGCCGGTGCACAGCTGATTGAGCGTCTGCGCGGTGTGACGGCCAAACAGGTTCAGGCGGTGGCGCAGACCTATTTTGGTGACGACCAGCTGACGGTAGCGCAGCTCTTGCCGCAGCCGCTGGACAAGAACCGCAAGCCGCGCGCTGTGGCCAGCACAGCCAGACATTGAAACAGGGTTCAGTTTGACCTATGAATACTATTAAAAATATAGCTACAACTGCTTTAAAGACGTGGGCTACAGGCCTATTTTTTATAAATTTTGCCTGGGCTGGCATTCCGGTGGCGCACTGGACACAGGCCAACGGCGTGCAGGTTTACCTGGTGTCGAGTCCGGCGATTCCGATGCTGGACGTGCAGATCGATTTTGACGCTGGCAGTCGCCGCGACCCGGCTGCCCAGGCTGGCCTGGCCAGCGTCACCGCCAACATGGCGGGCAAAGGCGTGCGTGCCGGTACGCAGGAGGGGGAGACGGCACTGGACGAAAACGCGCTTGGGGAAGCCTGGGCCGACCTGGGAGCCAGTTTCCAGGGGGGCGCCAGCAGTGACCGCATGAGTTTTTCCCTGCGTTCCCTGAGTTATCCGGATCTGCTGGACCGGGCCGTGCGGCTGGCTGCACGCCAGCTGGCGCAGCCCGCATTCCCGGCGGACATCTGGCAGCGTGAACGCGAGAGCCTCATTGCCGCGATCAAGGAGGCCAATACCCGCCCGGGCACGCTGGCAGGGCGGGCCTTTGCCCAGGCGGTCTATGGTTCACATCCCTATGGTTACGAGGTGACCGAAGCCACCTTGTCGCGCATTGATGTGGCTGACATGGTCACCCTGTACCGGCAGATGATTCGGCCCTGCCGCGCCAGGGTGACGGTGGTGGGGGCGGTCGACCGGGCCCAGGCCGACAGGCTGGTGCAGCAGCTGTTCTCGCGGCTGGATGGCCAAGGTGCGTCGAATGATTGTCCGGCCCTGCCTGCGGTGCCCGAGGTGATGCCGCTGACCCAGGCCAGCGAGCAGAACCTGCCTTTTGATTCAGCCCAGGCCCATGTGTTGATTGGCCAGCCCGGCTTCCGGCGGGCCGACCCTGACTACTTCGCTTTAACGGTGGGCAACTACATTCTGGGCGGCGGCGGTTTTGTCTCACGCCTGACCCACGAGGTGCGGGAAAAACGTGGCCTCAGTTACAGCGTCTACAGCGCCTTTGCACCGGCCATGCATGCCGGCGCCTTCACCATTGGCCTGCAAACCCGGCCTGATCAGGCACAACAGGCGGTGCAGGTGTCACGCGACGTGCTGGCGCGTTTTGTCGCCGACGGCCCGACCGAGGCCGAGCTGCAGGCTGCCAAGGACAACCTGATCGGTGGTTTTGCGCTGCGCATCGACAGCAATCGCAAATTGCTGGACAACGTGGCCAACATCGCCTGGAACCAACTGCCGCTGGACTATCTGGACAGCTGGCCGCAGCAGGTGGCCAACGTCACGGTGGCCGACATCAAACAGGCTTTTGCGCGCAAGTTGCAGCCGGAGAAAATGGTCACGGTGGTGTTGGGCGGCGCAGCGGCCAGATAACATGCCGCCACTGTTTCTCAACCGAGTCCCCATCTGATGAAAAAAGACCCCCCCGCACCGTACCGCAAACCCGTGCGCCCCCGCGCTGTGCAAACCCATGAGGTGCGCATCATTGGTGGCCGGTTCAAGCGCACCAAACTGCCCGTGGCCGACAAGCCCGGTTTGCGGCCCACTCCTGATCGTGTGCGTGAAACCCTGTTCAACTGGCTGGGCCAGGATCTGACAGGCTGGCGTTGTCTGGATGCTTTTGCTGGCACCGGCGCGCTGGGCTTTGAGTCTGCCTCGCGCGGTGCCAGCGAAGTGCGGTTGGTAGAGAGTGACGCCGCGTTGGTGGCGCAACTCAAACGGATTCAGGCGCAGCTGAAGATGGACGCCGTGCTGGTGTTGCGCGGTGACGGTCTGGCCATGCTGAGGCAGGCTGCACCGGGCAGCCTGGATCTGGTGTTCCTCGACCCTCCCTTTGACTCTGACCTGTTTGACGCTGCGGTGCAGGCCGCCGCCCAGGCTGTGGCTGAGCAAGGTTTTGTTTACCTGGAAGCACCAACACCGTGGACCGATGAGCGGCTGCAGTCAACCGGTTTGCAGGTCTACCGGCACCTGAAGGCCGGGGCGGTGCATGCCCACCTGCTTCAGCGCTGTGTGGCCACTGCCGCTTGAGTTCAGCGCCATGGCCCGATAATGGGGCTTGTCCCGACAGCCTCAAAAAAAAAGCCATGAGCCACCACCTGACTGCGGTTTACCCCGGTACGTTTGACCCGATCACCCTGGGGCACGAAGACATCGTGCGCCGCGCCGCCCGCCTGTTTGAGCGGGTGATTGTCGCTGTGGCAGCGGGCCACCACAAAAAGGCTCTGTTTTCGGTGCAGGAGCGGGTAGAGATGGCCCGTGCCGCGTTGGCCGATGTGCCCGGTGTCGAGGTGGCGGAGTTCCATGGTCTGCTGCGCGATTTTGTCGTGGCGCATGGCGCCAAGGCCATGGTGCGTGGGCTGCGTGCCGTGACCGATTTTGACTACGAATTTCAGCTGGCTGGCATGAACCGCAGCCTGATGCCCGAGGTGGAGACGATTTTTCTGGCGCCCAGTGACCGGTACCAGTTTGTTTCCAGCACCTTGGTGCGCGAGATTGCCACTTTGGGGGGCGAGGTGGACCAGTTTGTATCCCCGGGGGTCAACCTGCGGCTGCTGGACAAAGTGCGCCGTACAAGCTGAATAGAACAATTTAACTGGAGAACAACATGAAGATTCTTTTGCCATTTGACGGCTCGGCTCCGGCACTGGATGCGGTACGTTTTGCCATCCGCCTGGGCGACGACGGGCTCCATGTCTCGGTGGTGCTGGCCAATGTGCAGGAGCCTGCCAGCTTGTATGAGCTGATGGTGGCGCATGATCCGCAGGTGATTGAGCAGGTGAGTGCTGCGGCCGGTGCCAACACCTTGCAGGCCGCCAAGGCCTTGCTGGAGGCGGCGGGGATTGCTTATGAAACCGAGGTTGCCACTGGTGATCCGGCCAATACTCTGGTGGACATCCTGGAAAACTATGGCTGTGACATGGTGGTGATGGGTGCCAGCGGCACCAGTGCCTTGCGCAGCGCCCTGCTGGGGTCGGTGTCCAATGAACTGCTGCATTCGGCAGGCGTGCCGGTGACGATCGTCAAGGGCCTGCCGCAAGCCAATGCTGACATGGTGGAATAGGCTGGACCTTTAGAATTTGCGGCTTCCCAACCCTCGGTTCAACCTGCCCCATGGCGCTGCTGATTACTGACGAATGCATCAATTGTGATGTGTGCGAGCCCGAATGCCCCAACGAGGCCATTCACATGGGGCCAGAGATTTACCAGATCGACCCCGCCAAATGCACCGAATGTGTCGGCCATTTTGACGAACCGCAGTGTGTGCAGGTGTGTCCGGTGAACTGCATTCCGGTGAATCCGCAGTGGGTGGAAGACCGGGAAACCCTTTGGGAGAAATACCGGCGCCTGCAGGCGCAGACGGTCGCCCAAGTCAGCGTGGTGCCGCCGTCGGAGGAGACCGATGCGCCTGTTGACGTCCTGGTTTGAAGGAAGCGCTTGGCGCCGAGGATTTTTTCCCGGGAGGGACGGTCTGGGCCGGTTGCGAGTCTGAGGCCGCTGGTGGGTGGGACTTGGCCTTGACTCGCCTGGGCTTGAACGGAACCGTGCTGGCCTTGCCAGTGGCTTTTTTCGTTTTTTTGATCCGGCTGGATGGGGCCAATTGTGCCGCACGTTCTTGGGCCATGCGTTCCTTTTCCATCGCAGCGGCCAGTTCGGTGTCACGACGGGTCGCGGCATCAGCCTGCTGTTTTTGTGCCGGGTCGCGGGCGTCGTCGATGGTGAGCAGGGTGCCGCCGGGACAGGGTGAACTGCTGTAAGTACTGCCGCATTTATAAATAATTTCGGCCTCAGCCCACGTCGATATTGCAATAGTAGCTATAAAAATAATAGCTAAAAAAGGAAGCGGGCGTTGGGCGATCATTTCGCGGTACCGTCGGCCATGATGAGATCATGGGTGGGTTTGGGTGTTTCGTTGGCAGGTGCGGTCGGCCGCGGGACTTTGGGACGCGGTGGCTTGCTGGTGTGGATCAGCCGGGTGGCCGCTTCCATGTCGCCGGCCAGCAGATGCGGCAGGGCTTTGAGTGAGCGCTCAATCGCCTGGTCAATCGCGATGCGATGATCGAGAGACGGTTTCTTCAACACCCAGTGCACCACTTCAGCCTTGTTGCCGGGGTGACCAATCCCCAGCCGCAGGCGCCAGTATTGATCCGTGCCGATCTGGGCGTGGATGTCGCGCAAGCCGTTGTGGCCGGCATGGCTGCCACCGAGCTTGAGTTTGGCTTCGCCAGGAACAATGTCCAGCTCGTCGTGGGCGACCAGAATCTCCTGGGGGGCAATTTTGAAGAACTTGGCCAGTGCCGCGACGGATTTGCCGCTGAGATTCATGAAGGTCTGCGGCTGCAGCAACCACACGGTTTGCCCGTTGACCACGGTGCGTGCACAGCAGCCGTAGTAACTTTTGTCCATGACCAGCGGCGCATTGAGGGCACCTACCACCGCGTCCAGCCACCAGAAGCCGGCGTTGTGGCGCGTGTTTTCATATTCAGGTCCGGGGTTTCCCAAGCCAACAAGAAGTCGAATCATGACGGGATTATGCAGGCGGAAAAACAAAAAAGCCCACCGAAGTGGGCTTGCAGCAAGGTCCAGAAGAGCTTATTTCTTGCCCTTGGCTGCGGGTTTTGCGGCGGCGGCTTCAGGCGCTGGCGCTGCAGGGGCTTCTTCGGCAGCAGCCACCACCACCACAGACACCACCACCGGGTTTTTGTCGCTGCCATGGGTGATGGTTTTGACGCCCTTGGGCATCGGAATATCAGCCAAGTGCAGGGAGCTGCCCTTGCGCAGGCCACTCAGGTCAACGCTGATGAACTCAGGCAGGTCACCAGGCAGGCACAACACGTCGATTTCGCTGATCACGTGGTTGGCGATGCAGCCTTCAGACTTGACGGCGACGGACTGGTCGTCGCCGCTGAAGTGCAGCGGCACTTTCATGTGCAGCTTGGTGGTGGCGTCAACACGCTGGAAGTCCACGTGCAAAACGAGTTGTTTGTAGGGGTGAACCTGCACGTCACGCAGCAAGACCTGGCTCTCGGTACCACCAATGTCCATGCTCAGGATGCTGGAGTGGAAGGCTTCTTTTTTCAGGGCGTGCCACAGTGCGTTGTGATCGACTTCGATCAGTTGTGGTGCGCTGGCACCACCGTAAACGATACCGGGCGTACGACCGGTGATGCGCAGACGGCGGCTCGCACCCGTACCCTGCTTTGAGCGCTCAAAAGCGACGAATTTCATATTTAACTCCTGCTAGGGTCAACCGCGACCAGTTCAACCCTGATTGAAAAAAACCCGGCATCCAGAGTGAATGCACGAGTCACTTGGCAATCCGATCAGAACAAATTGTCCTGGTCAGAAAACAGACTCATCACCGATTTGCCCCGGGCAATCCGGTGGATGGTTTCGGCAATCAACGGTGCGACGTTGAGTTGTCGAATCTTGGGGCAAGCCACGGCGTTGGCACTCAGAGGAATGGTGTTGGTCACCACCACTTCGTCGAGTGCATCACCGGTACTGATGCGGTCAATGGCCGGACCCGAGAAAATGGGATGGGTGCAGTAGGCATAGACCTTCTTGGCACCACGTTGCTTGAGCACTTCAGCTGCCTTGACCAGCGTGCCGGCCGTGTCGATCATGTCGTCCATGATGACGCAGTTGCGGCCATCAATCTCGCCGATCACGTGCATCACTTCACTGACATTGGCTTTGGGGCGGCGTTTGTCAATGATGGCCAGATCACAGTTGAGCTGTTTGGCCAAAGCCCGGGCACGCACCACACCGCCGACGTCGGGCGAAACCACAATCAGGTCATCGTAGTTCTTCTGGCGTAAATCACCCAGCAAGACCGGTGAGGCATAAATATTGTCCACCGGGATGTCAAAAAAGCCCTGGATCTGGTCGGCATGCAAGTCCATGGTCAGAACCCGGGCGACACCCACAGCCTGCAGCATATTGGCAACCACCTTGGCAGAAATCGGGACCCGGCTGGAGCGAGGACGGCGATCTTGCCGGGCATAACCAAAGTAGGGAATGACAGCGCTGATCCGTTCGGCCGACGCACGTTTGAGTGCGTCCACCATGATCAGCAATTCCATCAGGTTTTCGTTGGTGGGGGCGCAAGTGCTTTGAATCACAAAGACATCGCGGGCACGAACGTTTTGCTTGAGTTCGACGGTCACCTCACCGTCTGAAAAGCGCCCGACTTCGGCCGAGCCCAGATTGGTCTTGAGGTGGTGGGCAATGTCTGCTGCCAGCTTGGGATTGGCATTGCCGGTAAAAACCATGAATTCAGGGGGTTGATCGGCTTGCATGGAGATCCCAACTAATAAGTCGCAATTGTTTTGGCATGTCTGAAAATAACATGCATGGAAATTTGGCAGGGGAAGAAGGATTCGAACCTTCGCATGCTGGAATCAAAATCCAGTGCCTTAACCAGCTTGGCGACTCCCCTACACGGGTGAATCATGAAACACGACTCACCGATAAACTTTCCTCTGTGGCCCATCCTCGCAGCGGATGAGCCGGCAGGTTGTTGCATATTTTGACCTGAAACGACTCGGGCGCCCCTTTTGTCTCAATCTCATGCAACATCCGTGCAAACACCGCACTTCCAGAGCCAGTCATTCTGCCATGGAGTCCAGAGGTCTTCAGCCAATTCAAGGCATGGCTGATTTCCGGACACATCTGCTGAGCAACTGCTTGCAAGTCGTTTCGACCAAAGTCAAAGGCGTCTGCAGCGAAGCCTGAAATTATAGCGGGTTTCGTGTCCCTTTTCAATTCCGGGTGAGAAAAAATTCGCCCAGTCTCCAGACCTTCTTTGGGTTTGACCACCACGAAGCGTGCATCAGGCAGGGAGATGGGTTGCATGATTTCGCCAATCCCCGTCACCCAGGCGTTGTGGCCACCCAGAAAAAACGGCACATCCGCCCCCAGTTTCAATCCGAGCGACATCAATTGGTTCAGGCTGAGGTTGAGCTGCCACAGGCGATTCAGGGCCAGCAGGGTGCTGGCGGCATCGGATGAGCCACCGCCCATGCCGGCCTGGGTGGGTATTTGCTTGTCAATCGCCATGTGAACACCTTTGCGTGTGCCGCTGGCTTGCTGCAATGCCCGGGCGGCACGCAGCATCAGATCATCAGGCGGCAGAGTCACACTCAGGTCCTCCCGGCTGATCTGGCCATCGGCACGCAGCTCGAAATGCAGGATATCGCACCAGTCGATCAGCATGAAGACCGATTCCAGCAGATGGTAACCGTCGGGCCGACGGCCGACAATGTGCAGAAACAGGTTGAGCTTGGCGGGTGCGCAGACGTCGTAAATGGACTTCATGGTGTTGGGGGAGGCTGTAGATGGATCAGTTGTCCAGCACCACCCGCAATTCGGCCGAAGGCTCGGGTGACAGTCGACGCGCCAAGATTTTGCCCTGGTCTTGTGCCGACAGGTCGACCTGCCAACCCTCTACCTCCTGTGCCTGTCCGGCGAGCCACGCGAACAGAGCGGTCACCGGAACGGGGGTCCCGAGCAATTGGGTGATCAATTGGTCCAAATCATTGAATTGCCGGGTCTCACCGCGGGCGTGTAACACGGCCTGGCCCGGCATCCAGTGAATCGCCGCGGCTGTGCTGCCCAAAGGTGTCAGGAGCAACAGGTCACCTTGCTGCGGGGTGCCTTGCAGTTCAAAAGCGGCACTGAAGGATTGATCTGGTGTTTGTTCAGTTGTTGTGGCCGCTATGCGCAGAGCCAGACGTCCGTGCCAGTTTGCAGATGGAGAGCTTTTTAGCGCATTAGCCCGCTCAATACTTGCACATCCTGCTACCAAAAATGAAGCAGATAAGCCAATCAGAACAGCAATGGCACGCCGGCTTGTCACAGCGGAACACGCAGTCGGCGAATGGTTTCAGTCAGGGTTTCGTTGTCTGGGTTGAGCTTGAGGCCTTCCCTGAAAACCTGAATGGCTTCGTCACGGCGGTTGACGGCCCAGAGCACCTCGCCCAGATGGGCGGCAATTTCGGCATCTGGTTTGTCCTTGAAGGCGCTTTGCAATAAACGCAAGGCGGTTTCATGGTTGCCGCTGCGGAATTCTGCCCAGGCCAGGCTGTCGGTAATGAAAGGGTCCTTGGGCGACAACTCCAACGCCTTGGTGATCAACTCGATGGCTTCTGGCAGACGTAGGTTGTGATCGGCCAGTGAATAACCCAGGGCGTTGTAGGCCTGTGGGTCTTGCGGCTTGGCTTCGATCAGGTGTCGCAACAGCCGTTCCATTTCAGTCATCTCGCCTAGCCGCTCATTCACCATGGCCAGGTCATAAACCAGATCCAGATCGTTGGGGTCTCTGACCATCGCAGCTTTGAGTGTGTCACGGGCCCGTTCAAACTGCTTCAGGTCGCGCAGAAGCTGTATTTCGGCACTTTGTTTGAGCCGCGCATCGGTTTCGTTGCGTTCGGTTTGACTCTGGATCAGGCTGATGGCTTCTTCGAGCCGGCCTTGTTGGGCAATCAGGGACGCGCGGCGGATCTGTGCTCGCAAGATGTCATCGGGATGATTGACACGCTGCAGCCAACTTTCAGCGGTTGGGAGGTCTTTACGTCGATGGGCGATTTCGGCCAGGGACAGGAAGGCCTGTGATCGTCCGCGTTGCGTTTCAGCGTGTTGTTGATCCTCCGGCGTGGCGTCCAACAGGTCAAGGTAATGCTGAAATTGTTGCTCGGCCACTGGGAGATTGCCTGCCTGGAGCGCCAAAGCTCCGTCAATCAGCCAAGCATCCGCGTAGTTGGGTGAATGTGTTTTGATCGCCTGTAATTGCAGCTTGACATCGTCCAGCCGCTGGACGTTGAGCAAGGCCTTGATGTAGGCCATGCGAAATTCCGATCGGGCACTGGACAAGTGTTTCTTGACCAGGTTCTCGGCCTCGGGTGTGTCGGCATCCATCAGGGACAGTGCCAACAGGGCCGGATGCTCTGACTCAGGGGTGATCGCCAGCCCCTTGGTAGCGGCATTGAGTGCGGCTGCCTTGTCACCGGCATGGAGCCACAAGCGTCCAACGCTGGCCCAAGCAGTGGCGCCCACCTCCGGGTCGTTGAAGACACCAGCCAAGGCCTTCTGGACCGTGCTTGCTGCTGCTTGCCGGTCACCGGCACGCTCGTAACTCACCGGGATCGACCAGATCAGTTCGCGTCGCTCGGACTGGGGTGTCAGTGCCAGTTCCCGTTTAAGCGGCTCCAATGTGTCTGCAGAGCGGTTCAAGCCCAGCAGGATTTGCAGGACAAAGCGGTTTGCGTCCCTGGACGCAGGGTTCGCCTGACTCCAGGCTTTGGCCGCCTGCAGGGCAGATTCGCCGGAGCGCGCTTGCAGGGCGATTTGGACGGCCCGCTTGAATACCGATGGATCATTGGTTTTTCGTGCCGCATCGAGCATCAGGGAAAACGCTGTGCCTGGTTCTTCTGACTGGACGCTGAGTTCACCAAGTAACAATTGGTAAAAAAGTGAGGCGTCCATCGCAGAGCTTTGGGGCACCGGTTCAGTGGGGGGGGGCGTCTGGGCATGCACGCTGAGTGTGCAGGTCAACATCAGGGGCAGCAGAGCATGGAAGAAGCGCATCCATTCATAATAATCCATGCCTGAAAAAAAAAATTCTTCTATGCCCGAATTACCCGAAGTTGAAGTGACCCGGCGCAGTTTTGTGCAAGCCATTGAAAACGCACGAATCTTGGCGCTACGCTTGGGCAAACCTTTGCGCTGGCCCTTGGGATGTGAGCCAGCCGCGTTGGTGAACCGCGTCGTCCGCACGGTGGGTCGGCGCGGCAAGTATTTGCTGATCGAACTCAACCACGGTTGGCTGATGGTGCATTTGGGGATGTCGGGCAGCCTACGTTTTGCCACTGACTTGCCACCTCCGGGGGGGCATGATCACTTTGAGCTGGTGACTGACAGAGGAACGCTGCGTTTGACAGACCCCCGGCGCTTTGGGGCGGTTGTTTATGTGTCCAGCTTGCAGGACCCCACGGCCGTCAAATTGCTCGGTAAATTGGGTGTGGAACCGTTATCGGATGCATTTGACCCAGCGCAGTTTTATGCGGGGCTTAAGAAAAGGAGCTCGCCAATCAAGCAGGTGCTGCTGGCCGGTGATCTGGTGGTCGGAGTCGGCAACATTTATGCCTCTGAGGCGCTGTTCATGGCAGGGATTCGTCCTTCCTGCCGTGCATCCAGATTGAGCCAGGCCAGGGTCACCCGACTTCATGCCGCGATTCGTGATGTGCTGGCGCAAGCGGTACAACAGGGGGGCAGTACCTTGCGTGATTTCTCCAGTGCCGATGGTCAAACCGGCTATTTCCAACTTGATGCCAAGGTATACGGGCGTGCCGGATTGCCTTGTCGGCAGTGTGGTACGCCCATCAAGATGGTCCGGCAAGGCCAGCGTTCCACGTTTTACTGTCCTGTTTGTCAAAGGCCGTGAATATCTTTCGGCTGTCAAGGGTGCTATATTGACTCGGATGCATGTTTTGGAGGCAGTTTGGGTACTTCATTCAACGAGAAATTTGATCAGCATGGTGCATGGCGGCGTGAGTTCGCCCTGCGTCTCAAGTTGTTGGCTCAATGGCTGAAAGATCAGGATCTGCTGGATGCCTCGGTGGAGGATCGCCTGCATCGGCTGGAGGCGCAGGTTCGCGTTGACAAGGTAATGGTCGCTTTTGTCGCCGAGTTCTCGCGCGGCAAGTCCGAATTGATCAATGCCATCTTTTTTGCCGACTATGGCCGGCGCATCATGCCGGCCAGTGCGGGCCGGACCACCATGTGCCCGACCGAAATGGGTTATGACCCGGAGGTGCCGCCCTGCCTGCGTCTGTTGCCGATTGAGACGCGATTGCAACCCCAGTCGCTGATGGAATGGCGTATGGTTCCGGAAAAATGGGAACGCATTGATTTGGAGGTGACCAATCCGAAGCAGCTCGCCGAGGCGTTTGCCAAGGTGGCTGAAACCCGGCAGGTGACGCCAGAGGAGGCGCGGGCGCTTGGCTTCTGGCAAAACCAGTCCGGCGAAAACAATCCGGTGCGGGACGCCAGTGGTTTGGTGGAAGTGCCGAAATGGCGGCATGCCTTGATCAACATTGCCCACCCCTTGCTCAAGCAGGGGTTGGTGATTCTGGATACCCCGGGTTTGAATGCGATTGGTGCCGAGCCCGAACTCACCGTCAGCTTGATTCCGCAGGCGCAAGCAGTGGTATTTATCCTGGGGGCGGACACCGGGGTGACTCAGTCTGATTTGTCGATCTGGCGGGAGCATCTGGTCGAGGACAGCCAGGATGTGGCAACCCGGTTGGTGGTGCTCAACAAAATTGACACCTTGTGGGACGCGCTGGACAGTCCGCAGGAGGTACAGGCCCAGATCGAGCGGCAAAAGCGCAATTCGGCAGAGATCTTGGGTGTTTCGGAAAATCAGGTGGTCGCTGTGTCGGCCCAGAAAGGCCTGATTGGCAAGGTCAACAACGATGTCGCGTTGCTGAAACGCAGCTGCCTGGAAACCCTGGAGGATGCCCTGAGCCATGACATCATGGGGCAGCGGCAAAAAATCCTGGGCGCGGCTGTAGCCAAGGGGATTGCCGCACTGCGCAGCGAAACCAACCGGTTTGTGTTGATCCGTCGGCGTGATTTGACAGAGCAATTGATTGAACTCAAAGGCTTGCAAGGGAAAAATACGCCCGTTATCAAAAACATGCGGGCGCGTATTGCACAGGAGCAGGCAGAGTTTGATGCCGCTGGGGTCAAGATTCATGCCGTTCGTTCGGTCCATCTGAAATTGTTGCGCGAAATTTTTAGCCTGCTGGGGCCGGTGACCCTCAAGCGCGAGATGGTGCAATTGACAGCGGCGTTGAAGCAGAAGGGGTTCAAGCTGGGTATCAAGCGGTCTTACGGTGATACGTTTGACCGTTTGCGTGCCAATGTTCGTGACGTGCATGCCAAAGGGCTCGAAATCCACACCATGTTGGTTGCAACGTTTCTGCAGTTGAATACTGAATATGGTTTTTCCTTGCAGGTGCCTGATGAGCCGCAGGTAGACCCGTATCTGAATGACCTGGATTTGATTGAGCGCAGCCATTTGCAGTATCTGGGCATTGGCAATGCCTTCAGGCTGGCGCAGCCTGAATTTGCAGACCGCCTGGTCAGGGCGCTTGCCACCCGCCTGAGAACGGTGAATGAAACAGCTATGGGCGATATTGAGGCCTGGAGCAAGTCAGCGGCGTCCCAGCTGGATTCCCAACTGCGTGAACGGCGCAAGAACTTTGTCCGGCGATTGGAAGCCATTGACCGCATTGCCCAGGCCTCTAGTGGCCTGGACGAGCGGGTGACAGAGATCAACAATCGCAGTGCTGAACTGGACAACGCCGAGCTGAAGCTGGTTGAGCTGACCGATTCGCTGTTGCAGATGACCACACCTGCGCGTTTTGGTGTGGCCATGCATGCGTGACAGTCACGGGGGGGGCGATTTTTTTGCCTTGACGCTGGTTCACTGGCAGCTGGCGCATGGGCGACATGATTTGCCTTGGCAAAACACACAGGATCCCTATCGGGTCTGGCTGTCGGAAATCATGCTGCAGCAAACCCAGGTGGTGACCGTGCAGGACTATTTCTCCCGGTTTGTTGAACGTTTCCCTGACATAAGTTCACTTGCCCGCGCTTCATTGGATGAGGTACTGGCTTTATGGAGTGGTTTGGGTTATTACAGCCGAGCCAGGAACATGCATCGTTGCGCACAACAGGTCATGCAGATGCACGATGGTGTCTTTCCGCGAAGTGCAGCGCAGCTTCAAACACTGTCAGGCATCGGCCCTTCTACGGCGGCAGCCATTGCCTCCTTGTGTTTTGGTGAGCGCGTGGCGATTCTGGATGGCAATGTCAAGCGGGTGCTGACGCGTTATTTGGGTTTTGACGCAGATCTGGCGCTGTCGGCAAACGAACGTCGTTTGTGGCAGGAAGCCACCCGACTGCTGCCGCTGCGAGATCTAAGCACCACGATGCCCAGTTATACGCAGGCGGTCATGGACTTAGGTGCGACGGTGTGTACGGCCAGAAAACCTGACTGTG
>NZ_JAQTWM010000057.1:0-4211 GCF_028689305.1 Rhodoferax sp. | reverse complement strand
CGGATATGGCCAAGCATGCGGTCCACTTCGGGCTGCTGCTTCAGGAAGTCGACGACAGGCAGGTCCTGGCCGGTCAATGCGCTGAGCTCGGGTTCGTAATGGGGATTGGGCAACATGCGTACATCAAAAACGTAGTCAGCATCGCTGGGAATACCGCGTTTATATGAAAACGATTTGAAGACCAGTGTCAATTGTTCTCCTGGGGTTTCGATAAATTTTTTGACGTAGCTCTGCAGCTGGGTTGGCCGAATGACGCTGGAGTCAATCACATGGGCCTGCATTCGCAGGTCACTGAGCAGATCACGCTCCAGTTCAATGGCTTCGGCCAATGCATGGCGTTGATCCTGCCCTGTGTTCAACGGACCGCCTCGTGACAACGGGTGACGTCTCCGGGTTTCAGAAAAGCGGCGGATCAGTGTTTCTGTGGTGGCATCCAAAAAAATCGAGTCCACCTGATAACCCTGAGTTTTCAGCCGTTGCAGTTGTGTTGGCACCAAGGGAAGCGAGCCGGCACTGCGCACGTCCATGGCGATGGCCAAACGGCCAGCGTGATTGGAGCGTTCCAGTTCGACCAGAGGCATCAG
The DNA here is from genome assembly GCF_028689305.1 of Rhodoferax sp. Lineage (GTDB taxonomy): Bacteria > Pseudomonadota > Gammaproteobacteria > Burkholderiales > Burkholderiaceae_C > Rhodoferax. Next base: position 3,627 of record NZ_JAQTWM010000057.1, on the reverse strand, counting down.
CAGTTCGGGAGGCAAGTTGTCAACACAATAGAAACCAAGGTCTTCCAGCGCGTGGAGCGCCACGGATTTGCCTGAGCCGGACATACCGGTGATGAGAACGATATGCACGTCGTGCTTGACTTGGCTCATGTCATACCCCCTGTACTTGTAGCATGTCACGGGCGTGTGTCCGTGTGCTGGGTAGGATACGTTCACCGCCAAGCATGCGTGCCAATTCGGTGACCCGCTCCTCGCCAAGAACCGGTGTGACTGAGCTGACGGTGGATGTGCCTGTGAGCTGCTTGCTGACCACCAGATGGTGATCGGCACAGGCTGCCACCTGTGGCAAATGGGTCACGGCCAGCACTTGACGGTCGGCACCAAGCTGACACATGAGGCGACCTACGGTTTCTGCGACGGCGCCGCCCACGCCCGAATCAACTTCATCAAAAATGAGGGTCTGGGCTGTGCCCAGCTGGCTGGTGGTCACGGCTATGGCCAGAGCCAGACGGGACAACTCCCCACCTGATGCCACCTTGTTGACGGGACGAGGTGTGCTGCCAGCATGTCCTGCCACCAAAAAAACAACGTCTTCCAACCCGGTCTGTTGAGGTTGGTCGGTTGGATGAACCTGTACCTCGAACAGACCGCCTTGCATACCCAGCCCCTGCATGGCTTGAGTGATGGTTTTGGCCAATTGGGGCGCTGCTTTCTTGCGGGCACGTGTGAGTTGGGTGGCCTCACGCAGATACGCCTGCCAGGCAGATTCCAGTTCCTGTTCGAGCGAGGCCAGATCAGATGCTGCATCAAGCGTTGCCAACTGTTGTTTCCAGTCAGACACGAGTTCGCAAAGCTCCTCGGGGCCACGCTTAAAGCGGCGCGAGAGTGACAGCCATAGACCGATGCGTTCATCTAGCTCCTTGAGCCGATCCGGGTCCAATTCGGTTTTGCGCTGGTAGACGCGCAAGGAATGTACGACATCTTCCAATTGTGCAAGACTGGAACTCAAAACCTCGTTCAGCCCAGAAAAAATGGGCTCAATGTGCTCTTGTTTTTGTAGCGATTCGGAGACATTGCCAATTTGGCTGCAGACGGAACCTTCGTTCTCATCCAGCATCAACAGGGCTTCCTGACAAGCTTCCAGCAGGGCCTGAGCGTGGGACAGTCGAGCGTGTTCGGCGTTGAGGACGGGCCACTCGTCCGGTGTCGGCGAGAGTTTTGCCAGCTCACCCAATTGCCAAGTTAGCCGTTCGCGTTCGTTCAACAAGGAGTTTTGCGAGGCGCGCGCCCGGGTCAGGCTGTCCTGTGCGGCACGCCACAGATGCCAGTGTGCCGAAACTGCATTGGTGGACACCTTGGCGTAGGCATCCAGCAAACCACGCACTGCGTCAGGGCGGGTCAGGCTCTGCCATGCATGCTGACCGTGAATATCCAGCAGTCGTTCACCCAGCGCGCGCAATTGGGTGGCGGTGGCCGGGCTGCCGTTGATCCAGGCGCGGCTCTTTCCCTGCGTGTCTACCGTGCGACGCAAAAGCAGCACGGCATCCACTTCAAAACCGGCTTCTTCGAGCCACGCCGAAATGACCGGGGTGGTTTCAAACTCTGCGCTGACGTCAGTGCGGGAGGCACCTTCCCGAATCAGGTTGACATCGGCCCGCCCGCCGGTGACCAGTTGCAAGGCGTCAATCAAAATGGATTTGCCAGCGCCAGTTTCCCCTGTCAAGACGGTGAACCCATTGGTGAGCTCAAGATCCAGCTCACTGACGATGACAAAGTCACGCAAAACGATGCGTTTGAGGCTCACGTTGATGTCACTCCTTCATTCCAGTGCAGCTTTCCTCGCAATGTGTCAAAGTAGGACCAACCTTTGGGATGCAAAAAACGCACATGGTGGTTGGACCGGGTGACTTCGATGCGGTCACCGTGCATCAGCGACGCCAGCGACTGCATATCGAAACTTGCACTGGCGTCACGGCCGGCTACCAATTCAATCGCGATATGCGAGGTGTTTGCCAGGACAATGGGACGATTTGACAAGGTATGCGGAGCAATGGGCACCATCACCCAGCCTGGGATGGACGGATGCAGTAGCGGCCCCCCCGAGGACAAGGCATAGGCGGTAGAGCCGGTAGGTGTCGCAATGATCAGGCCGTCGGCCCGTTGGTTGGCCACAAAGTGCCCATCCACTTCCACACGCAACTCCACCATGCCAGAGGTGGCACCGCGGTTGACGACAACGTCGTTCATGGCCATGGCCTTGTAGACACAGTGACCGTCGCGCATCACATTGGCGTTCATCAGACTACGGTGATCCTCCACGTATTCACCTTGCAGCATTTTGCTTAGACTGGCGGCAAAATTATCATAAGGAATGTCGGTGATAAAGCCCAGCCGGCCCTGATTGACGCCAATCAGGGGCACACCATAGGCTGCCAGTTGCCTGCCGATGCCCAACATGGTGCCATCACCTCCCACCACCAAACCCAGATCACATTGCTCGCCAATCTGTGCCACAGTCAATTGAGGGTAGCCAGTAAGGTCCATGTTGAGCGCAGTGTCCTGTTCAAGAACAACGTCACACCCCTGGTCGTGCAGAAAATGGGCGATGGCTTCCAAAGCCTCGCGTGAGCTGGTAACGGATGCACCGCTGGCGACAGTCTGGTACTTGCCGATCAATGCAACGAGCTGGAATTTGGACTTCATCCTTAAATTACATCACTAAAATGAAACCATGCTCGATGATCGTGCCAAGTTACTGCTCAAAGCGCTGGTGGAGCGTTATATCGCTGATGGCCAGCCGGTAGGGTCTCGGACCTTGTCCAAGGCGTCAGGTCTTGAGCTGTCTCCGGCCACCATCCGTAATGTGATGTCTGATCTGGAGGAATTGGGGCTGATTGCCAGTCCTCACACGTCAGCGGGCCGGGTGCCGACTGCCCGGGGTTATCGGCTGTTTGTAGACACCATGCTGACAGTGCAGCGCGGTCGTTTGAGTGGCCACAGTCTGGCACCTGATCAGCCGCAAAAAGTGATCTCCAATGCGGCTAATTTGCTGTCGAATCTGTCCCAGTTTGTTGGTGTGGTGGTGGCGCCACGTCGCAACAGCGTTTTCAGGCATATCGAGTTTTTAAGGTTATCGGAAAGGCGCTTGCTGGTCATCATCGTGTCACCTGAGGGCGATGTGCAAAACCGGGTGATCTTCACGGAAGTGGATTACGCTCAGCAGCAGCTTGTCGAAGCGGCCAACTACCTGAACGCCAACTACGTTGGCCTGGATATTGAGCAGGTGCGGGAGCGGTTGAAAAACGAGGTGGAGTCCTTGCGAGCCGAGATTGCCAGTCTGATGAATGCGGCGGTGACTGCCAACTCGGAGGTTCTGGCCGAGTCGCGTGATGAAGTGATTATTTCCGGTGAAAAGAATTTGTTGTCGGTCAGCGATTTTGCGCATGACATGAGTCACTTGCGGCGGGCCTTCGATCTGTTCGAACAAAAGGCGCAGTTGATGCGTTTGCTGGATGTGGCGGGACGGGCAGAGGGGGTACGCATTTTCATTGGTGGTGAAAGCCAGGTGGTCCCTTTTGAGGACCTGTCGATCGTCAGTGCGCCGTATGAAGTGGACGGCCAAGTGGTGGGAACCCTGGGGGTGGTCGG
>NZ_JAQTWM010000056.1 GCF_028689305.1 Rhodoferax sp. | reverse complement strand
TGACAGAGCAGCAAGCCATCAGCCACATTCTGCGCCATTGCCGCACCGTCGCGGTGGTGGGGTTGTCCCCCAAGGCGCACCGCGAGAGTTACCGGGTCAGCCAGTACCTGCAGGCGCAGGGCTGGCGCATCGTGCCGGTCAACCCGGTGGCCGCTGCCAGCGGCGAGAGCATCCTCGGCGAGAAGGTCTATGCCAGCCTCACCGAGGCGGCGCGTCATGAGGCGCTGGACCTGGTCGATGTGTTTCGCAACAGCGAAGATGTGCCGCCGGTGGTGGATGAGGCGCTGGCGCTGGGTTTGCAGGCACTGTGGTTGCAGCTTGGCATCGTGCATGACGCCGCGCTGGCACGGGCCCGCGGCGCCGGCATGGTGGCGGTGCAGGACCATTGCCTGAAGGTGGAACACGCCCGCCAGCGGCTGGCGTGAGGGGGGCAAGAGGTGGCCGGATGATTGGGGATAATCCCCCCATCTTGAAAAAACGTACCCCCAAACTCCCTGAAGTCAATTTTTCCGACGACGGCCCGGTCCGTCACCTGCATCTGGGCACTGAATGGATTCAGGGCTCGATGTACCTGGACGATTCCGTCGGACTGGTTCACGAATATGTGCAGCGCATGATGGGCTGGTTGCTGTTTGTGGAGCCCAGTTCGGTCAAGGACCGGCGGGCCATGCAGCTGGGCCTGGGCGCTGGTTCATTGACCAAGTTCTGCGCCAAGGAACTGCACATGGACACCACCACCATCGAACTCAACCCGCAGGTGCTGGTGGCCTGCCGCGGCTGGTTCAAGCTGCCCGCCGACAACGCCCGCTTGCGGGTGGTGCTGGCCGACGCCGCGCAGGAAATCCAGAACGCCAAATGGTGGGGTACGGTGGACGCCTTGCAGGTGGATCTGTATGACCATGAGGCTGCCGCGCCGGTGCTTGACAGCCTGCCGTTTTACAACCACTGCCGCCGTTTGCTGACCCCCGAGGGCTGCATGACGGTGAACCTGTTTGGCCGGGCCTCCAGTTTTGAGCGCAGCGTTGAGAAAATCTCGGCTGCTTTTGGCAAGGAGGCGGTGTGGGCCTTCAAACCCACGCGCGAGGGCAATACCGTGGTGTTGGCCCAGCACACCCCCAGTCGGCCCAAGCGTGAGGCGCTGATGGCGCGTGCCAGCGTCATCGAAAACTTGTGGGGCCTGCCCGCCACCAAATGGGTGCGGGTGTTCAAGCCCATGTTGTCATGAGTCCGGGCAATCATCACGCGCGTGCAGCGGCTGCGGGTGGCCCGCTGGACTGGCGCCAGCTGGTGCAATGGCTGCAGGGTGATGGGGTGATCGCGGCGCAGGAGGCGCAGCGGATCCATACCCGTTGCGCCCAGGCCGAGAGTGCCCAGCACCCGCTGGTGCGCCTGGCCAGTGTGGCGGTGCGCCGCGCCAGCGACGACAAGCCGATGGACATTGAGGCCCTGACCCAGTGGCTGGCCGGGCATGCCGGGCTGACTTATCTGCGGATTGACCCGCTCAAGGTCGATGTGGGCAAGGTGGCTGACACCATGAGCCCAGCCTACGCTGAGCGGCACAAGATTTTGCCGGTGCAGGTGACGGCCCGCGAGGTGGTGGTGGCCTCGGCCGAGCCGTTCCTGACCGACTGGGTGGCCGAGGTGGAGCGTCAGTCACGCCGCAGTGTGCGCCGGGTGGTGGCCAACCCGCAGGACATTCAGCGCTACACGGCAGAGTTTTTTGCCCTGGCCAAGTCGGTGCGGGCAGCGGCCAAGGCTGGCAACAACGCCGGCTCCAGTTTTGAGCAACTGGTCGAACTGGGCAAGAGCAACAGGCAGCTTGATGCCAATGACCAGAGTGTGGTGCAGGTGGTGGACTGGCTGTGGCAATATGCCTTTGACCAGCGTGCCAGCGACATCCATCTGGAGCCGCGCCGCGAGCAGGGCGTGATCCGCTTCCGCATTGATGGTGTATTGCACCCGGTGTACCAGATGCCGATGGGGGTGCTGACTGCCATGACGGCGCGGATCAAGCTGTTGGGGCGCATGGACGTGGTGGAAAAGCGTCGGCCGCAGGACGGCCGGATCAAGACCCGCAATCCGGGGGGGGATGAGGTCGAGATGCGGATATCCACCCTGCCGACCGCTTTTGGCGAAAAAATGGTGATGCGGATTTTTGACCCCGAGACCACCGTCAAGGACCTGGATGCGCTGGGTTTTTCGGCGCACGATGCCCAGCGCTGGGAGGCGCTGGTCAAGCGTCCCAACGGCATCATCCTGGTCACCGGCCCAACCGGCTCGGGCAAGACCACCACGCTGTATTCCACGTTGAAACGGGTGGCCACTGAAGAGGTCAACGTCAGCACGGTGGAAGACCCGATCGAAATGATCGAGCCGGCCTTCAACCAGACCCAGGTGCAGCCACAGCTTGACTTTGGCTTTCCCGAAGGTTTGCGCGCCCTGATGCGGCAAGACCCCGACATCATCATGGTGGGCGAAATTCGCGACCAGGCCACCGCCGAGATGGCGGTGCAGGCGGCGCTCACCGGGCACTTGGTGTTTTCCACCTTGCATACCAATGACGCGCCGTCGGCGGTCACCCGCCTGCTGGAGCTGGGTGTGCCGTCGTACCTGATCAGCGCCACGCTGCTGGGGGTGCTGGCGCAGCGGCTGGTGCGCACCCTGTGCCCGCAATGCAAACAGCCGGACACGGTGGCGACCCGCGAGGTGCTGGCCGAGGCGGTGAAGCCCTGGCAACTCAGCGGTGGCTACAAACCCTTCAAGCCGGTGGGTTGTGTCGATTGCCGCATGACCGGCTTCCAGGGGCGCACCGGCCTGTATGAACTGCTGGTGGTGTCCGAGGCGTTCAAGAGCCAGATCACCCGTGAACCCAACAGCGATGCCCTCAAGCGTCAGGCGGTGGTTGACGGCATGCGTCCGTTGCGTCTGGCTGGGGCCTTGCGCGTGGCCGAAGGGGTGACCGTGTTGGATGAAGTGCTCTCCAGCACACCGGCCTTGAACTGAGCATGACCACGGGGGACGCACAGTTGACGGCGCGGCGTGCCCAGGGGCTCGCCCTGGCAACCGTGGGGGCGATGGCATTCAGTGGCAAGGCGATCATTGTCAAGCTGGCTTACCGCCATGGGGTGGATGCAGTGACCCTGATCATGTACCGGATGTTGTTTGCGCTGCCGATTTTTGCCGTGATGGCGTGGTGGGCGAGCCGGGGCCAGCCGGCGCTGTCGCGCCGAGACTGGGCGGGGGTCATCGGGCTGGGGTTCACGGGTTACTACCTGGCGAGTTTTCTGGACTTTGCCGGCCTGAGTTACATCAGCGCCTCGCTGGAACGGCTGATTTTGTACCTCAACCCGACGCTGGTTCTGCTGCTGGGGTTGTTGCTGCATCAGCGGCATATCCAGCGTTGGCAGGCGCTGGGCATGGCCATCAGTTATGGTGGTGTGTTGATGGTGTTTGGGCACGAGATCAAGCTTGAAGGGGCTGAGGCCGCGTGGGGTGCGCTGCTGGTGTTTCTGAGTGCGGTCAGTTACGCTTTCTACCTCAGTTTCAGCGGTGAACTGGTCAAACGGCTGGGGTCGCTGCGGCTGGTGGGCCTGGCGACCCTGGTGGCCTGTCTGCTGTGTGTCGGGCAGTTTGTGCTGCTGCGCCCGTTCAGCGCGGCGCTGGTGGCGCCAGAGGTGATCTGGCTGTCGGTGTTGAACGCCACCCTGTGCACCGCCGCACCGGTCCTGATGGTGATGATGGCCATTGAGCGCATCGGGGCCTCGCTGACGGCCCAGACCGGCATGGTGGGGCCGATGTCCACCATTCTGATGGGGGCGCTGATTTTGGGGGAGCCGTTCACCACCTGGGTGGCGGCTGGCACGGTGATGGTGCTGCTGGGCATTTTTGTGTTCATGCGCAGCCGATGAAGAAGCGGGAGGCAAGCATGTGGGGGGGCGCAAGGCGATGGATGTTGGTGTTGGCCGTGTTGTGGTGGCTGCCGTCTTGGGGGGTGTGGGCGGCAGCGGTCAAACCGGCGCCACAGTCAGCCTACGTGCTGGCCGACTCCATCGGGTATGGTCTGGCGCTGGACGGGCTGGAGGCCAAGCTGCAGGAGCGCCTGGGTGGTCCGGCGCGCATCAGTTATGACGCTGGCCGCTCCATCACCACGCCGGGTAAGCAGATCAAACAAAGTGCCTTGCAAAGTGTGGCGGCAGATCGTGCCTTCATCGCCAAGGCGGGGGTGATCGTGATCGTGCTGGGGATGAGCCAGATTGAAGCGTCGTTCGAGGCCAGCCAGCGTGAATTGATGCAGCGCTTGCACGAGATCGCGCCACAGGCCCGCTATTTCTGGGTCGACATCGGGGCGACCATTGCCCCTCAGGTGCCGGGCTGGAACCAGCGCAACAAGGTGATTTACGACAATGCTGGTGTCCTGGGTTACCGTGTCATCAGCCGCTACAAGGCCATTTTTGGCCCCACCGCCGACCCGCTGGCGATCGTGCCGGGGCAGAATTTCCCGGGTTGGAACACCGAAGAAGGTTATGGTGGCCCGGGCAATGTGCATGGTTTTGACGGCGCCCTGTCCAGCGCGATCCTGCAGGCCGTCGGCAGCGAGCAGTGGTGTGGGCGCAAGCAGCCGCTGTCGGTGTATGTGCTGGGGGACTCGATTGCCTACGGCCTGCACAGTGTGCGGCTGGAGGCCAGTCTGGGGCACCGCCTGGGCGGCAGCGTCAAGATCAGTTATGACGTCGGACGCTCGATCACCGCGCCAGGCTTGCAGATCAAGAAAACCGCGCTGGAGAGTGTGGCGCAGGATCGGAATTTCATTGCCGACGCCGACATCATCATCATTGCGCTGGGCACCAACCAGTCAGAAATCTCGTTTGCGGACAGCCAGCGGGTGCTGCTGCAGCAGCTCAAGGCCATTGCGCCGAATGCCAGCTACTTCTGGGTGGACATCGGCGCCACCATTGCCAGCCAGGCAGCGGGCTGGAGCGCCCGCAACCGGATCATCTACAGTCAGGCCGACAGTCTGGGGTACCGCGTGATCAGTCGTTACAAGGCCATTTTTGGCGACGATGCCGATCCGCTGCACATTGTGGCCGGGCGCAATTTTCCGAGCCAGGGCAACGAGCCCGGTTTTGACGCGCCGGGGAACGTGCATGGCAAGTCCCAGGAGCTGGCGCAGGCGGTCTTGAAGGCCATGCCGGGGGCCGACTGCGAGGTGGTGAAATAGGCAGGGGGACGGATCAGCTGAGCGGCTGGTCCGCTCGACGTTCAATCAAACGGGGGTGATGACGATGGATCTGGGAATTTCCGGTAAATGGGCGCTGGTGTGTGGCGCCAGCAAAGGGCTGGGTCTGGGCTGTGCCAAAGCGTTGGCAGCCGAAGGTGTGCATGTGCTGATGGTGGCACGTGGGCTGGAAGCTTTGTCTTCATCTGCTTCAGAATTGATAGCTAAAAGTCAAGGTAATACGCGGGCTAGTGTGCAATTTGTTGCTGCAGATATCACCACAGAGGCGGGCCGGGCGGCGGTGTTTGCCCAGCGCCGGGACTTTGACATTGTGGTGACCAACGCGGGTGGGCCGCCCACCGGCGACTTTCGCCAGTTTGACCGCGAGGACTGGATCCGTGCGGTGGAGGCCAACATGCTCACGCCGATCGAACTCATCAAGGCGACGGTGGACGGCATGGCTGCGCGCGGCTTTGGTCGCATCGTCAACATCACTTCCAGCGCGGTCAAGGCGCCGATCGATGTGCTGGGCCTGTCCAACGGCGCGCGCAGTGGTTTGACCGGCTTTGTCGCCGGTTTGGCGCGCAGCAGCCTGGCCGCCAGCGGTGTCACCATCAACAACCTGCTGCCCGGTGCTTTTGAGACCGATCGTCTGCAGGCCGTGCTGCAGGGCGCGGCGGACAAGACCGGGCAGGCGCTGGACATCGTGGCGGCGGCGCGGCGCAACACCATCCCGGCCAGGCGTTTTGGTACACCCGACGAGTTTGGCGCCATCTGCGCTTTTTTGTGCAGCCAGCAGGCGGGTTACATCAATGGCCAGAATGTGCTGGCCGATGGTGGGGCTTATCCCGGTACTTTCTGAACGCCTTGGGCGTCACTTTTTTTAAACAGGAGATTCACGATGGTTCAATTTCAAGCACGACGCTGGGTTCAGCGCATGGCGCAGACCCTGGTGGCTGGTGGGCTGCTGGCCGCCGGTCTGGCACAGGCTCAGACTGGTCCGATCAAGTTGATGGTGGGTTTTCCACCCGGTGGCGGGACGGATGCGATCGCCCGTATCCTGGCCGATAAGCTCAAGGACCCGCTGGCGGTGCCCGTGGTGGTGGACAACAAGGCTGGTGCCGGTGGCCAGATTGCCGCCCAGGCGCTCAAAGCCGCTGCGCCAGACGGCAATACGCTGTTTTTGTCGCATGACCACACCATCTCGATCCTGCCGCTGGTGGTGAAAAACCCCGGTTATGACTCGGCCAGGGACTTTGTGCCGGTGGCTGGTTTTGCCACTTTTGTCAACGGTCTGGCGGTGTCAGGCGGCACGCCTGCCAAGAGCATGGCCGAATACGTGGCCTGGGTGCAGAAGCAGGGGGCGGGCAAAGACACTGTGGGTGTGCCCGCACCGGCTTCGGTGCCGGAGTTTCTGGTCAAGGTGATTGGCCAGAAATACAAGCTGGACTTGCAGTCTGCCCCGTACCGTGGCAGCGCCCCCATGATGGCCGACATGCTGGGTAACCAGATTCACGCCGGGGTTGGTTCGGTGCCGGATTTCATTGAAAACCAGAAAGCCGGCAAGATTCGCATGGTGGCGGTACTGGGTGACAAACGCCAGGCCGCCTTGCCGGATGTGCCGACCTTTGCCGAGCTGGGGCTGGCCGGGTTTGAAGACGTGCCGTATTACGGCATTTTTGCCCCCAAGGGCACACCACAAGCCACCGTCGACAAACTGTCGGCAGCGGTAGCCAAAGTGGTGGCGCTGCCCGAGGTGCGTGACCGTTTGAGCGCCATGGGCCTGACCGTGGGTTACATGACGCAGCAGCAGTTGGGTAGCCGCGAGCACGCCTATGCCCAGACCTGGGCCCGCATCATCAAGGACAGCGGTTTCAAGCCCCAGTGAGTTCAACGGCGTGACGACACCACAATGCCGCCCACGATCAGCGCGAAGGCCAGTGCGTGGTAGCCATGTGGTGTTTCACCCAGAAACAGGCCTGACAGTACCGCGGTGAACAGCGGTGTCAGGTTGATGAAAAAGCCGGCCACCGACGGCCCGGCGCGGGACACGCCAGCGCCCCAGGCCCGGTAGGCCAGCAAGGCTGGACCCAGGGCGATGAACAGCAGCGCCGCGGCCAGCGGCCAGCTGGGCGTGAACCGGCCCAGGCCCAGTGCCCATTCACCGCCGGCAAACAGCGCTGACCAGACCAAGCCCAGGGCAATCTGGGCCATCAGGAAAGCCGACCAGTTGCTGCGGATGCTGCTGGGCTCGGAGGTGGGGTGAACCAGCATCCAGCTGTAGTAGGCCCAGGCGGCAGAAGCCATCAGGATGTAGAGATCACCTGGCACCAGCCGCACCTGCAGCAGCACGTCGAGTTGTCCCCGACTGAGCACCAGCATCACGCCAAGGATGGACATGGCTGCGCCCAGCCATTGGCGCGGTGAAATGGGTTTGCCAAAAAACAGCCGACCAATCAGCAGCATCCAGACCGGGGTGATGGAGCCGACCAGCGTGACGTTGATCGGCGTCGAGGTGTTGAGCGCCAGGTAGAGCAGGGCGTTGTAGCCACCAATGGCCAGCAGGGACAGTCCCATGAAACGTCGCCAGCTGGGCCACAGGGCGCTGCCGGGGTGCAGCACGGGGGCGGCCAGCGGCAGCAGCAGGACAAAGGCAATGCTCCAGCGCAGCAGGTTCAGGGTCATCGGCGAGACCATGGCGGATACCAGCCGTCCAACCACGGCATTGGCGGCCCATAACAGCGGTGGAATGACCAGCAGCAAGGCGGCCGTCGGGGTAACTCGGGTGTGGTGCATGGGGGTTCTGCCAGTGTGGCCGGCAGGGTTTGGGGTCCAGATGGTCGGCGTGACCATGACATCAAAAGCGGTTCATTCTCGCAGGAATAACGGGGACACCATTTCGTGGCAACATGGCGTCCCTTCGCTTTTACCGGACTTTTCCCATGACCTTGCAAACATCCCGTGCGATTCGTATTGACCAACATGGCGGCCCAGAACAGCTCAAGCTGGTGCAGGTGACTGTCGGTGAACCTGGCCCAGGCGAGGTTCGCATCCGCCATCATGCGGTCGGTTTGAACTTCATTGATGTCTATCAGCGTAGCGGCTTGTACCCCATGACCATGCCGTTGCAGCTGGGTATGGAGGCTGCCGGTGTGGTGGAAGCGGTGGGTGAGGGCGTGACGCACCTGCAGCCGGGTGATCGGGTGGCGTATGCCAGTCAGCCGCCAGGCAGCTACTGTGACCTGCGCGTGATGCCGGCCAAGTGTGTTTGCCGCCTGCCCGATGCCATTTCATTCGAAACCGGTGCGGCGATGATGCTCAAGGGCCTGACCGCCCAATACCTGCTCAAGCGCACGCAACCTCAGGGTGGCTTGCAGCCGGGCGACTTTGTGCTGTTCCATGCGGCTGCCGGCGGGGTCGGGCTGATTGCCTGCCAGTGGGCCAGGGCCATGGGCTTGCAGCTGATCGGGACGGCCGGTTCGGACGCCAAATGTGCGCTGGCCAAGGCCAACGGCGCGGCATTTGTCATCAACTACAGCCGTGAGGATTTTGCGGCCAGGGTGAAGGACATCACCGGTGGCAGGGGGGTCAAGGTGGTGTATGACTCGGTTGGCAAGGATACCTGGGACAAGTCGCTGGATTGCTTGGCCCCATTTGGCCTGATGGCCAGTTTTGGCAATGCCTCGGGTCCGGTGGCGCCGTTTGCCCCGGGTTTGCTGGGCACAAAGGGCTCGCTGTACGTGACTCGCCAGACCCTGTTTACCCATATTGCGACCCGGGAAAATACCCAGTCCATGGCGGACGATTTGTTTGGTGTGGTGACCGGTGGCCAGGTCAGGATTCATATTGACCAGCGTTACCGGCTCGAAGATGTGCAGCAGGCGCATCGCGACCTGGAGGCACGCCTGACCACCGGCTGCAGCGTCCTGACGCTGTAGCCGCGTCGGGTGCGCGCCAGTCCGCCGCTAGGGGGCGTCTCAGGCGTTGGCGGTGATGGTCCAGGCCACGGTTTTGATCCCTGCCAGCGTCAGCAGCAGGGAGCCAAAGAGGTGCAGGGCCGCCGTGCCAAAGGCCAGCAGATAACGCTGCTGGCCCAGCATGCCGATCACCTCGGCTGAAAAACTTGAAAAGGTGGTGAGGGCACCCAGAAACCCGGTGATGATGGCCAGACGCCAGACCGGGTCCAGATGGGGCAGCGCCTGGAACAGCGCCACCGCCACGCCAATCAGGTAGCCACCTATCAGGTTGGCGGCCAGTGTGCCATAGGGAATCAGCGCACCCGGGTTGAGCCAGAGCCCCAGTCCCCAGCGGGCCAGCGCACCGAGGCAGGCGCCGATACAAATGGCTGCAACGGACTGCATGGTGGGGTGTCCTGCTTACGGCGTTTTCTTCGGGTCCCGGGGGGTGGCAGCGGGTGTAGAACCGGTTGCATACGGTTGGCCATTGACCGTCACACCTTCTGCTGAAAAGCGGGCGGCATTGCCTTTGCCGATACCTTTAACCCGGGTGATGAAGTCTTTCCAGTCCTTGAAGTGGCCCTTTTGGCGCTCTTCGAGAATTCTGTTGGAGGTCCCCGGGCCAATGCCCTTGACGCTGTCGAGCTCGGCTTCGGTGGCCTGGTTGATGTCCAGCGCTGCAAAACACGCGCTTGCAGACAGCCAGCTCAGAATGACAAAGAGTTTTTTCAGCATGCCAACACGCCCTTGAAGTGATTTGGTTTGATGTGTCCGCTGTGTGTTCAACCCTGCCGGGCCAGCCAGCTGACGTATTGCGCCACGCCGGTTTGAACGTCCGCAAAGGTGTGATCACAACCGGTGGCGCGCAGGGCGCTCAGGTCCGCCTGGGTGTAACACTGGTATTTGCCGCGCAAGGCGTCCGGGAACGGGACGTATTCGAGCAAACCAGCCGCGCTGAGTTCGTCCAGCCGCAGCGGCGGCAGATGGTCGAGCTGACGCAGGCTGTTGACCACTGAACTGGCGACATCATTGAACGGCTGGGCGCGACCGGTACCGAGATTGAAGATGCCTGAAATGCCGGGGTGGTCATAGAACCACAGGTTCACGGCGACGACGTCGTCAATGAACACGAAGTCACGCATTTGGGCGCCTGGCCCATAACCACCGTAGTCACCAAAAAGTTTGACTTTGCCTTCGGCGCGGAACTGGTTGAATTGGTGAAACGCCACGCTGGCCATGCGGCCCTTGTGTTGTTCCCGCGGGCCATACACGTTGAAGTAACGGAAGCCCACCACCTGCATGGTCTTGCCGACCATGGCGCGCTGGAAGTCCAAGCCGCATTCACGCCGCATACGCTGGTCAAACAGCAGTTTGGAGTAGCCGTAGACATTGAGCGGGTGTTCAAACGCGGGTTCCTCGCGGAAAGTGTCCGAGCCGCCGTAGGTGGCGGCACTGGAGGCATACAACAGCCGGGCGCCGCGTTTCTGACAGGCCTGATACAACTGGACCGAAGTCGCAAAGTTGTTTTGCATCATGTATTTGCCGTTCATCTCCATGGTGTCGCTGCAGGCACCTTCATGGAAAACGGCTTCAACCTGCCCATAGGCTCCGCCTGCAAAAGCGTTGTAAAAGTCGTCGGCATCCACATAGTCGGCAATCTGCAGGTCGGCCAGATTGCGGAATTTGTCACCTTGGGTGAGGTCGTCCACGGCGATGATGTTCGTCAGGCCGCGTGTGTTGAGCCCTTTGATCAGGTTACTGCCAATGAAACCGGCGGCGCCAGTCACAACAATACGGGTCATGCAAACAACTCCTCATAAGAAACGGTGGCGGTGCCAAATTTGCCAACCACCAGACCGCCGGCCCGGTTCGCCAGCGGCAAGGCCTCACGCAGACTCAGGCCGGCCGCCACCAGCGCGGCCATGGTGGCAATCACTGTGTCGCCAGCACCGGTAACGTCAAACACCTCGCGGGCCTGGGCACTGACGCTGACTTGACCTTCCGTGTCAAACAGGGTCATGCCTTCCTCGCTGCGGGTGAGCAAAACGGCTTGCAAGTCGAGTTGTTGACGCAGCGCCTGGGCTTTGTTCTGCAAATCGGTTTCGCTGTGCCAGGCACCCACGACCTGTTGCAGTTCAGCGCGGTTGGGGGTGATGATGGTGGCGCCCCGGTAGCGCGAATAATCGCTGCCTTTGGGGTCGATCAGGATGGGTTTGCCGGCAGCGCGTGCGTGCGCAATCATGTCGCTGACGTGGGCCAGCCCACCCTTGCCATAGTCAGAAAACAGCACCGCGTGATGGCTGGGCAGGAGTGTGTTGAAGGTGGCCGTTTGAGAGGCCAGGACTTCGGTTTTGGGGGTGTTCTCAAAATCGACACGCAGCAGTTGTTGCTGACGGCCAATCACCCGCAGCTTGACAGTGGTCTGGAGGTCAGCATCACGTCCGAAGTGGGTTTGTATGCCAGTGTTGGCCACCAGGGCTTCAAGCTTGTGACTGGCCTCGTCTTCTCCCACCACGGTCAGCAGGGACGATTGGGCACCGAGGGTAATCAGGTTATACGCCACATTGGCGGCGCCGCCGTTGCGCTCTTCTTCGCGCGTGATGCGCACCACTGGCACCGGCGCTTCGGGGCTGATGCGGTCCACTGCACCGTACCAATAACGATCCAGCATCACGTCGCCCACCACCAGAACGCGGGCCTGGCTGAGTTTTTCTTTGGAGATGGTCATAGTTCTTCAACCCGCCGGGCGGGATAACTGTCCCAGGTCTGGCAGCCAGGGCATTGCCAGAAATGTTGAGTGGCCTCAAACCCACATGCTGCACAACGGTAACGCAACAGCGGCTTGACGGCATGGTCCAGCGCACGTTGCACCTGCGGATGAAACTGCTCGTGTTCAAACTTTTCCTGGGCGATCCAGCGTGTGGCCGCCACCAGGGAGGGTTCGCGCTCCAGATGGCGGGCATACCAGTCACGCTGGCTGTTGCTGCCATCAGGCGTGTTGACTGACAGTGTCACGATGGCATCGAGCACATCCAGTGACGGGCTTTCTGCATAAAGTTCTTGCAGGCGCGCCAACGTCGGGGCCACCTCACCAAGGCGCACAGCGATGTCTGCCAACGGGCCGGCAATCAGTCCAACGGCATTGGGTGAACTCTCCAGCGCATCCATCAGTGTCTGGTGTGCCAGAGAAAGTTGCCCTGTATTGGCATATATTTGTGCCAGTGCCAGGCGCGGGCGGGCCGCGTCGGGGGCATGGACCATGGCCTCCTGCAGGCGCTGGCAGGCACGCTCCACACGGTCATGGGTGACGTCATCTGCCGCCTGTTCACACAGGTAATGTGCCAGCCGGTGGCCAAAGCTGCCTTGCGCGGCACGTTCGAGCTTGTTGGCCACTTCAGCGGCCAGCGCCCAGTCGCGGCTACGTTCGTAGTTGGCCAGCAAGGCCAGGCGGGCTTCGGTTTCAAACGCGGTGTTTTCGAGTTTGATCAAGGCGGCTTCCGCCCGGTCCAGCAGACCGGCCTTGAGGTAATCAAGGGCCAGCGCGTGTTGGGCACGATGCCGGTCAACCTGGCTGAGGTCGGCGCGTGAAAGCAGGTGTTCGTGCACCCGCACAGCGCGTTCATACTCACCGCGGCGCCGGAACAGGTTGCCCAGCGCAAAGTGCAGCTCGGAGGTGTCGGGGTCGTTCTGGACCGCTTCAATGAAGGCATCGATGGCCTGATCCTGTTGCTCATTGAGCAGGTAGTTCAGACCCTTGAAATAGGCCTTGGGGGCTTGCCGATTTTCCAGGCGGATCTGGCGCAAATCAAAACGCGAGGCCAGCCAGCCCAACACAAAGGCCAGTGGCAGTCCCAGCAGGATCCAGCCCAGATCAAATTCCATCGGCGTAGGCGGGCACGGAAGCCTGGGACGTGGCTGGTGTTGCGACGGTCGGTGTAGTCGATGCTTGGGCAGCCTGGGCGTGACGGCGTTGCCTCCACCACCAAGGCACCATCCCCAGCACACCCACAGCAACCCCGGTGGCAAAAGCGGTGAGGACGACCAGCACCTGTGGCGCCTGCCATTGGTTACCAAAGAAAAAATGAACTGTTGTGTCCTGCTGGTTGTTCAGCGCGAAGGCAAACAGGGTAAAAAAAATGGTTGCCTTAAGCACCCACTTAAGCAACCACAGAATGTTATGCATCGGTATGTCCCAAAGTGGTCGAAATTTTAGCGCTCACCTTGGTGGACAAGTATCAGGAGGGTATCAGCGCTGTGTCAAGACCGGTGGGTCTGTTCCAGCTGGGCTGTTCGTTGGTCGACGGCTTCGCGCAAGGCTTTACCCGGCTTGAAGTGTGGAACACGCTTTTCAGGAATGGCCACACTCTCACCACTGCGTGGGTTGCGACCCATGCGAGGAGGGCGATAGTTGACGGAAAAACTGCCAAAACCACGGATCTCGATGCGGTGTCCCCGGACCAGGGCGTCATTCATGGCGTCCAGGATCGCTTTGACAGCAAACTCGGCATCACGCTGAGTCAGCTGACTGAAACGTGCTGCAAGTTCTTCAACGAGGTCGGAACGGGTCATGGTTTGGGGTGGGATACGAAGAAAAAAACGACCGGTGCACGCAGGCAGCCGGTCGTCAGTTCAGTGGGCAATAACGAATTAGTTATTGTTGTCCAACTTGGCACGCAGCAGGGCGCCCAGGCTGGTGGTGCCAGCGTTTTCGCGAGCGGATTGCTGGCTCAGTGTTGCCATGGCTTCGCTTTGGTCTGCGGCATCCTTGGCCTTGATCGACAACTGGATGTTGCGGGTCTTGCGATCCACATTGACCACCACAGCGGTGACTTCGTCACCTTCCTTGAGCACGTTGCGGGCATCTTCCACGCGGTCGCGGGAGATTTCGCTGGCGCGCAGGTAGCCGATGATGTCTTCGCCGAGGTCAATTTCAGCGCCCTTGGCATCCACGGTCTTGACCTTGCCAGTCACCACGGAACCCTTGTCGTTGATCGACGAGAAGGTGGTGAAGGGGTCGGAGTCGAGCTGCTTGATGCCCAAGGAGATGCGTTCGCGGTCCACGTCAACGGCCAACACGATGGCTTCGACTTCCTGACCCTTCTTGTATTCACGCACAGCGGCTTCGCCCGGCTCGTTCCAGGACAGGTCGGACAGGTGAACCAGGCCGTCGATGCCGGCAGCCAAGCCGACGAACACACCGAAGTCGGTGATGGATTTGATCGGGCCCTTGACGCGGTCACCACGCTTGGTGTTTTGCGCAAATTCCTGCCAAGGGTTGGCCTTGCATTGCTTCATGCCCAGGGAAATACGGCGCTTGTCTTCGTCGATTTCGAGAACCATGACTTCGACTTCGTCGCCCAGCGACACGATCTTGGAAGGCGCCACATTCTTGTTGGTCCAGTCCATTTCGGACACGTGAACCAGGCCTTCGATGCCGGGTTCCAGTTCCACAAACGCACCGTAGTCGGCGATGTTGGTGATCTTGCCGAACATGCGGGTGCCTTGTGGGTAGCGGCGGTTGACGCCCATCCAGGGATCGTCGCCCATTTGCTTCAGACCCAGCGAGACACGGTTCTTTTCGGTGTCGAACTTCAGGATCTTGGCGGTGATTTCCTGACCAGCGGTCACCACTTCAGAGGGGTGACGGACACGGCGCCATGCCATGTCGGTGATGTGCAGCAGGCCGTCGATGCCGCCCAGGTCCACAAACGCGCCGTATTCGGTGATGTTCTTGACCACGCCCTGAACGATCGCGCCCTCTTTGAGGGTGTTCATCAGCTTGGAGCGCTCTTCACCCATGGAGGCTTCCACCACGGCGCGGCGGCTCAGCACCACGTTGTTGCGCTTGCGGTCGAGCTTGATGACCTTGAATTCCAGGGTCTTGTTTTCGTACGGAGACAGATCTTTGGTCGGACGGGTGTCCACCAGGGAACCGGGCAGGAAGGCGCGGATGCCGTTGACCAAGACGGTCAAACCACCCTTGACCTTGCCGCTGGTGGTGCCAGTGACAAATTCGCCGGTTTCCAGGGCTTTTTCCAGGCTCATCCAGGAAGCCAGACGCTTGGCGGTGTCGCGCGACAGGATGGTGTCGCCGTAGCCGTTTTCGATGGAGCCGATGGCCACGGAGACGAAGTCGCCGACTTGCACTTCGGTTTCGCCCTGATCGTTCTTGAACTCTTCCAGCGGCACATAGGCTTCAGACTTCAGACCAGCGTTCACGACCACAAAGTTGTGCTCAATACGAACAACTTCAGCGGTGATCACTTCGCCTGGGCGCATTTCTGTGCGTTGCAGGGACTCTTCAAACAGGGCGGCAAAAGATTCAGACATGTTTTGATGCGGCGCAAGCCGCAGGTTAAATTCACGGTTTCACCCGTGAGGTTCAGTTTTGTGAACCTCATTCGCAGTGCGCCAGTGCAGCGCGAGAGGACGAATGAGGGCCGGTGCAAAGGCATCAACCCTTGCGCTTGTCAGCTCTTCAAAATCATCAGAAGGGCTGTTTGCCTTGCCACCAGTTCAACACCAGGTCAACGGATTTTTCAATCGAGAGATCCGAGTTGTCCAGTTGCAAAGCGTCTTGCGCTGGTACCAAAGGCGAGGCGCTGCGGGACGAGTCCCGGGCGTCGCGCGCTTCCAGATCGGCGCAAAGACCGGCAAGTGTAGTCGAAATGCCCTTTGAAATCAATTGCTTGTGACGCCTTTGTGCACGCTGCTGGGCGCTGGCTGTCAGAAATACCTTGAGTCTGGCATCCGGGAAGATCACAGTGCCCATGTCGCGTCCGTCAGCCACCAGCCCCGGCAGTTGGCGAAAACCGTGCTGCAAGTCCACCAGGGCTGCGCGTACCTGGGGCAGGGCAGAGATTTTGGAGGCGTTCATGCCGACTTCCTCGGTACGAATGGCTGCCGTGACATCTTCACCGTCCAGTCGCACGCGATCACCGGCAAACTGGATGCAGAGTTCCTGCGCCAGTCCGGCCAGCGTGGGTTCGGCACTGGCGTCCAGTGGCAGGTGGGCGCGAGTCGCCGCCAGCGCCGCGATGCGGTACAGCGCGCCGGAGTCGAGCATGTGGTAGCCCAGACGCTGGGCCACTTCCGCCGCCAGCGTGCCCTTGCCCGAGGCCGTGGGACCGTCCACACAAATCACCGGGATGTGTTTGGGATCGGTTTGGACCAGCGACAGCAGGGCCTCAAAATAGTCTGGAAAGGTCTTGGCAACACATTTGGGGTCAACAATGCGTACCGGAAGTTGTGCCGGGTTGAAGGCCGCCAGCGAAAAACACATGGCCACCCGGTGATCGTCATAGGTATGAATACTGGCGGCTTTCCAGTCTGCCGTGGTGGCTGGCGGGGTGATGCGGATGAAGTCCGGGCCTTCTTCCACGCTGGCCCCGAGTTTGCGCAGTTCACAGGCCATGGCCACAATGCGGTCGGTTTCCTTGACCCGCCAGCTGGCGATGTTGCGCAAGGTGGTGGTGCCCTGGGCGTAGAGAGCCATCACAGCCAGCGTCATGGCGGCATCGGGAATGTGGTTGCAGTCCAGGTCAATGGCTTTGAGCGGCCAGCCCTTGCCAGGTTCACCACGTGAAATTTCCAGCCAGTTGGGGCCACTGGTGACATGGGCGCCCATCGCTTGGGCGGCTTCCACAAAACGGATGTCGCCTTGAATGGAGGCTGCGCCAACGCCCTGAATTCTGATGCCTTTTTCACCCTCAGCCCGCTCGGAAATTGCGCCGAGCGCTATAAAATAGCTAGCAGATGAGGCGTCGGCTTCGACATGGATTTCCCCGGGGGAACGGATCTGGCTGCCGGCAGGAATGGTGAAGCGTTGCCAGCCGTCACGTTGCACCTGCACACCAAAACGCGCCAGCAGGTTCAGTGTGATTTCGATGTAGGGGCGCGAAATCAGTTCGCCGACCACTTCAATCACCACCGCTTTTTCAGCCACCAGTGGCAAAGCCATCAGCAGCGCTGTCAGAAACTGGCTGGAGACATCACCACGCACCTGAATCGGTGCGGCCAGACTCAAGGCAGGCTGGCCGATGCGCAAGGGCGGGTAACCGGGTTTTTCCAGGTAGTCGATCTGGCAGCCCAACTGACGCAGCGCATCGACCAGATCGCCAATGGGGCGCTCGTGCATGCGGGCAATACCACGCAACTCAAAATCGCCGCCCATCACCGCCAGCGCTGCAGTGAGCGGCCGGATGGCTGTTCCGGCATTGCCCATGAAGAGGCTGGCCTGCCGTCGGATGGGTTCACCGCCCAATCCGTTGACCACCACGGTGCTGCCGCTTTGCTGGACGCCACAGCCCAGCGCGCGCAGGGCGTCGAGCATGACCCGGGTGTCATCCGAGTCCAGCAGGTCGTGCACGGTGGTACTGCCCCGGCTCAAGGCGGCCAGCAGCAGCACCCGGTTGGAGATGCTTTTGGATCCCGGCAGGGTGATGACGCCGCCCGCAGTCTGGAGCGCCGGAAGATCGAGAAAAGGAATGGAAAACATGGTCAGCGGAGTTGGGTCATGCGCCAGTTTGTGCGGGCGGTGCTGGCTTGGGTGATCAGGTCTTCCAGAGCTTGTGGATCGTTGCCTTGCATGGCGGCTTCAAAAGCCTGGAGTTGGTCGCGAAACAGCTGGCTTTGGGTCAGCAGCTCGGTGCGGTTGGCCAGCAGAATGTCACGCCAGACTTTGGGTTCGCTGGCAGCAATGCGGGTGAAATCGCGGAAACCGGGGCCGGCCAGGCCCAGATATTCAGTCCCCCTGGACTGGCTGCGGACCGAGTTCATCAGCGCAAACGCCAGCATGTGCGGCAGGTGGCTGACGGCTGCGAACGCCGCGTCGTGCGACTCTGGTGGCATTTGCACGACCTGGCAGCCGATAGCCGCCCACACCTCCATGGCCTTGCGCAGCTGGGCCACCAGAGTTTGTTTGGTGGGGGTCAGGATGACCTGTTTGCCGGTGTAGAGGTCGGCATCGGCATTGTCCACTCCGGCGAGTTCCTTGCCAGCAATCGGATGAGCGGGCACAAACGAGCCCACCTGTTCGCGCAGGCCGCGCTGTGCAGCTTCGACCACGTCACTTTTGGTGGAGCCCACATCCATGATCAACATCTGTGGCGACACCATGTGACGGATGGATTTGAAGGTGGCCTCAGAGGCTGCCACCGGCACTGCCACCAGCACGATGTCAGCACCGGAGACGGCCAGCAGCGCTGACGGCGCTTCGACATCAATCACACCCAGTTGGCGGGCACGTTCGGTGGTGGAGGGTGATTTGCTGTAGCCCACCACGCGCCTGACCAGTCCGGCGCGCTTGAGCGCCAGCGCGAACGAGCCCCCCATGAGACCGCAGCCGATCAGGCCAAGTTGTTCGAACATCATTCGTTGACTGGGTAGGCACCCAGGACCTTGTAGAACGCACACAGTCCCTGCAATTCCTTGAGTGCAGCGGCGACATTGGGTTGTGACGGATGGCCAGCGATATCGATGTAGAAATAGTATTCCCACTGCCCGGATTTTGCCGGGCGGGACTCGAAGCGGGTCATCGAGACCCCGTTGTTTTTCAGCGGCACCAGCAGGTCATGCACCGCACCCGGCCGGTTGGGTACCGAGACCACCAGGCTGGTGCAGTCCCGACCGGAGGCCGGGGGCATGGCCAGGGTCTGGGGCAGGCAGATGATGGCAAAGCGGGTGCGGTTGTAGGCTTCGTCCTGAATGGCATGAGCCACGATGTGCAATCCGAATTGAGCTGCGGCACGTTCGCTGGCCAGGCCCGCCCAGGCCGGGTTGGTGGCGGCCAGCCGGGCGCCCTCAGCGTTGCTGGAGACAGCACGGCGTTCGGCATTGGGCAGGTGCTGGGTCAGCCAGCCCTGGCATTGGGCCAGCGCCTGGGGGTGGGCCATGACGACTTCAATGTCGTCGAGTGAATTCACCTGACGCAGCAGGTTGTGGCGCACCAGCAGGCTGACTTCACCCACCACGTGCACGGGTGAGCGCAGGAACAGGTCCAGGGAGCGGGCCACCACGCCTTCGCTGGAGTTTTCCATGCCGACCACGCCGTACTGGGCCGTGCCGGCAGCTGTGGCGTGAAACACCTCATCGAAGTTGGCGCAGTAGATCAGGTTGGCGGCGCTGCCGAAAAATTCGATGGCGGCCTGTTCGCAGAAGGTGCCCTGGGGCCCCAGTACTGCCACGCGTTGTGGCGCTTCCAGGGCCAGACAGGCGGACATGATTTCGCGCCAGATGGCTGCGACGTGCTGGTTCTGCAGGGGGCCCTGGTTGGCGCCGAGAATTTTTTCAATGACCTGGGCAACCCGGTCCGGTCGAAAAAAAGGTGAGCCTTCCTGGCGCTTGATGTCGCCAACCTGCTCGGCCACCCGGGCACGCTGGTTGAGTAAGGACAGCAGCTGCTGATCAATCGAGTCAATCTGCACGCGCAGAGCACCAAGGGCTTCTGACTGGGTGGGGGTGGTCATGGTGTTCAGGCCCGGGTTTGTTCAAAATCGCGCAGGTAGTCCACCAGCGCCTGCACGCCTTCGATGGGTATGGCGTTGTAAATGCTGGCGCGCATGCCTCCGACCGACTTGTGACCCTTGAGCTGCAACAAGTTGCGGCTACGGGCGCCGGTCAGAAAATCCTCGTTCAGACGTTCATCACGCAGGTAAAACGGCACGTTCATGCGTGAGCGGCAGCTTTTGTCGACGCGATTGACATAGAGTGATGAGTTGTCGATGGCCTCGTAAAGCAAGCTGGCCTTGGCCAGATTACGCGCCTCCATGGCGGCGATACCACCCTGGCGCTTGAGCCACTTGAAGACCAGCCCGGCGATGTAGATTGAATAGGTTGGCGGGGTGTTGAACATGGACTGGTTGTCTGCCACGGTTTTGTAGGTGAAGGCGCTGGGGCAGATCGGCAGGGCGCGGTCCAGCAGATCTTCGCGCACCGCCACCAGGGTCAAGCCAGCCGGGCCGAGGTTTTTTTGCGCGCCGCCAAATGCCAGCCCGACACGGGTCCAGTCCACCGGGCGCGAGGCCACGTGGGACGAGAAGTCAATCACCAGCGGCGCGTCACAACCCAGCGCCTTCAGGTCGGGCAGTTCATGGAACTCCACGCCGTTGATGGTTTCGTTGCTGCAGATATGGACATAGGCCGGCTTGGCGCTGAGTTGCCAGTTGCTTGGCGCGACCAAGGTGGTGAAGCCACCGGCTTTGGTGTTGGCGGCTTCGTGTGTGGTGCAGTAGCGAGCTGCTTCCTGGGCGGATTTCTGGCTCCAGCTGCCGGTGACCACAAAGTCGGCAGTTTCACCACGGGACAGGTTCAGCGGCACGATGGCGTTTTCTGCCAAGCCGCCGCCTTGCATGAACAGCAGTTTGAAGTGGCTGGGTACGGCCAGCAATTCGCGCAGATCGGCCTCGGCTTCGGCATAAATCTGGCCAAACTCCTTGCCGCGGTGGCTCATCTCCATGACCCCCATG
The DNA here is from genome assembly GCF_028689305.1 of Rhodoferax sp. Lineage (GTDB taxonomy): Bacteria > Pseudomonadota > Gammaproteobacteria > Burkholderiales > Burkholderiaceae_C > Rhodoferax. The sequence goes on along the minus strand of NZ_JAQTWM010000056.1, from coordinate 3,075 downwards.
CCGCTGCCGTGCCAGTTGAGCATCTCGGCGGCGGCTTCCTTGAGCACATCTTCGGGCATGGCGGCCGGGCCGGCAGAAAAATTGTAAGGGCGCATTTTTCAGGAAATTTATGTCAAATCAGGCTCTAGCCCGTTAAATAACTGGATATTTAGCTGCTAATAATGTAGCAATCAAGCGCCAGATGAAGGGGGTTCGCCGTGACCAGCATCACCCTCTGCCGGTTCCTCTGTGCTCGGAATTGCATCGTTTTCCACAATACGCTGCAAGCCGCTGAGTTTGGAGCCCTCATCCAGACCGATCAGCGTCACCCCTTGGGTGGCGCGGCCAAGCTCACGGATTTCGGCGACCCGGGTGCGCACCAGCACCCCCTTATCGGTGATCAGCATGATCTCGTCATCGGCATGCACCAGCGTGGCGGCAACCACTTTGCCGTTGCGCTCGGATTGCTGGATGGCAATCATGCCTTTGGTGCCACGGCCATGGCGGGTGTATTCAGTGATGCTGGTGCGCTTGCCGTAGCCGTTCTGGGTGGCGGTCAGCACACTTTGGGATTCGTCCTCGGCCACCAGCATGGCAATCACACTCTGGCCGTCTTCCAGCATCATGCCGCGCACGCCGCGGGCCTGGCGGCCCATCGGGCGCACGTCGTTTTCGTCAAAACGCACGGCCTTGCCACCATCACTGAACAGCATCACATCGTGTTGACCATCGGTCAGCGCGGCACCGATCAAAAAGTCGCCTTCGTCCAGATCCACGGCAATGATGCCGGCCTTGCGCGGGTTGCTGAATTCATCCAGCGCCGTTTTCTTGACGGTACCCATGCTGGTGGCCATGAAGACGTATTGATCGGCCGGGAACGTGCGTTTTTCGCCGGTGAGCGGCAGCACCACGGTGACTTTTTCACCCTCAGCCAGCGGGAACATGTTGACGATGGGGCGACCCCGTGAGCCGCGCGAGCCCTGCGGCACTTCCCAGACCTTGAGCCAGTACATGCGTCCGCGGTTGGAGAAGCACAGGATGTAATCGTGGGTGTTGGCAATGAAGAGCTGGTCGATCCAGTCGTCCTCTTTGGTGGCGGTGGCCTGTTTGCCGCGCCCGCCACGCTTTTGTGCCCGGTATTCACTCAGAGGTTGGCTCTTGATGTAGCCACTGTGGCTCAGTGTCACCACCATGTCGGTCGGGGTGATCAGGTCTTCGGTGGAGAGGTCAAAGGACGAATGCTCCACCAGGCTGCGGCGTGTGCCCAGCTTGGTCAGGCCGAACTCGGTCTTGATGGCGGTGAGTTCGTCGCCGATGATCACCGACACCCGTTCCGGCTTGGCCAGAATGTCGAGCAGGTCGTCAATCTCGGCCATGACTTCCTTGTATTCGGCAACGATCTTGTCTTGTTCCAGCCCGGTCAGGCGTTGCAGGCGCATTTGCAGAATTTCCTGCGCCTGGGTTTCAGACAGGCGATACAGGCCATCCTTGCCCATGCCGTATTGCATCTCCAACCCGTCTGGGCGGTAGTCGTCGGCGTTGACCACGCCACCGTCGGCACGGGTGCGGGTGAGCATTTCACGCACCAGCTTGCTGTCCCAGGGGCGCGTCATCAACTCGGCCTTGGCCACTGGCGGGGTGGGTGACTCGCGGATGATGCGGATGAAGTCGTCGATGTTGGCCAGCGCGACCGCCAGACCTTCGAGCACATGGCCGCGTTCGCGTGCTTTGCGCAGCTCGAACACGGTGCGCCGGGTCACGACCTCGCGGCGGTGGTTCAGGAAGACCTCAATCAGGTCTTTCAAGTTGCACAGCTTGGGCTGGCCGTTGACCAGCGCCACCATGTTCATGCCAAAGGTGTCCTGCAGCTGGGTCTGTTTGTACAGGTTGTTGAGCACCACCTCCGGCACTTCGCCGCGTTTGAGTTCGATCACCAGGCGCATGCCGGACTTGTCTGACTCGTCCTGGATATGGCTGATACCTTCGATCTTTTTCTCATGCACCAGCTCGGCCATGCGCTCTTGCAGCGTCTTCTTGTTGACCTGGTAGGGCAGCTCGTCCACGATGATGGCTTGGCGCTGGCCCCGGTCGATGTCTTCAAAGTGACATTTGGCGCGCATCACCACGCGACCCCGACCCGTGCGGTAACCGTCCTTGACCCCGTTGATGCCGTAGATGATGCCGGCAGTGGGGAAGTCTGGCGCCGGGATGATTTCCATCAGCTCGTCAATCGAGGCCTGCGGATTGCGCAGCAAATGCAGGCAGGCATCCACCACCTCATTGAGGTTGTGGGGCGGGATGTTGGTGGCCATGCCCACGGCGATACCGCCGGAGCCGTTGACCAGCAGGTTGGGCAGGCGGGTTGGCAGCACCAGCGGCTCTTTTTCCGAGCCATCGTAGTTGGGGCCAAAGTCCACGGTTTCCTTGTCCAGATCGGCCAGCAGTTCATGGGCGATTTTGGCCAGGCGGATTTCGGTGTAACGCATGGCAGCGGCGTTGTCGCCGTCAACCGAACCGAAGTTGCCCTGGCCGTCTACCAGCATGTGGCGCATGGAAAAGTCCTGCGCCATACGGACGATGGTGTCGTACACCGACTGGTCGCCGTGCGGGTGGTATTTACCAATCACATCGCCGACGATACGGGCAGACTTCTTATAAGCCTTGTTCCAGTCGTTGTTGAGTTCGTGCATGGCAAATAACACACGTCTGTGCACGGGTTTCAAACCGTCACGTGCATCGGGCAAGGCCCGCCCCACAATCACGCTCATGGCGTAATCCAGGTAGCTGCGGCGCATCTCGTCCGCAAGACTGGTGGGCAAGGTTTCTTTGGCGAATTGGGTCATGGGAGGGCTTGAGGCGAGGCAAGTTCGGTGAAGTTCGATGATTTTAAGCGGTGGGGCTGTGGCTCTCTCGCAACGGATTTGTGAATTACTTCACAGCCGAGTGTCTCATCGTCAGCCAAGCGGCTGGCTCTCTTTTTTGTTCAAACTGTCTGTGGCACAATCAACTCAGCGTCCGATGTGATAGGCATTTTGGGCGTCTGTTTTACTTACGCCGCGCTGCTGCGGCCCTTTTCCTTTAGGAGAATCATGAAAA
>NZ_JAQTWM010000143.1 GCF_028689305.1 Rhodoferax sp. | reverse complement strand
GTGCCCTTAGCGGAAATTGGGCAGCTTTGTTCGCCGTCATCATTGCAGTCATTGATGTTCGCTTAATCGGCACTAGCTACCACGAGACTATTGGTGGACTTCGGCTCATTGGTCTTCACGACAATGGATGCCCGCTGATGATGCTCGTCTCAGTTCTCAGTGTTCCGCTTGACCGGATGACCCCCTCATCCTTTCAACGCTCAGGTTTCCCCGACAACAGCTGATCGGTTCCCATGCGAGTGCGACCACTTCGCATTTTTAAGACTTCACTTTTCGCATTCAGTGGTAATCGCAGGCCTATTGATGTAAGATAGTAATTAATTACTAGCTTTAATTATTTTTAACATGGTCACTTCACAAAACGTCCAATCAAAACTACCTGCGGACGAGCGACGCGCCGTCACCGTGGAGGCAGTCATCGCGCTAGCGGGTTCGCAAAACCCCAGCGACATTACGACAGCGGCTATTGCAAAGCACATGAATTTGACTCAGGGGGCGCTGTTTCGGCACTTCCCCAGCAAGGATTCCATTTGGCAATCCGTCATGGAGTGGGTGGCAGACCGCCTGCTGGCGCGAATCGACAGCGCAGCAGAGGGCACTTCCTCACCACTGAGCGCGATGCAGGCCATGTTTATGAGCCACATCGATTTTGTGGTGGAACACCCGGGCGTGCCACGCATGATGTTCGGTCAGCTGCAAAGCACCGAGGAGACGGCCGCCAAAAAAATGGCCCAGACGTTGATTCAGCGCTATTCCGAACGCATACGCGCACGCATTGAGGAGGGCAAGGCTATCGGGGAAATCACGTCCGAGGTGGATACCCAGGCTGCCGCTACGCTGTTTGTCGGAACCATTCAGGGCTTGGTGATGCAGTCCATGCTGTCCGGGGACCTTCTTCGCATGCGCGCTGATGCGCCTGGTGTCTTTGCAATTTATCAACGCGGTATGAGGAACGTCCAATGAAAAATTTCATCTCACTGCATGGCCGAACCATCGCGTTGGCGAGCGTCCTTGTTTTATTGGCGGGTTTGCTGGGCTACGTTGCGCTGCGGGCCGGGCCCATGGCTCCGGTGGCCGTTACGGTCATTAGCGTCGACAGCCAGGCTATCAAGCCAGCCTTGTTTGGTATCGGTTCAGTAGAAGCACGGTTTACCCACAAGATAGGTCCCACCTTTGCCGGACGCATCAAGCGTGTGGAGGTTCAATCAGGTGATCACGTCGCAAAAGGCCAAGTGCTGGGCGAGATGGATCCCGTCGACTTGGACGACAAGATCGGCGCCCAGGAGGCGACCCTGAAGCGGGCGGAAGCCACCCTGTTGGCGGTTGAGGCGCAAGTTCAGGAAGTGGGTGCCCGCAAAGCGTTCGCGGAAATCCAGACCAAGCGCTACGAGCAATTGCTGATCGCCCGCTCGGTCAGCGAAGAAGGTGCGGAGGCAAAGCGACAAGAGTTGCAGATTGCGCAGGCATCCTTGTCAGCGGCTCGCGCCAACCTTGATGCATCACGCCAGGAACTGAACCGCGTGCGGGCGGATCGGGACGGCCTGATTCGCCAGCGGGTAAATCTGCGTCTGATTTCGCCGGTCGATGGACTCGTCACCCGCCGCGATGCCGACCCAGGCACCACCGTGGTTGCCGGACAAGCGGTGGTTGAAGTCGTCGAGCCCAGCAGTATTTGGGTCAGCGTGCGCTTTGATCAGCAGCGCGCACAAGGGCTAAGCGCCCAACTTCCGGCACAAATCGTCCTGCGCTCGCGTGCCGGTGACTTGCTGCCTGGAAAGGTATTGCGCATTGAACCCCATGCCGACGCCGTAACCGAAGAAATTTTGGCCAAGGTTGCGTTTACACAAACCCCACAGGTACTGCCGCCGATTGGTGAGCTGGCGGAAGTCACGGTAGCACTGGCGGCACAAAAGTCGATGCCAGTCGTTCCCAATGCCAGCGTACAACGCGTGGATGGGCACCTCGGTGTTTGGGTGGTTGAGGACGGCAGCTTGCGTTTTGCACCGATCAAAACCGGCGCAACGGACCTTGAAGGCCGCGTGCAGATTCTTCAAGGTCTCAGTGGGGGTGAACAAATTGTGGTGTACAGCTTCAAGGCGCTGGATGCTAACAGCCGCATCAAGGTGGTTGACCGTATCGTGGGCAAGTCGTCATGATCAGCCTGGCCGGACGCGACATTCTGCATGCCTGGGGCAAGTTCGTGTTCACCGGTATCGGACTCGGGCTATTGATCGGCGTGACACTGACCATGGCTGGCGTGTACCGGGGCATGGTGGACGATGCCAATGTGCTGCTCGACAACAGCGGTGCTGACCTTTGGGTGGTGCAGAAGGACACCCAAGGTCCCTATGCAGAGTCCTCAAGTATTTACGACGACACCTACCGCAGCATTCTGGGCATATCGGGTGTGGCGCGCGTTGCCAATGTCACTTACCTGACCATGCAAGTAAGCCAACTCGGCGACGGTAAAGCACGCGACGTGCGCGCCATGGTGGTCGGTATTCCACCTGACGGCGCGGGTCAACCCGGTCAACCCGGCTACCTGGTTGAGGGACGGCGTCTTACCCGTGGTCATTACGAGGCGGTAGCCGACATTGCCAGCGGCTTCGCGCTGGGGGACCGCATCCGCATTCGGCGCAACGAGTACACCGTGGTGGGGCTGACCCGCCGCATGGTCTCCTCGGGCGGTGACCCGATGGTTTTTATTCCATTGAAAGATGCGCAGGAGGCCCAGTTTCTCAAGGACAACGATGCCATTCGGGCACAGCGCGCCCGCACAGCGCAGAGTCCCGCACTGAACCGCCCCGGCGTGCCCGGCTTGCTGGATGCGGTCATCGCCTCGCAAAGTACCAACACCTCGGTCAACGCCGTGCTGGTGCAAATAGAAACCGGCACGGACCCGGATGTGGTGGCCGAACCCATCAGACGCTGGAAGCATCTAAGCGTCTACACGCGAGCACAGATGCAGGGCATCCTGATCGAGAAATTGATTGCCACGGCAGCCAAGCAGATTGCCATGTTCCTGGTGATTCTGGCAATCGTCAGCGCTGCCATCGTTGCCTTCATCATCTACACCCTGACCATGGGCAAGATCCGGGAGATCGCGGTTCTCAAGCTCATTGGCACCACCAACCGCACCATTGCCGGGATGATTCTTCAACAGGCGGTGGCCCTGGGCTTGATCGGGTTTGTGGTCGGTAAAGTTTCAGCCACGTTCTGGGCACCGGTCTTTCCGAAATACGTGCTGCTGGAGTCTGGCGACGCCATTCGCGGCTTCGTGGCGGTGGTGGTCATTTGCATTCTGGCCAGTGTGCTGGCGATCCGTGCCGCGCTCAAAGTTGACCCTGCGGAGGCTATCGGTGGATAAACAACATTCTGAATCTTCTGCACGCGGCATCCGCATCGAAGGGCTTACCAAGCGCTACGGTCAGGGCGACATGGCGGTGGACGCGCTCAAGGGCGTCAACATGGTCGTCGCACCCGGTGAAGTCGTGGGGTTGGTTGGACCATCAGGCTCGGGCAAGAGTACGCTGCTTAAATGCCTGGGTGCCATCATTGAGCCGACATCCGGGCGCATGGTGTTGGGCCAGGATGTTATCTATGACAACGGCTGGAAAATCTCCGACCTGCGCGCCCTGCGGCGCGACAAGATTGGATTCGTCTTCCAGGCGCCCTACCTGATCCCATTCCTGGACGTGACCGACAACGTCGCCCTGCTACCCATGTTGGCAGGTGTTCCCAATGCTGAGGCGCGCAAAAAGGCGCTGGCGTTGTTGACGGCACTCGATGTACAGCACCGTGCCAAGGCCATGCCATCGCAGCTCTCCGGTGGCGAGCAGCAACGGGTGGCGATCGCCCGCGGGCTGGTCAATCGACCCCCAGTGATCCTGGCCGATGAACCCACTGCGCCGCTGGACAGCGAACGCGCGCTGGCCGTGATCCGCATCCTCAACCAGATGGCCAAGCAGTTCGACACCGCAATCATTGTCGTCACCCACGATGAAAAAATCATTCCAACCTTCAAGCGGATTTACCACATTCGCGACGGTGTCACCCACGAAGAGGCGGGTGAAGGTCGTGGAATCGACTGACAACCCCGCACTCTCTTTAACAAACTGGAATTCCAAATGAAAAAAAATCCGTCTCGGTATCACCCGGCCCTTGTCGGTCTGCATTGGCTACTGGCTCTGCTCATCATGCTTGCGATGGGTATGGGCACCTTCGTATTGAAGGAAATTCCCAACGCGTCTCCCGAAAAACTTGGCGCCTTGCAGGGCCACATGATCGTGGGTTTTGCCATTGGTGCCCTGATGATGGCGCGCTTGATCGTTCGTTTGCGCACAAGTCACCCGCAAGTTGCCTCTACGGGTAGCAACGCACTGGACTTGCTGGGAAAAGGTGCGCATGCGGGCCTGTACCTGCTGGTATTCGCCATGGCCGCCAGCGGTGCCGCTACAGCACTGCAAGCGGGATTGCCGCAGATGATTTTTGCGGGCAGTGCCGGATCGCTGCCGGATAGCTTCGCCATCTATACGCCGCGCGTGGTTCACGGCTGGATCGCAAAGCTGCTGATGGCACTGGTGGCCCTGCACGTTGTGGGAGTCGTCTACCACCAGTTCGGGCTCAAGGATCGCCTTCTGTCACGCATGTTGTTTGGACAGCGTTAGGCAGTCGAAACCGCGCTAGCTGGATGCGCCCATGAAATACAAAAACGCACGAACCGCAAAGAGAATTGCCATGGCTGCAATCGGCACGCTCATGGCAATGATCGGAGCAATGACCTGGGCTGACGACGGCACAGATACCCCACCACTGGCCCTGCGAAAAATCATGCAAGACATGGATAAAAACATGCACAGCATGGCGGATGCCATTTCGCAAAAGGACTGGCCATTGGTGGAAAGAATCGCACCCCTTATTGCAGATCATCGCCAGCCGCCATTTTTTGAAAAAATGCGCATCATGGGGTTCGTTGGCACCAGCGTCAGCAAGTACAAAGCCTATGACGGGTCCGTTGTCGAACAGGCTCAAGCCATCGGCAAGGCAGCTAAGTCCAATGACGTCCAAGGAACGGAGCTGATGTTTCGCACGCTCCAGGCGAGTTGCGACAGTTGCCACAACGAGTTTCAAAAGCCTTTTGTGGCGCACTTCTACGGCAAGAAAGATGCTGTCCAGTAATGTTATTTCACCGTGAACGAATCGGAAATGTCTCATGAATACTCCCATACAACCGCAACAGCGCGGATTGCAAATCTGGGCTATTTCCCTTGTCGCGATCGGGTTCGGTTTGCTGACCCTCAAGGAAGGCGGAACGATCCTGTTTGGCAATGAAGTTGCGCGCGCCGCCGCTGGCAACTATGTGCCGTTTGTGCTTTGGTTCAATTTCTTGGCGGGCTTCGCCTATGTCGTCGCCGGTGCCGGGCTATGGCTGAGCCAG
>NZ_JAQTWM010000002.1:19547-105723 GCF_028689305.1 Rhodoferax sp. | reverse complement strand
GAAGTGGCCAAAATGCGCGCTGCCCGTCTGCTGTGGTGCCGCATCATGAAGGGTTTTGAGGCCAAAAAGCCCAAGAGCCTGATGCTGCGCACCCACTGCCAGACCAGCGGCTGGAGCCTCACCGAGCAAGACCCCTACAACAACGTGGTGCGCACCACCATCGAGGCCATGGCGGCGGTATTTGGCGGCACCCAGTCGCTGCACACCAATTCATTCGACGAAGCCATTGCCCTGCCGACCGAGTTCAGCGCCCGTATCGCCCGCAACACCCAGCTCATCATCCAGGAAGAGACCCACATCACCAACGTGATTGACCCCTGGGCCGGTTCGTACATGATGGAAAAGTTGACCCAGGACATGGCCGATGCCGCCTGGGCCATCATCGAAGAGGTCGAGGCCATGGGCGGCATGACCAAGGCCGTGGATAGCGGCTGGGCCAAGCTCAAGATCGAGGCTGCCGCTGCGGACAAGCAGGCCCGCATTGACTCTGGCCGCGACGTGATCGTCGGTGTGAACAAATACAAGCTCAAGACCGAAGATGTCATTGAAGCCCGCGACATCGATAACATGGCGGTGCGTGACGGGCAGATTGAACGCCTCAAAGTCATCAAACAAAAACGTGATGCAGCCCAGGTAGAACAAGCGCTGGCAGCTATCACAAATGCAGCAAAAACCGGCACGGGCAACCTGCTGGATTTGAGCATCAAGGCGGTGCGCGCGCGTGCCACCGTGGGTGAAATCAGCGACGCGATGGAGCAGGCTTTTGGCCGCCACCGCGCCGATACACAAAAGGTGACCGGTGTGTACGCAGCCGCTTACGACAGTGCCGAAGGTTGGGACAAGCTCAAGGAAGAAATTGCCGCTTTTGCCGAAGCACAGGGTCGCCGCCCCCGGGTGATGATCAGCAAGCTCGGCCAGGACGGCCACGACCGCGGTGCCAAAGTGGTGGCCACCGCTTTTGCCGACCTGGGCTTTGACGTGGACATGGGGCCGTTGTTCCAGACCCCCGAAGAATGCGCCCGCCAGGCGATAGAAAACGACGTGCACGCCGTGGGCGTTTCTACACTGGCAGCCGGCCACAAAACCCTGGTGCCCGCCATCATTGCCGAGTTGAAAAAGCAGGGCGCTGACGACATCATCGTCTTCGTTGGCGGTGTGATTCCGCGCCAGGATTACGACATGCTCTATGAAGCTGGTGTCAAAGGCATCTACGGCCCTGGCACGCCGATTCCGGCCAGCGCCAAGGATGTGTTGGAGCAGATCAAGAAAGCGCTGGCTGTTTGAAATTCGTGTCGTTACACTGTAATACCGTATTTCAATAGGAGTAGATCATGGCGATTTCCGTTCGCATGGACCCCTTGCTCGAAAAAGAAATGGAGCTTGCCGCCAAGCGAAAGGGCCTGACCAAGTCGCAATTTGTCATCAATGCCGTGCAAATGGCACTGGGCAAGCGCGACCCGCATGCTTTGATGAAAACCATCGTGGCAGAAGAAGAGCAGCGTGCCTATGGCCCGGTAGCCGTGGCCAGCGAGCGCCTGGCCGCAAAATCATTTGAAGGGCATGAGCAGCCCTATGACACCGAAGCCTCCCGCGCTCAACTGCTGAACAAACTCAAGGACAAGCATGGTTGCAGCGGCACTTGTTGATGCCAGTGCCCTGGTGGCCTTGTTTGGGCACGACCAGCCGCAGCAGGCGCACTACGTTGGCCTGTTTGAGCAAGCCTCCAACGAACATTGGATGCTGGCATCCACTTGGCCCTGCGTCACAGAAGCCAGCTACTTGCTGGGCTTGCCACGGCGCTTCGCCTTTTTACGTTGGGTGGCCGCAGGCGGGGTCACGATTTACCCGTTTGATCAGGAAACCCTGGAGAGCATGGTCGAATTCATGCGTCAGTACACCGAAGAGCCACACACCGAGATGGATTTGGCTGATGCTTCCCTGTTCTGGCTGGCCGCAGACACTGGAATCAACCGCATCATGACGCTGGATGTGCGTGACTTTTCCCGCTACCGCCTGCCGGATGGGCGTGTGTTTGAGATTTTGTGAGTGATGACCGCCACCATGCCAACCTTGAGCCCCGTTGCCACTGTCGATTTTGACGACATGGTGGCCTTGCGTATGGAGGCTCTGCGACCGAGCCTGGAGCGCCTTGGGCGTTTTGATCCGGTTCGGGCACGCGAGCGCCTCGCGGCTGGGTTCAAGCCCGAACACATGCAGCACATCAATCTGGACGGTCAGCGCATTGGTTTCATCACCTTGCGCCCGGATGATGGTGCTGGGCTGCACGCACTACACCTGGATCACCTCTATATCCGGCCGGCCTGCCAAGGTCAAGGCATCGGCGCGTGGGCGCTGAATTGGGCCAAGGAACAGGCGGCGGGACAAGGCTGTGACATCACCTTGTCCGCGTTGAAACACAGTGCCTCCAATCGTTTCTACCTGCGTCATGGTTTTGTTCAAGTGGGCGAGTCCGAGTTTGACCTGGATTACCGCTGGTCGCTGACTCAGGGAGCGTTGGAATGAACTTGCTGGAGCCTATTTTGCAAGGCAGCGGTGCCCAGCAGCGCCGCGCCATCGCCAAAGCCATCACGTTGCTGGAATCCACCCGCGCTGACCACCGCGTGCAGGCCGATGAGCTCCTGACCGCCTTGCTGCCCCACACCGGCAAGGCGCTGCGCCTGGGCATCAGCGGCGTGCCCGGCGTGGGCAAATCCACCTTTATTGAAGCGCTAGGCCTGTACCTGATCGGTCAGGGTCACCGCGTGGCGGTGCTGGCGGTGGACCCCAGCAGCAGCGTCTCTGGCGGCTCCATCCTGGGTGACAAAACCCGCATGGAGCACCTGTCGGTGAACGACAAGGCCTTTATTCGCCCCAGCCCCAGCAGCGGCACGCTTGGCGGTGTGGCCGAAAAAACCCGCGAGGCCATGCTGGTCTGCGAGGCGGCAGGGTACGACGTGGTGATCGTCGAAACCGTGGGTGTGGGCCAGAGCGAAACCGCAGTTGCCGACATGACTGACATGTTTGTGCTGCTGCAATTGCCCAACGCCGGCGACGATTTGCAAGCCATCAAGAAAGGTGTGATGGAGCTGGCCGATCTGGTCGTGATCAACAAGGCAGATATTGATGCCAGTGCCGCTACCCGGGCGCAGGCCCAGATCACCTCGTCGCTGCGTCTTCTGGGGCTGCATGGCCACCCCGACCATGCCCATCATGACACGCATATCTGGCACCCGCAGGTCATTCAACTCAGTGCCTTGCTGGGTCAGGGGGTGGACGTGTTCTGGCACAAGGTGCTGGAGTTCAAGGCACTGCAGACCGGCCATGGTCAGTGGCTCACGCGCCGGCAGAACCAGGCATTGGCCTGGATGTGGGAACATATTGACGCCGGTTTGAAACAGGCGTTTCGCCAGCACCCGGCGGTGCAGGCCATGCTGCCGACGCTGACCCAGGAGGTTCTGCAAGGTCGCATGGCGGCCTCAACTGCAGCAAGAAATATGCTCTCAGCCCAGAAGAAATAAGCGCTGACAGCTATCTAATTTATAGCAATTATTTTCAACCATTTTTCCGACCCAAGAAAGACAACCACCATGCATGACATCCTGGAACAACTGGAGAAGAAGCGCCAACTCGCCCGTTTGGGCGGGGGACAAAAACGCATTGACGCCCAGCACAAGAAAGGCAAACTCACCGCTCGCGAGCGCCTGGACGTGTTGCTTGATGAGGGCACGTTTGAGGAATGGGACATGTTTGTCGAGCACCGCTGCTCAGACTTCGGCATGCAAGACAACAAGATCCCCGGTGACGGCGTGGTCACCGGCTACGGCATGATCAATGGTCGCCTGGTGTTTGTCTTCAGCCAGGACTTCACCGTGTTTGGCGGCGCCTTGTCCGAAGCCCATGCTGAGAAGATCTGCAAGATCATGGACCAGGCGATGAAAGTTGGTGCACCGGTGATTGGCCTGAACGACTCGGGCGGCGCGCGCATTCAGGAAGGCGTGGCTTCTCTTGGCGGTTATGCCGACGTGTTTCAGCGCAATGTGATGGCCAGCGGCGTGATTCCGCAGATCAGCATGATCATGGGACCATCCGCCGGGGGCGCGGTGTACAGCCCGGCCATGACCGACTTCATTTTCATGGTGAAGGACAGCTCCTACATGTTCGTCACCGGCCCCGAAGTAGTGAAGACCGTGACCCATGAGGATGTCACCGCGGAGGAACTGGGCGGCGCCATCACCCATACCACCAAGAGCGGCGTGGCTGACCTGGCGTTTGAGAACGATGTCGAAGCGCTGCTGATGTTGCGCCGCCTGTACAACTACCTGCCACTGAACAACCGCGAAAAAGCCCCGGTGCGCCAGAGTGGTGATCCGGCCGGACGGATGGAGCATAGCCTGGACACGCTGGTGCCAGACAACCCCAACAAGCCTTACGACATGAAAGAGCTGATCGTCAAAACCGTCGACGATGGCGACTTTTTTGAGCTGCAACCCGAATACGCCAAGAACATCATCATCGGCTTTGGCCGCATGGACGGCCAGACCATCGGCATCGTCGCCAACCAGCCGCTGGTGCTGGCTGGATGCCTGGACATCAAGAGCAGCATCAAGGCCGCACGTTTTGTGCGCTTTTGTGATGCCTTCAACATCCCGGTCATCACCTTTGTCGACGTGCCCGGTTTCATGCCAGGCACGAGCCAAGAGTACGGCGGCATCATCAAACACGGGGCCAAGCTGCTTTACGCCTACGCCGAGTGCACCGTGCCCAAGATCACCGTCATCACCCGCAAAGCTTACGGCGGCGCGTATGACGTGATGAGCTCCAAACACCTGCGCGGTGACGTCAACTTTGCCTGGCCCAACGCCGAAATCGCGGTGATGGGCGCCAAGGGCGCGGTGGAAATCATCTTCCGCGAGGACAAGGGTGACCCCGAAAAACTCGCCGCCAAGGAGGCCGAATACAAGGCCCGCTTTGCCAATCCGTTTGTGGCAGGGGCCCGTGGCTTCATTGATGACGTGATCCTGCCCAGTGAAACGCGTAAACGCATCTGCCGCAGCCTGGTCATGCTCAAGGACAAGAAACTCGACAACCCGTGGCGCAAACACGGCAACATTCCGCTTTAAGACCCGAGGAGAACAAGAACATGTTTAAGAAGATACTGATCGCAAATCGGGGTGAAATCGCCTGCCGTGTGATTCGCACCGCCCAGAAGATGGGCATCAAGACCGTGGCTGTGTATTCGGATGCCGACCGTGACGCCCGCCATGTGCTGCTGGCTGACGAAGCTGTGCACATTGGGGCTCCCGCCAGCCGCGAGAGTTACCTGGTGGCAGACAAGATCATCGCCGCCTGCAAACAAACCGGCGCTGAAGCCTTGCACCCCGGCTATGGCTTCCTCAGTGAAAACGCTGAATTTGCCAAGCGGGTGGAAGAAGAGGGCATTGTCTTCATCGGCCCCAAGCACTACTCGATGGCGGCCATGGGCGACAAGATCGAGTCGAAAAAACTCGCCGGTTCGGCCGGTGTCAACTGCATTCCCGGTGTCAACAGCGCCATTGAATCGGCTGAAAAGGCCGTTGAAATTGCCAAAGGCATTGGCTACCCGGTGATGATCAAGGCCAGCGCCGGTGGTGGTGGCAAGGGCTTGCGTGTGGCCTACAACGACAAGGAAGCCTTTGAAGGTTTCACCAGTTGCAGCAATGAGGCCCGCAACAGTTTTGCCGACGACCGTGTGTTTGTGGAAAAGTTCGTCGAAGAGCCGCGTCACATCGAAATCCAGTTGATCGGTGATGCCCACGGCAACGTGCTGTACCTCAACGAGCGCGAATGCTCCATCCAGCGCCGTCACCAGAAGGTGATCGAGGAAGCCCCCAGCCCCTTCATCAGCGACGCCACGCGCAAGGCCATGGGCGAGCAGGCCGTGGCCTTGGCCAAGGCCGTCAAATACCAGAGCGCGGGTACGGTCGAGTTCGTTGTCGGCAAAGACCAGAGCTTCTACTTCCTGGAAATGAACACCCGCCTGCAGGTGGAGCACCCGGTCACCGAGTGCATCACCGGGCTGGATCTGGTGGAACTGATGATCCGCGTGGCTGCGGGTGAGAAACTGCCCATGACTCAGGCCGAAGTCAAGCGCAACGGCTGGGCGATCGAATGCCGCATCAACGCCGAAGACCCGTTCCGCAACTTCCTACCCTCCACCGGCCGCCTGGTGCGCTTTACACCGCCCAGGCAGACCATGTTCCAGGCCAACACCCTGGACTGGTTTGGCGTGCGGGTCGACACCGGTGTGCAGGACGGTGGCGAGATCCCGATGTATTACGACTCGATGATCGCCAAGCTCATTGTGCACGGCACTGACCGGCTCGATGCCATTGCCAAGATGCGCGAAGCCCTGAACGGTTTTGTCATTCGCGGCATCAGCAGCAACATCCCGTTCCAGGCTGCTTTGCTGGCTCATCCCAAATTTGTTGCCGGCGATTTCAATACCGGGTTCATTGCCGAAAACTACGCCAGCGGCTTCCGGGCCGAGGATGTGCCGCATGAGGACCCCCATTTCCTGATTGCACTGGCTGCGTTTGTGCGTCGCAAATCCCGCGTGCGCGCCGCCGGGTTGAGTGGTCAGCTGCCTGGCTACGCGGTGAATGTTGGCAGCGACTATGTGGTGGTCACACTGGGTCCGGATGGTAGCAATGCCTACACCCCCGTGCATGTGGATGAATTTGCCGGTGAAACCGGGCAGGCGTGCATCAGGATGGGGGCCAGCAGTTATGAAATTCACAGCGATTCCCGGCTCAATGATGTCTGTATCACCGGTACCTGCAATGGCCAGCCGTTTACCGCTCAGGTGGAACGGGGGACCCCGAAAAACCCGCTGGCGCTGCGCCTGCAGCACAACGGGACCCGCATCGATGTGCTGGTGGTCTCGCCCCGCATGGCCGAGCTGCATGCCCTGATGCCCTTCAAGGCCCCGCCAGACATGAGCCGTTATGTGCTCTCTCCCATGCCTGGTTTGCTGGTGGATGTGGCCGTTCAGGTGGGGCAGAAGGTGTTGGCCGGGGAACGGGTGGCCGTGATCGAAGCCATGAAGATGGAAAACGTGCTGTTTGCCGCGGCGGACGGTGTGGTAGGCAAGGTGCTGGCGGCCAAGGGGGAAAGTCTCACGGTGGACCAGCCGATTGTGGAGTTTGTATGAGCAGCCAGACCAACCAGCGCCCGTTCAAGGTTCTGGGTATCCAGCAAATCGCCATCGGAGGCACCAGCAAGGACCAGATGAAAAAACTCTGGGTCGACATGCTCGGGCTGGAGGTTACCGGCACGTTTCAGAGCGAGCGTGAAAACGTCGACGAAGACATTTGCGCCATGGGCAGTGGGCCGTTCAAGGTCGAGGTCGACCTGATGCAACCCATGGACCCCGACAAGAAGCCGGCTGTGCACACCACACCACTGAACCATGTGGGGCTGTGGATTGACGACCTGCTCGCGGCGGTGGCGTGGCTCAGCGCCCAGGGTGTGCGTTTTGCACCCGGCGGTATCCGCCAGGGTGCCGCTGGTTTTGACATCTGTTTTTTGCACCCCAAGGCCAATGAAGAGTTCCCGATTGCAGGCGAGGGGGTATTGATTGAGCTGGTGCAGGCACCACCCGAAGTCATCCGGGCGTTTACGGCACTCGCTTGAATGATTTTCTGCTGCCAGTGTTGGCAGCAGCACGGGGCAGGCAAGGATAACTGCACTGTATGATGGCGCCGCGCTCACAGAAATGCAAGGAAGGCCAGATGTTTAAAGTGATGATGATCCCGGGCTGGTGGCTGTTGTCACGTTTGGGGCTGGCGGCCCGGTTTCTGTTGCTGTCAATCATGTTCATGGTGACCATGGGACTCGCGTTGACGGTATCAGACAGTGTCGGGTTCTGGCTGGCGCTGCTGGGCGCCGGCCTGACCCTGTATCTGGCTCTGGCCTTGTATTTGGCCTTGGCCCGTGGCTTGGCGCGGGTTGACGAAGCCTTGCATCATCTGGTTCGTGGTGATTTGCGCTTCAAACCCGTGTTGGGCGGGCATGACGAAGTAGCCGCCTTGCTTGATGCCAGTTACAAGCTCAGCACCAGCATTTCGGAAATGGTGGCCAATGTCCGCAGCAATGCCGCCTTTGTGTCCCATGCCGGCAACAGTCTGGCCACTGGTAATCAGGAACTCTCCCATCGCACCGAACAGCAGGCCGCCAGCCTTGAGCAAACTGCCGCCAGCGTTGAAGATTTGTCCACGGCGGTGAATGAAAACGCCCGCATGGCCGGTGACGCCAACACCCGTGCCGCAGGTGTGCGTGACATGGCCGAGGATGGTGTGCGTGCCATGAATGAGGCGATTGCATCGATCGAATTGATCCAGGGCAGCGCCAAACGCATGGAAGAAATCATTGGTGTGATTGACGGTTTGGCTTTCCAGACCAATATCCTGGCGCTCAACGCCGCTGTCGAGGCGGCCCGGGCCGGCGAGTCGGGGCGTGGTTTTGCCGTGGTGGCCAGCGAGGTGCGCTCGCTGGCGCAGCGCTCGGCGGAGTCAGCCAAGGAAATTCGCCAGCTTATTGGCACATCGTCCACCCAGGTGGGCACCAGTGTCACCAGCATTCGCCAGGCGGGTGATCAGATCACGCGCATTGTTTCCGGTATCCGGGATGTTGCCGCCAATATGGCGCAAATCTCGAATTCCAGTGCGGAGCAAAGCCATGGCCTCAGTGAGATCACTTCTGCGGTACGCCAGCTCGACCAGATCACCCAGCACAATGCACAGATGGTCGAACACGCCGTGGCCCAGTCCACCAACCTGAAATACCGGGCCGCGACGCTGGTTGAGGGATTTGCCCTGTTCAAGCTACAGCAGGGCACGCCAGAAGAAGCGGTCGATCTGGTGACCCGTGCCATGCAGCATTGGCACCGCACCGGTTCGCGAGACACGTTTTTGCGTGACATCACCGACCGCAACCAGGGCTTTTTTGACCGGGACATGTACGTGTTTGTGCTGGACAAACAAGGCACCTACCTGGCTTTTGGCGGCAACCCATCCAAGGTCGGCACCCGGGTGCAGGACATTCCCGGCATTGATGGAGCGGGTTTGCTCCATGCCATTTACCAGCAGGCTGCGCGGGAGCCGGGCTGGGTTGAGTATGACATCAACAACCCGACCACCGGACGGGTGCAGTCCAAGATGTCTTATGTGGAGCTGGCCGATGACATGGCCGTGGGCTGTGGGGTCTACAAGAATCTGGCGAACTGACGAGCGCCAGCGGACTTAGCCGGGAGCAGGGTCTGCGCCACGTTTGGCCCGCGCTCGGGCCAGGGCAGCTTCAATCACGGCGCGTTTCTTGTCCAGAATGACCGGGTCGGTGTGTTGTGAATGAGCCGCCAGATCCGAGAGCTTGAGACGGGCTTTTTCTTCAAGCCTTTTGGCATTCTCGCCCGCATCCCGCTTGCGTTTATAGCTACTGAATTCGTAGCGACTACGGGCTTCATCAGCCTGCGCCTGGGTCCAGGCCTGCCATCCGGTGGCGGTGCCGGAGACGTTTTCAAGCAAGATGCAGTCCACCGGGCACACGGGCAGACACAGCTCACACCCAGTGCAATGGGGTTCAATCACTGTGTGCATCAGCTTGTTGGCACCAACGATGGCGTCCACTGGACAGGCCTTGATGCACAGCGTGCAGCCAATGCACCAGTTTTCGTCAATGAAAGCCACGGTGCGCGGGCCCTCCAGACCGTGATCTGGATTGAGCGGCAAGGGTGGGCGCTGGGTCAGGGCTGCCAGCCGCGTCACACCGTCCGCGCCACCGGGCGGGCACTGGTTGATGTTGGCGCTGCCGGTGGCAAGTGCCTGGGCGTAAGCAGCACAATCCGCATAACCGCAACGTGTGCACTGCGTTTGCGGCAGCACCGCCAGAATCTTGGCGGCCAGATCCGTCATTCCTTGGGAGAGCTGCTGCGTTTGGCTGTGGTCCGTTTGGCTGTGGCCTTCGGCGTCACAGGCGCTTCATGGGCCTCGGCCATGGGGGGCACAGCCTGGTGGTTCTGAATAAAGGCCCGGATCTTCGGGTAGACCACCTCGCGCCAGCGGCGACCGGCAAAAATGCCGTAGTGGCCAGCACCTTCCACTTCCAGATGCTGCTGCATGGATTTGTCGACACCGCTGCAAATGGTGTGCACCGCAGCCGTCTGGCCCGAACCGGAAATGTCGTCAAGCTCACCTTCTACCGACAGCAGCGCTGTACTGGTGATGTCCTCAGGGTGGACGCGCTCCACCTTGCCATTCACACCTTTCACGTCCCAGGTGCCGTTGACCAGTTTGAACTCCTGGAACACGGTTTTGATGGTCTCCAGGTAGTACGGCGCATCCATGTCCAGGACGGCGTTGTACTCGTCATAAAACTTGCGGTGGGCTTCGGCGCTGGCACCGTCACCCTTGATCAAGTCCTTGAAGTAGTCGTAGTGGCTGCGGGCATGGTTGCTCGGGTTCATCGCCACAAAACCCGAGTGCTGCAGGAAACCGGGGTAAACCTTGCGGCCGGCACCCGGGAAACGGGTGGGCACGCGGTAGATCACATTGTGTTCAAACCACTCGATGCTCTTGTTCATGGCCAGGTTGTTCACCGCCGTGGGTGATTTGCGGGCGTCAATCGGGCCCCCCATCATGACCATGCTCAGCGGTGTGGTTTCCCCCCGACTGGCCATCAGCGACACGGCAGCCAGCACGGGCACTGTGGGCTGGCAGACACTCATGACATGGCAATTGCCGTAGCGCCGCTGCACGTGGCGGATGAACTCCTGAACGTAGTTGACGTAATCATCCAGATGAAATTCACCGTCGGACATCGGCACCAGGCGGGCATTGGTCCAGTCGGTGATGTACACCTTGTGGTCCTTGAGCATGGTTTTGACGGTGTCACGCAGCAGGGTGGCATAGTGTCCAGACAGCGGCGCCACAATCAGCACAGCGGGCTGGTCCTTGAGCTTGGTCAAGGTGTTGACGTCATCGGTGAAACGTTTGAAGCGACGCAGTTCACAAAAGGGCTTCTTGATTTCAACGCGCTCATGGATAGCCACCTCAATGCCGTCCACATCGACGGTACGCAGACCAAATTCCGGCTTTTCGTAGTCTTTGCCCAGCCGGTGCAGCAGATCGTAGCCAGCAGAAATACGCTGCGACAACGGGTGCTGACCCAGCGGAGAGAGTGGATTGGCGTAGATTTTTGCGGCAGATTGGGCCAGATCTGTGAATGGCTCCATCAGCGAACGCTGGGTTTCGTAGAGTTTGTAGAGCACGAAAATACCTTTTGTAAAAATGTTGCAGTGCAATATAACAGCACTTGCCCTCTAATGGGTGACAGGAGTGTCAAAAACGACATTCAAAATCATCAACGACGGTCAGAAGCGGTGCCAAATTTTACAAAAACCGGCCAATTCCACGATCGCCGGAACTCAGGAGTGCGTCAGCTTGCCAGCCAGACGGCTGAGCGCCTGGTAGGCCTGTCCGGCATCGGCATTCCATTGGGTGACCGACTGCCCCTGGGCAGCCACCAGGGACAGATCACCGCGCGCTGCCGGGCCAGTTAGCGCGGCCTTGGGTCCCAGCGCCACGATGTTGTTGACGGCATGGCGCAACAGGCGTTCGCGCATCTGTTGCGCCAGAGCGTCGGGCATACCGCTGTGCTGCCACAGTTGTTCCGCCAGATCCTGCAGCACCGGCAGAAAGTTGGTGGCAAACACGGCAGCGGCGTGATAACGCAGTTTGTGCTGGGCTGCCAAGCGAAAGCATTGGCCGCCCACGACAGTGAAAACAGCATCCAGCAGGTCAAGTGCGGCAGCGTCACCCTCCAGTGCGCAGGGTGTGCCGGCAAACTGTGCCAGCGCCAGTTCGGGCCGGGCAAAACTCAGCAGGCAATGGGCGCTGGCCACAGACCAGCCGCACTGGCGCAGGGGTGACAACTCGGTCGAGTCCAGGGCGCCACTGCAATGAAAGGCCAGGGCAGCAGGCCGGGCAGGGGCAAGCCTCGCCAGTTCAGCAGCCACCACCGAAATCTGCTGGTCGGACACCGCCAGCATCCAGACATCGGCTGCCGGCATCGCCGCCAGGCTGGTGCAGGCTTGACCCGCCCCAATGAACTCCACGGCGTGTTCAGCGCTGGCCCTGGAGCGTGTCAGTGTGGCCTGTACCTGGAACAGACCAGCGGTCTGGAACAGGCGGCCCAGGGTCTGTCCCACGCGGCCACCACCAATGATGTTCAAGGTTTTCATCAAGTTGCCAGATTACTATCAAAAAAATAGCTGCTGACCTTTATTTCATAAGGGCTAAGCAGCTATTTATTGGATCAACGAAGTGATTTACATGACCTTGGCAATGCAGGCGCAAACGTAGTCGATGTTTTTGCTGTTGAGCGCGGCCACACACATGCGGCCGGTGTCGGTGCCGTACACGCCAAACTCGCTGCGCAGGCGCACCATTTGCTCCTTGGACAGGCCAGAGTAGCTGAACATGCCAATTTGCTGGGTGATGAAGCTCATGTCCTGCTTGACACCCGCAGCCTTGAGGCCGTCCACCAGCTTCTGGCGCATGGCCTTGATCCGCACACGCATTTCACCGAGTTCTTTTTCCCACAGAGCACGCAGCTCGGGGTTGTTCAACACGCCGGCCACAATCGCACCGCCATGGGTGGGCGGGTTGCTGTAGTTGGTGCGGATCACGATCTTGAGTTGGCTCAGCACCCGGTCAGCTTCTTCCTTGCTGGCGCACAACACCGACAGGGCACCGACACGCTCGCCGTACAGGCTGAAGCTTTTGGAAAACGAGGTGGAAACAAAGAAGTCCAGGCCAGCGGCGACGAACTTGCCAATCACCGCGCCATCTTCGGCAATGCCATGGCCGAAACCCTGGTAAGCCATGTCCAGGAACGGCACCAGGTTTTTGGCCTTGACCACGGCAATCACCTGATCCCACTGCGCTGGGGTGATGTCATAACCGGTGGGGTTGTGGCAGCAGGCGTGCAAGACAACAACGGTGCCGGGGGCAGCAGCGTTCAGGTCGGCCAGCATGCCGTCAAAGTTCAGGCCACGGGTCTGGTCGTCGTAGTAGCGGTAACTGCCCACCGTGAAACCGGCATTGGTGAACAGGGCGCGGTGGTTTTCCCAGCTCGGGTCTGAAATCAGGACCTTGGCTGCGGGGTTGAGTTTCTTCAGGAAATCAGCGCCTATCTTCAGGCCGCCGGTGCCGCCGATGCCCTGCACCGTGGCCACGCGGCCAGACTTGACTGGTTCGCTGTCGGCACCAAACACCAGGCCCTTGACGGCAGCATCGTAGGCGGCAATGCCGTCAATCGGCAGGTAACCACGGGCCGTGGGCTTGTCCATCATGGTTTTTTCAAAAGCCTGCACACATTGCAGCAGTGGCAATTTGCCGTTGTCGTCAAAGTAGACGCCGACGCCCAAGTTGACCTTGTTGGGGTTGGTATCGGCGTTGTACTGCTCGTTCAGACCCAGAATCGGGTCGCGCGGGGCCATTTCGACAGCAGAAAAGAGTGACATGCGAGGAGTCCTGTAAGGTGAAAAATCATTGGATTTTACCCGCGCCACCCGCTGCTGCAGTGGCCGCCCCATCCAGGTAAGCTGTGCTGCGTACTCAGGCGATCACCAGTTGGGCCGTGCCACGCTGCAACGCCGCAAAGCCGGGAACCGTCCGTGCCCGTGCGTCGGTGACGATGGTATCGATGTCATTGGTTTTGACGTAACTGACGCGGCTGCTCTGCCCGATCTTGCTGTAGTCAGCCAGAATCACCACGTGCCGGGCCTGTTGCGCCATGGCCCGGGCAACGCTCGCCTCGTGGTGCTCGAAACTGGTGGCACCATGCTGGCGGCAGAGGCCAACGGGTGACAGCAGCGCGATGTCGGCCTGATAACGGTGGATCTCGTTGATGGTGTCGTCGCCGTAAGTGGCCTGCACCCCGGCATCGATCCGGCCACCCAGAAGCAGCACCGTGTTGCGTGGCAGATGGCTACCGTCAGCCGTGCCCAGCTTGAGGGCGATGTTCAGGCCGTTGGTGATGAGGGTCAGGCCGCTCATCGACGCCAGCTCTTCGGCCAGGATGGTGGTGGTGCTGCCCGCATCCAGAAACACGGTCTGGCCAGGCTGCAGCAACTTCAGGGCAGCCTTGGCAATGGCGCGTTTTTCTTTCTGGTTGACCCGGGCACGCTCACTCACTGGCGGCTCGGGCTCAGGGCTCTTGAGCACCACGCCGCCATGCACCCGACGCAGCTCCCCCTGGGCTTCGAGTTGCAGCACATCACGCCGCGCCGTTTCACGCGACACGTCAAGATCTTGCGCGATGCGTTCAATGCTGATGTGCTGGAACTTTGCCAGCAGACTGCGTATGCGCAGGATCCGTTCTTCTTGCAACATGCTGC
Source organism: Rhodoferax sp. (assembly GCF_028689305.1). Classification (GTDB taxonomy): domain Bacteria; phylum Pseudomonadota; class Gammaproteobacteria; order Burkholderiales; family Burkholderiaceae_C; genus Rhodoferax. The sequence goes on along the minus strand of NZ_JAQTWM010000002.1, from coordinate 91,289 downwards.
TAATGTCTTGTTGGTCTCAGTGGGACGCCACCGGTTTGCGCGCTGTCAGAACATGCAAGACCAGCGACAGTGTCCCCACCAATGCCATGATACAGGTGGAAAACGCAGCGGCCTGCGAAGTGAAGCCGGCTTCATCCAGGCGCATCACACTGACCGAACCCAACGACATGTTGGGGGTGATCAGGAAAATGATGGCCGAGAGGGTGACCATGGACCGCATGAACAGAAACGCCACGATGGACAGCAGGGTGGTCTGGATGGCGGGCCAGTAGACGTCGCGCAGGATATGGCCGGTTCCACCCCCCAGCACCGTGGTGGCGTCCTCCAGATTGGTGGGCACGTTGCGCATGCCAGTCATCATGGCCACATAACCCTGGGTATGGTAGTGGTAATAGTTGCACAGAGCCAACAGGGCGGCCGAACCGTACAACACGCCCCAAGGCATGCTGGCACTGTTGAAGGTGAACACGTAGGCCAGGCCCATCACCAGGCCAGGCACACCCACCGGCAGGGCACTGAGCAGGCTGGCCAGATTGGCCAGGCGGCCCGGAAACTTGCGCACGGCAAACGCCAGCATGAACAGCATGCTGGTGCCAAACAGAGCCGCCAGCAGCGAAACGTAGACCGAATTCCACAAGGGCGCGTAGCCGTCGGACAGTGTGATGTCGTAGTGTTTGAGCGTGAACTCGAATTTGTAGGGCCACAGCCGCACAAAACTGCCCGCCACCACCGTCAGGATCACGGCGTAAATACTGAATACGATGGCACCGCAGGCCACGGTGAAGCCCACATCACGCACCGGGTGGCGCTGCGGGGAGGGTGGTTGTGCCGCGTCGCCACTGAGGCGGTCTTGGCGTTGGGTGGCCACGTGTTCAATCCAGATCGAAATGGCTGCCGGAGCCAGCAGCAGGATACCGACCACCGCGCCCATGCCGAACTTCATCTGGCCACTGACCTGGTTGTAGATTTCCGTGGCCAGAACGGGGAAGTTGCCGCCAATCACCACAGCGTTGCCAAAATCGGTGATGGTGATGGTGAACACCACAAAACCGGCGCTGAGCAGGCCGTACCGCGCATTGGGCAGCGTGATATCCAGGAACTGGCGCCAGGGTGTCGCACCCAGCACTTCGGCCGCGTCGTACTGGCGCACATCGCCATGGCGCAATGCCGCGCGAATGATCAGCACGGCTTGGGGCAGGGCATACAGGATATCGGCGATCAGCAGCCCCCAGAAGCCATACACGTCCATGCGTAGACCCAACAGCTTGCCCACCAGTCCATTACGCCCGAGCAGGAAGATCAGGCCCAGGCCCAGCACCAGCGACGGTGCCAGCATCGGCAGCGCCATGCCCACGGCCACCAGTCTTTTGCCTGCCATGCGGGTGCGCTCCAGGCCATAGGCCAGCACAAAACCCAATAACACGGTCAGCACCGTGGTGGCCAGCCCCAACCAGGTGCTGTTAAAGGCCGCCCGCCAGACCCCGGGGGTGTCGAGCAGGGCCAGGTAATTGCCCAGGCCGATGCCGCCACTGTCCTGTTGCAGACTACGCCAGGCAATGCTGAGCATGGGCAGGCCAAAAAACAGCACCAGCGCCGCCAGCGGCAGCCCGAGGCAGGCGCGCAGCAGCCAGCGGTCACCTGCCGTCATGGGCAGCGGGGTGCTGATGATGCCGGCGTTCATGGTGGTGACGCCGCTCTTCATGCCGTGATCCAGGCGCAGTCTTGCGGGGCTACATCCACCTGCACGGTGTCGCCCGGGGCAAACGGTGTGGCGCTGCTGGTCTCCGCCAGCAGGTCCTGGCCCATCCAGTGCACATGGATTCGCTGGATGCTGCCCAGGAAACTGACCTGGCCGACGCGCCCGGCAGCACCCGTCTGGGCCTTGAGCTGGAGGCGCTCGGGACGTACACACAGTGCCAGATGGTCGTTGTCGGCGTCCGCCGGCGCATGAGCCAGCAACTGCGGCCAGTAGGTCTGCACCTGCTCACGCGACATCAGGTTGCTGTGGCCCATGAAGTTGGCGACAAAACGGGTGTGCGGGCGCAAGTACAGCTCCTGCGGCGTCCCCACCTGCTCGATATGACCATGATTCATACACACGATGCGATCCGCCATGGCCATGGCTTCCTCCTGGTCGTGTGTCACCATCAGGGTCGGGATGCCAAGCTGGCGCTGCACCTCGCGCAGTTCCAGCCGCAGGTCAGCCCGTACCCGGGCGTCCAGCGCCGACAGCGGCTCATCCAGCAGCAGCAGGGCCGGATTGACCGCCAGCGCCCGGGCAATCGCCACCCGCTGCTGCTGCCCGCCGGAGAGCTGCGCCGGATAGCGCTGCTCAAAACCAGCCAGCTTGACGGTTTGCAACAATTTGCTCACGCGTTGTTGCACTTCCGCCTGGGGCGTGTGGCGAATCGTCAGTCCATAACCCACATTCTGAGCCACGGTCATGTGCGGAAACAGCGAGTACGACTGGAACACGATGCCAAAGCCACGTTCTCGCGCCGGGCGCATCGCCAGATCCTGCTGGTCCAGCAGGATGCGCCCACCGTCGGCACTGAGCAATCCGGCAATGATGCGCAGCAGCGTGGTTTTGCCGCAACCACTGGGCCCGAGCAAACAGACAAATTCAGCGGCACCAACCTGGAGGTCAATGTTGTCCAAGGCCGTGAGGCCGGCGAAATGTTTGTGGAGTGACTCAATTTTCAACGACATGGGCTGGGCCTGCAGGTTACTTTTTCTGTCTATGTTGTCTCTGGACGTCGGCTCAACGGCCGATGGTTTTCTGCCAGGTGGCCAGCGTGGCGTCACGCTCCTTGGCCGACTTGGCAAAGTCGACCGGGTACAACACCTTGGACAGATCAGCGGGCAAACCAGCGGCTTTGGCCGCTTTTGACTGTGGTGCCCCAGGAATAGTGACGATTTCCTTGTATTTGGTGTAGATGGCGGCGGCACTGGGTGACAGCGTCCAGTCCAGGAAACGTTTCGCATCGGCCTTGTTCTTGGCGCTGCTCATCAGGGCCGAGGCTTCCAGTTCATATCCGGCACCGTCATTGGGAATCACCATCTTGATCGGAAAACCTTCTTCCACCGACTGCATGGCGGCAAACGCGAGCGAGGTGCCAATGGCAAATTCGCCGGCCCGGGCAGCCTTGCATGGACGTGAACCCGATTTGATGTACTGCGCCACATTGCCGTCAATGGTCTTGAGGAACTTCCAGCCCTCGTCATGGCCTTTGGACTGCAGGATGGCGGCGATCTGCAGATAACCAGTGCCTGAAGACACGGGGTTGGGCATCACGATCTCGCCCTTGTAAACCGGGTTGGTCAGGTCTTTCCACGACGTGGGCATCGGCAATTTTTTGGCTTTCAGGACTTCGGTGTTGACACAAAATGCGGCCATGTAGCCGGTGCTGGCAAACCACTTGCCATCTGCTGCCTTGTGGGCCTGGGCCAGTTTGTCGCTGCCTTTGGCGGCATAACTTTCGGTCAGTGCCGTGACGCGCGGGTCCATCATGTTGGTCAAGGCCCAGCCCCAGATCACATCATGACGCGGGTTGGCGGCTTCGGCCAGGATGCGTGCTCCCAGGTCACCGGTGGACAGGCGCAACACCTGCACCTCCACATCGGGCAGGTCTTTCTTGGCCGCAGCGATGTATTCCTTGATTTCGTCTTCTTCCAAAGCCGAATAAACGGTGATAGAACCTGCTGTGGCGCTGGCGGCCAGCACCAAGGTGGTGAACAAGGCCGCCGCAGTGTGTTGCAAGGTGCGGCGTGAAGAGGGTTGAGGAATGCGCATGAATGTCTCCAAAAAAAGTAAGAACCATCAAGGTGGTGGGTTTGGGTACGTTGCCCACCGCTATTGTGCACATTTTTGCATTTGTGGCAAAATTTGATTTTTACACAAAAATACCCAAAAGCAGAATATGCCAACCATTCAGACCGAGTTGCATGACAGCGCCCTGGCGCCCATTCCTACCTCTGAGCTTGAAAAGCTGTTGCAGATCGCCAACAATCTGGCAGACGTTGCGCGTCAAAACACACTACCGCTGTTTCGCACGCCATTGGAAGTCATCGCCAAGCTGGATGACAGCCCGGTCACGGTGGCTGACCGCGCCACTGAAGCCAGTATGCGCGGTTTGCTCAATACGCAAGTTCCGGGCCATGGCATCCTGGGTGAGGAGCATGGCCGTGAACGCATGGATGCCGAGTACCTGTGGGTGTTGGATCCGATTGATGGCACCAAGAGTTTCATCACCGGTTCCCCCTTATGGGGCACCCTGATTGGGCTGTTGCACCAAGGGCGGCCGCTGCTAGGCCTGGTTGACATGCCCGTGCTGGGCGAGCGCTGGCTGGCGCTGCGTGGGCAAGCTGCCCAATGCAATGGCAGGCCGGTGCGAGCCAGCACCTGCCAAAACCTGGCCCAGGCGCGGGTCTACACCACTTCGCCAGACGCGTTTGGAGCAGCGGACTGGGCGGCCTTCGACACCCTGAGTCGTACCTGTGCACTGCGCCGATTTGGGGGTGATTGCTATAGCTACGCGCAGTTGGCCGGGGGCTACATTGATCTGGTGGTTGAGGCTGGCTTGCAGCCGTATGACTATCTGGCGGTGGTGAGTTTGGTACAGGCTGCTGGTGGTGTCATGACCGACTGGGATGGCCAGCCGCTTGGGGTGGCATCCGATGGGCGGGTGGTGGCGGCGGCGACACCCGCCTTGCACGCCCAGGCTTTGGCGGCGCTCAGTGCGGCGAAGCTAGGGTGAGCAAAAACTTCGCTTTGCCTTATTCGGTTTTCCCGAGCCCGGTACGAAATTTTTCCAGCCGAGCCTGGTAATCAACCGCATCACCGTATTCCAGAAAGCGCTGATACCGGCCATGCGCGCCCAGCAGTTTGCGGGCATGTTTGATGGGGCAAAAATACTCTTCGGTCCGGGCCAGGATTTCTGCCATGTAACTCATGAGGCCATTGCCATATTCACAATAAGCGCAGTGAAATTTCTCAATGAAATTGAGGTATTCCAACTGGTGCCGGTCAAATACAAAATAGTCGGCACGCCGAACCCGTTTCACGCCATAGATGGGGAAACAGGTCCATTGGTAAAACGTGACACAGAGATCAAGCATCACCAGCGGGACAATCATGCTGTAGATGATCGGGCCGGTGAGCAGGTTCTGCGGGCGGTTGGTGACCAGCCAGCGAAAAAAATTTCTTTTGAGTTGGCGGTGCGCGGCCTTGACCGAGCTTTCAAATTCCACTCGCTTGCCCTTGATCTGGAAGGCCATCCGGCTTTCCTGCTCGTTAACTGCCGTGCGCAGATCATCTTCAAGCGTCGCGATTTGGGCCAATATCTGGGAAATTCGCTCGTTCATGGACATCCCCGGTGAAACCCCGAGCGCTTGGTCAGCCTCGGGCGAGTGAATCAAACAGATGAGATATGGACCTCTACCCCAGATAAACAGGACATCATTAGCTATAAATAATATAGCAAATGATGATTCAGCGCAAAGTTGACTCCGTGATTTGCAAGGCTTGCTGCACAGGAGTCTCCGTCGACAGGGGCTGGACCCGGCGCGCACCATCAAACCGGCGATTCCAGTAAGACATGCTCAGGCTCTCAATCCGAACCTCGGCACCAGGTTTGGGGGAGTGCACAAATTTGCCATCACCGATGTAAATGCCGACGTGGCTGAAAGCCCGCCGCATGGTGTTGAAAAACACCAGATCACCCGGTTGCAGATCAGCACGATCAATTTTTTGGGTGGCAGCCGCTTGCTGTTCTGCTCTGCGCGGCAGCAGCAGCCCCGCTGTTTGCTGGTAGATGGCCCGAACAAAACCGCTGCAATCAAACCCGGTTTCAGCCGTGTTGCCGCCGCGCCGGTAAGGCACACCCAGAAAACCGATGGCCGCTACCACCAGGTCCGAGGCCTTTTCACTGACGGATTGTCGCACCTGGTCAATCTTTGCCAGCAGCCCCTTGTCCACCAGCAATTGATCCATATCGTCTTGCGTACCAACCGGGTTGGCATGAACACTGGCAGCAAACAAAAGGGCAAAAATGGTGGCAAAAACGCGCATGGGCCGTAGCATACTTGCAGTTCAAGCATCGTGTCAAGTTAAAGTGTTTTTTGCAATTATCATTGCAACTTATTGATTTTAAATATTTTTATTCAATTAGCTCTGAATGACTTTTTCCGTTCGCTGTGTTCATCGTCTTGGTTTTGGGCTGCTGCTGACCATCAGCCTGCTGTGTCTGCTGTTTCCTCGCATGGACGGCGATGCCGCCGTGTACGCCTTGTTGGCCAAACACATGGTGTTGCACGGTGACGCCTTCAATCTGGTGTTTCAGGGCAAGGATTGGCTGGACAAGCCCCATTTCCCGTTCTGGATGATGGCGATCTCCTTCCAGCTGTTCGGAATCAATGAATATGCTTACCAGGTCCCTGGTCTGCTGTTTTTTGCCATGGGGGCCTGGTTCACCCGCCAGCTGGCCCTGTTTTTTGACGATGAAGCCACGGCGTCGCTGACGACCTTGATCTACCTGAGCCTGTTTGGCCTGTTGTTGGCGGTGCATGACCAGAAAGCTGAAGTCTATCTGCTGGCGCTGATGACCGCGGCCAGTTATGCCTGGCTCAGGTATGACCAACAGACCAGTCTGAAATACGGGTTACTGGGTTCAGTGGGGACGGCTGCTGCAGTGATGACCAAAGGGGTGTTTGTGCTCGGGTTTCTGGGCGTGGGGCTGGTGGCCATGTTGGTCTATCTCCGTGCCTGGTCCCGCCTGTTTCACTGGAAATGGCTGCTCGCCATGATGGGCACGCTGCTGTTCACCTTGCCGGAACTGCTGGCCCTGTATCTGCAGTTTGATGCACAACCCGAGAAACTGGTCTTTGGTCAGACCCATGTTTCGGGGCTGAAATTTTTTCTCTGGGACAGCCAGTTTGGACGTTTCCTGAACACCGGCCCGATCCAGAACGACAAAGGCAGCCCCTTTTTCTTTTTACACAACCTGGTCTGGACTTTTTTCCCGACCTTGCTGGTGCTGGTGGCGGCACTTTGGGCCGACGCCTATAGTGGCTTTGCCTGGGGACAGGGGGGGGGCGCTGGGCCGCAGGCAACACGTCTTGCGCCGGTCGCGGCGCCGGTGTTTTTATGGAGCACTTTCTTGCTGGCGCTGGCCGTGTTCAGCGCCACCAAGTACCAGATGGATTACTACCTGGTGATCGTGTTTCCGTATGCTGCGATCGCCTGCGGACATTGGCTCAGCAAAGTGGACTGGGCTGTTCTGTCCCCGAGCTGGCTGCTTCGCCTGCATCTCGGTTACGTGACAGTGATGCTGGCCTTGAGCACACTCTGTGCACTGCTGTATTTTTGGCATGCCGGTAACCCATGGGTCCTGCTGGCCCTGCTGCCCTTGTTGGCACTCGTTCTGGTGTGGGAAATGCTCACGCCGCCAGGTCGTGTGCTGGCCTGGTCGGTCAGCGCCGTGGTGATGTTGTTTGCTTTCACGGTCACCTTTCACCGTGACCTGTATGTCAAGTTCAATGCCGGGCATGTGGTGGCGCGGTACCTGAACACCCAGGTCAGACAGCCTGTGTTTGTCTACAACATGATCTTCAACACCTTTGATTTTTTCAGCCAGTCGCCCAGCCTGCCGGTGCGCAGTGCCGACGAACTGATCAAGGCCAGTGCACCGTGTTGCGGCATGGGCGCGCAGGGCAGGGGGTTTTATGTAGTGGCCCGCACCAGCGAAGCCCCTGATCTGATCCGGAATCTGGCGAAACAGATCGGTGCCTGGCCTGGCGCCGAAGCGGGTTCCAGGTTGCAGGTCAGGACCTTGCAACAGTTTGACGAGATTGAATTGCCCAAACAGTTTGTCTGGCAATTACTGAAAGACGACACCACCCTGCCGCGCCAGTCGCTGTCGGTCCTGCAGGTGGCGATCAGGCCCTGAGCTGGCCTTGTTGACTTGCTGCGCTCCGAACTCCTGAGGTCTAATCCACGGTCATCCTATTGCTTCCATTTCTGCAGAAAGTTTCACATGTTGCTTGACGTCGCCTTATCCCAACTGGTCCTGGTGGACTACCAGACCCGCCTGATGCCAGCCATCCACGAAGCGCCGCTGGTGTTGGCCAATGCTGGCAGGTTGGCTCAAATGGCACGGTTGCTGCATGTTCCGGTGATGGGCACCGAGCAAAATCCGTCCAGGCTGGGTGAAAACCCGCCGGAAATCAAGGCTTTGTGCGACCGTACGCTGGCCAAGATGCAGTTCAGTGGGGTCGAAGAGGGCCTGGGTGAATGGCTGCGGCCTCCAGTCAAGCCTGCGGCAGGCAACGCCCGCAGCCTGCCCAAGCATTTGCAAAAGCCATCCAATACACCTTCCGAGCGCAGCAGCATTGTGATTGCCGGTTGTGAGGCGCATGTGTGCCTGTTGCAAACCGCGCTGCATTTGCTGGAGGACGAGTTTGACGTCTGGGTCGTTACCGACGCCTGCAGTTCCCGTACTGAACGTAATCGCGACGCCGCTTTTGACCGGCTCGCCAGCGCTGGTGCTGAACTGGTGACGACCGAGATGGTGGCTTTTGAATGGCTGCGTTCAGCCGAGCATCCGCAGTTCAAAGCCGTCCAGTCATTGATCAAATAGCCTTCCAGCCCGGAAAGAATAATCACATATAGCTATAAAAAAGATAGCTTATGAGTTTGTTGGAGGGATCGTCAATACCGTTCTCGTCAGGGAACAGCAAGCTCACTATTCATAATTATGAATTCAGTTTATTTCACAACAATTGGAGACCGCCAATGACCACGTACGCCGAATTTCACCAACGTTCTCTCACTGATCGCGATGGCTTTTGGGGCGAACAAGCTCAGTTGGTGGACTGGAAAGTTCAGCCGCAACAGATTTGTGACTACAGCAACCCGCCGTTTGCCAAATGGTTTGTTGGTGGTGTGACCAATTTGTGCCACAACGCGGTGGATCGGCATCTGGCCACCCGCGCAGATCAGGCGGCCCTGATTTTTGTGTCTACCGAAACGGATCAGGAAAAGGTGTTCTCGTTTCGCGAACTGCATGCCGAAGTACAACGTATGGCGGCGGTGCTCAAAGACCTGGGAGTACAAAAGGGCGACCGCGTGTTGATTTACATGCCCATGATTCCTGAAGCAGCGTTTGCCATGCTGGCTTGCACCCGCATCGGTGCGATCCATTCAGTGGTATTTGGCGGCTTTGCCTCGGGTTCGCTGGCTTCGCGTATTGAAGATGCCGAACCCAAGGTGATCGTGAGTGCCGATGCGGGGTCACGAGGCGGCAAGGCCGTGGCTTACAAACCGTTGCTGGATGAGGCCATCCGCCTGTCCAAATACAAGCCCGAAGCTGTACTGCTGGCGGATCGGGGTCTGGTGCCGATGGCGCTGGAGGCTCAACGCGACCACCTGTGGGCGCCGCTGCGTGAGAAACACCTCCATACCGTGGTGCCCTGCGAGTGGGTTGATGCGACCCACCCCAGCTACACGCTCTACACCAGTGGCACCACCGGCAAACCCAAAGGGGTGCAGCGCGACACCGGCGGTTATGCGGTGGCGCTGGCCGCCAGCATGAAACACATCTATGGCGGCAACGCTGGTGAAACTTACTTTTCCACCAGTGACATCGGCTGGGTGGTGGGGCACAGCTACATCATTTATGGCCCGCTGATTGCCGGCATGGCGACCATCATGTATGAAGGCCTGCCGATCCGCCCGGATGGTGGTATCTGGTGGAGCCTGGTGGAGAAATACAAGGTGACGGTGATGTTCAGCGCCCCGACTGCCGTACGGGTATTGAAGAAGCAGGACCCGGCGTTGCTCACCAAATACGACCTGTCAAGCCTGCGCGCTCTGTTCCTGGCCGGAGAGCCCTTGGACGAGCCCACGGCGCAGTGGATCAGCGCCGGGCTGGGCAAACCGATCATTGACAACTACTGGCAGACAGAAACCGGTTGGCCGATCCTGTCGCTGTGCAACGGGATCGAGCAAGCCGCCAGCAAGTTCGGCTCACCAGGCAAGGCGGTGTATGGCTACAACGTCAAATTGCTCGACGACCAGACCGGTGAGGAGCTGACTGGTCCGAACCAGAAGGGCGTGGTCGCCGTTGAGGGCCCGCTCCCCCCGGGCTGCATGCAGACCGTGTGGCGTGACGACGAGCGTTTTGTCAACACCTACTGGAAAAGCGTGCCCGGCAAGCTGGTGTACTCCACTTTTGACTGGGGCATCCGTGATGCTGACGGTTATTACTTCATCCTGGGGCGAACCGACGACGTGATCAACGTGGCCGGCCATCGCCTGGGCACGCGTGAAATCGAGGAGAGCATTTCGGCGCACCCGAACATTGCCGAAGTGGCAGTGGTGGGGGTGGCCGATCAGCTCAAGGGCCAGGTGGCCATGGCGTTTGCGGTGGTCAAGGATGCCAGTTTGGTCGCTGATGAGGCCAGTGCGCTCAAGCTGGAAGCTGAGATCTTCAAGCTGGTAGACCGTGATCTGGGTGCTGTGGCGCGGCCTGCAAGGGTTCGGTTTGTCACCGTGCTGCCCAAAACCCGCAGCGGCAAGTGCCTGCGCCGTGCCATTGCCGCCGTGTGTGAAGGCCGCGACCCCGGTGACCTGACCACCATGGACGATCCAGCCGCCCTGCAGCAGATCAAGGACCTGATGTCGGCCTGAGAGACGTAACTTCAGCGTCAGGTTGCTTGCCACATTTGGTGGCACAATCCGGCGCTGCAAACGGCCCTTCCAACGCCACTGTCGCATCCGCCAAACGGTCAAGCCGTGACGCGGAAGGTTAATCAACCATCAGCTTTAACCAGCCAAAGTTCCCTCAAGGGGAATGAAAGTCAGCGAAACATGAGTGAAACCAACACGGTTTACCAAGCCTATCAGGCGAATACCTACCTTTTCGGTGGGAACGCCCCGTATGTCGAAGAGATGTACGAAAACTACCTGGCCAACCCCGGCAGCGTGCCCGACACCTGGCGCGATTACTTTGATGCTTTGCAGCACGTGCCTGCCGTGGACGGCAGCAACGCCAAAGACGTTCCCCACCAGCCCGTCATTGATGCTTTTGCGCAGCGCGCCAAAGCCGGCGGCACCAAGGTGGTGGTGGCCAGTGTGGATGCCGAGATGGGGCGCAAGCGCACCGCTGTGCAACAACTCATTGCTGCTTACCGCAATGTGGGCGCCAGCTGGGCTGACCTGGACCCGCTGAAACGCACTGAACGACGCTCCATTCCTGAGCTGGAACCCTCTTTTTACGGCTTCAGTGATGCCGACCAGGAAACCGTGTTTGACACCAGCAACACGTTTTTTGGCAAAGACAAGATGTCTTTGCGCGAGTTGCTCAACGCCTTGCGTGAAACCTACTGCGGCACGATTGGTGCTGAATACATGTACCTGACCGACCAGACGCAAAAGCGCTGGTGGCAGCAAAAGCTGGAAAGTGTTCGCAGCAAACCCAACTTCAACGCCGATCAGAAAAAACACATTCTGGACCGACTGACCGCAGCTGAAGGCCTGGAGCGCTTCCTGCATACCAAGTATGTGGGCCAGAAGCGCTTCTCCCTCGAAGGGGGCGAGAGTTTTATCGCCGCCATGGATCAGCTGATCCAGCAAGCGGGGAGTCTGGGCGTGCAGGAAATCGTGATCGGCATGGCCCACCGTGGCCGCCTGAACGTGCTGGTGAATACCCTGGGCAAAATGCCTGGCGACCTGTTTGCCGAGTTTGATCACACTGCGCCTGAAGACCTGCCCGCTGGTGACGTGAAATACCACCAGGGCTTCAGCTCTGACGTGACCACCCCCGGCGGTCCGGTGCACCTGAGCCTGGCGTTCAACCCGTCGCACCTTGAAATTGTCAACCCGGTGGTGGAAGGCTCCGTGCGTGCCCGGATGGATCGCCGCTCTGACCCCACGGGTCGCCAAGTGCTGCCAGTGCTGGTGCATGGTGATGCCGCGTTTGCCGGCCAGGGCGTCAACCAGGAAACCCTGGCGCTGGCACAAACCCGTGGCTACACCACCGCAGGCACGGTGCACCTGATCATCAACAACCAGATTGGTTTCACCACCTCTGACCCGCGTGACTATCGCTCCACCTTGTATTGCACCGACATCGTTAAAGGTGTGGAAGCCCCGGTGATGCACGTCAACGGTGATGATCCCGAAGCCGTGGTGATGGCCATGCAGTGGGCGCTGGAATACCGCATGGAATTCCGCAAGGACGTGGTGCTGGACATCATCTGTTTCCGCAAACTCGGCCACAACGAACAAGACACTCCGGCGCTGACCCAGCCGCTGATGTACAAGAAGATTGGCGCCCACCCTGGCACGCGCAAGCTCTACGCCGACAAACTGGCGGCCCAGGGGCTGGGTGCGGCTTTGGGCGACGACATGGTCAAGGCCTACCGTGCAGCCATGGACGCCGGCAAACACACGGTTGACCCGGTGTTGACCAACTTCAAAAGCAAATACGCGGTGGACTGGTCACCCTACCTGGGCAAGAAGTGGACGGATGCCGGTGACACGGCCATTCCGATGGCGGAATGGAAACGTCTGGCTGAAAAAATCACCGCGATTCCGGCTAGCGTCAACCCGCACCCGTTGGTGAAAAAAGTCTATGACGACCGGGCCGCCATGGGCCGGGGCGACATTCCGGTGGACTGGGGCATGGGTGAACACATGGCGTTTGCCTCGCTGGTGGCCAGTGGCTACCCGGTGCGCCTGTCTGGCGAAGACTGTGGTCGTGGCACCTTTACCCACCGTCACGCCGTCATTCATGACCAAAGCCGTGAGAAATGGGACGTGGGTACTTATGTGCCGCTGCAGAACGTGGCTGAAAACCAGTCACCCTTTGTGGTTATCGACTCCATCCTGTCTGAGGAAGCGGTGCTGGGCTTTGAATACGGCTATGCCTCCAACGATCCCAACACGCTGGTGATCTGGGAAGCCCAGTTTGGCGATTTTGCCAACGGTGCCCAGGTGGTGATTGACCAATTCATTGCTTCGGGTGAAGTCAAGTGGGGCCGGGTGAATGGCATCACCTTGATGCTGCCACACGGCTACGAGGGCCAGGGCCCCGAGCACTCTTCAGCCCGTGTGGAACGTTTCATGCAGTTGGCAGCAGACACCAACATGCAGCTGGTGCAACCCACCACGGCCAGCCAGATCTTCCACGTGCTGCGTCGCCAGATGGTGCGTAACCTGCGCAAGCCACTGGTGATCTTCACGCCCAAGTCACTGCTGCGCCACAAGGATGCCGCATCCCCGCTGTCCGAGTTCACCAAAGGCAGCTTCCAGACCATCATTCCGGATCAGAAGGCACTCAAAGGTGACAAGGTCAAACGGGTGATTGCTTGTTCTGGCAAGGTGTATTACGACCTGTCCAAAAAACGCGAAGAAAAAGGCGCGGACGATGTGGCCATCATCCGGGTGGAGCAGCTGTACCCGTTCCCGCACAAGGCGTTTTCCACCGAACTCAAAAAGTACCCCAACGCCACCGAAGTGGTCTGGGCGCAGGACGAGCCGCAAAACCAGGGTGCCTGGTTCTTTGTGCAGCACTACATTCACGAAAACATGCTTGAGGGGCAAAAGCTGGGCTACTCCGGCCGGGCGGCTTCTGCGTCGCCAGCGGTCGGGTATTCGCACCTGCACCAAGAGCAGCAAAAAGCGTTGGTCGAAGGCGCGTTTGCCAAGCTCAAGGGCTTTGTGCTGACCAAATAAGGTCAACAACCCAATCACCAACTTCATCTGTTTGCAGCGGGCGTGTGGCCCGCTTGTGCAAACCCTCAAGAAATTTTTGAAAGAATTGTCATGGCAATCGTAGAAGTCAAAGTCCCGCAACTGTCTGAATCCGTGGCTGAAGCCACCCTGTTGCAGTGGAAGAAAAAAGTCGGCGACGCTGTCGCTGTGGATGAAATCCTGATCGACGTGGAAACCGACAAGGTGGTGCTGGAAGTACCCGCTCCTGCTGCGGGGGTGATTGTTGAAATCGTACAAGCCGACGGCAGCACGGTCGCGGCGGACCAGCTCATTGCCCGGATTGACACCGAAGCTGTCGCCGGTGCGGCAGTGGCGGTGACGCCGGTGGCTGCCGCCATGGCTGCTGCGGCAGCGCCCTCTGCGGTGGCTGCTGCTGTGCCCGCGTCAACCGGTGGCTCGATGGCCGGTGTGGCCATGCCCGCTGCCGCTAAGCTGATGGCCGACAACCAACTGGCAGCCGGTTCGGTCGCCGGTTCTGGCAAAGATGGCCGTGTCACCAAGGGTGATGTTCTGGCGGCTGTGGCTGCACCTAAAGTTGTAGCTGCTCCCGCAATGCCAGCAAGGGCTACAGCCCCGGTATTGCCTCAAGTGGCAGCACCGGCCAGCAGCTTGGCCGACGCTTTGGCGGGCCGCCCGGAACAACGTGTACCGATGACCCGCCTGCGCGCTCGCGTGGCCGAGCGTCTGCTGCAATCGCAATCGACCAACGCCATTTTGACGACCTTCAACGAGATCAACATGGCCCCGGTGATGGACATGCGCAAGCGCATGCAAGAGCGGTTTGAGAAAGAGCATGGCGTGAAGCTGGGCTTCATGAGCTTCTTCGTCAAAGCTGCGGTGCACGCCTTGAAGAAATTCCCGGTGCTGAACGCCTCGGTGGATGGCAACGACATCGTCTACCACGGTTACTTTGACATCGGTATCGCGGTTGGTTCACCCCGTGGCCTGGTGGTGCCGATTTTGCGCAATGCCGACCAGATGAGTTTTGCCGACATCGAGAAAAAGATTGCTGAATTTGGCACCAAAGCCCGTGATGGCAAGCTGGGCATGGAAGAAATGACCGGCGGCACGTTCTCGATCAGCAACGGCGGCACCTTCGGTTCCATGATGTCCACCCCCATCATCAACCCGCCGCAAAGCGCGATTCTGGGCGTACACGCCACCAAAGACCGCGCCATGGTGGAAAACGGCCAGGTGGTGGTGCGCCCGATGAACTACTTTGCCATGAGCTACGACCACCGCATCATCGACGGCCGCGAAGCCGTGTTGGGCCTGGTGGCGATGAAGGAAGCACTGGAAGATCCGGCTCGTTTGTTGTTTGACATCTGATTGATAAGAAATTGACCCGTAGCCCACGTTCTATCTGCGTGGGCTGCTCTTATTTTTAATTCTGGATTTTTATGAGCAAACAATTTGATGTGATCGTGATTGGTGGCGGCCCTGGTGGCTACATTGCCGCCATTCGTGCCGCCCAGTTGGGCAAAAACGTGGCCTGTGTGGATGAGTGGAAAAACGCCAACGGTGGCCCGGCCCCGGGCGGCACTTGTACCAATGTGGGTTGTATTCCCAGCAAGGCTTTGCTGCAATCGAGTGAGCATTTTGAGCAAGCCAGCCACCACTTTGCCGATCACGGCATTTCGCTGAGTGGCTTGAAGATGGATGCCGCCAAGATGGTGGCACGCAAAGATGCCGTGGTGAAGCAAAACAACGACGGCATTTTGTACCTGTTCAAAAAGAACAAAGTCAGCTTCTTCCATGGCCGCGCCTCGTTTGTGAAAGCCGCAGAAGGCGGCTACGAGATCAAGGTGAGTGGTGCGGCTGAAGAAACCCTGGTTGGGCAGCAGATCATTGTGGCCACCGGGTCGAATGCCCGGGCGTTGCCGGGTACACCGTTTGATGAGGAAACCATCCTCTCCAACGAAGGTGCGTTGCGCATCACGACTGTTCCCAAGAAACTGGCCTTGGTCGGCTCTGGCGTGATTGGCCTGGAGATGGGCTCTGTCTGGCGGCGTTTGGGCGCTGAGGTGACGATCTTGGAAGGCTTGCCAGACTTTTTGGGAGCCGTGGACCAGCAAATTGCCAAAGAGGCCAAGAAAGTCTTTGAAAAACAAGGCTTGAAGATTGAACTGGGCGTCAAGGTTGGTGAAGTCAAGATCGGCAAAAAGGGCGTCAATGTGGCCTGGACCAACGCCAAAGGTGAGGCTCAAACGCTGGAGGCTGACAAGCTGATCGTCTCCATTGGCCGCGTGCCCAATACCATTGGTTTGAATACCGAGGCTGTGGGCCTGAAGCTCGACGAGCGCGGTGCGATTGTGGTGGATGCGGATTGCCGTACCAACCTGTCCGGGGTCTGGGCCGTGGGTGACGTGGTACGCGGGCCGATGCTGGCGCACAAGGCGGAAGAAGAGGGTGTTGCCGTGGCTGAGCGGATTGCTGGTCAGCACGGGCATGTCAACTTCAACACGATTCCGTTCGTGATTTACACCAGCCCCGAAATTGCCTGGGTCGGCCGTACCGAGCAACAGCTCAAGGCCGACGGCGTGGCCTACAAGGCGGGCACGTTCCCGTTCCTGGCCAATGGCCGGGCCCGTGCCTTGGGTGACACCACCGGCATGGTCAAGATGTTGGCTGATGCCGCCACCGATGAAATTCTGGGCGTTCACATCATTGGCCCCATGGCCAGTGAGCTGATTGCCGAATGCGTGATGGCCATGGAATTCCGCGCCAGCAGCGAAGACATTGCCCGCATTTGCCATGCGCACCCGTCCTTGAGTGAGTCCACCAAGGAAGCTGCGTTGGCGGTGGACAAGCGCACGCTGAATTTCTGATATTTATATAAGAAATAGACCTCTAGCCCGCATAAAATATGCGTGATAAGCTATGTTTTATATAGCAATATAGACGATTTGTGACGGTCAAGAAAATCTATCAGGCTGAGCTGGCTGCTCGCGGGTACAACGCGGACCCGGCCCAGCTGCGCGCGGTGCAGACACTGGACGCCTGCGCGCGTGAGTGGGCTCACTTCAAGGAAAAGCGGTCCAACGCGCTCAAAAAACTGATCAACCACCCGGTCATTCCCCGTGGGGTTTACATGTATGGCGGCGTAGGGCGGGGCAAGAGTTTCCTGATGGATTGCTTCTACAGCGCGGTGCCTTTGCGGCGCAAGACGCGACTGCATTTCCACGAGTTCATGCGCGAGGTGCATCGTGAGCTGGCAGGTCTGCAAGGGACGGCCAATCCGCTGGATCTACTGGCCAGGCGGATCGCCGAAAAATATCGGCTGATCTGTTTTGACGAGTTCCATGTCTCGGATATCACCGATGCCATGATTCTTCACCGCTTGCTCAAGGCCCTGTTTGACAATGGTGTCGGGTTGGTTACCACCTCCAATTTCAAGCCGGATGATCTGTACCCCAATGGCTTGAACCGGGATCGCCTGCTGCCTGCGATTGCGATGCTGAAGGCACAACTCAACGTGATCAACGTGGATAACGGTACCGATTACCGTGGCCTCACACTGGAGCAGTTGCAGCTGTATCACAGCCCGCTGGGTGAGGCGTCCGAGGCGGCCATGCAGGATGCGTTCGGGCGGTTGGCAGAGATGCAGGACGAAGATCCAGTATTGCAGATCGAGTCCCGAAAAATTCACGCCCGGCGCAAAGCGGGCGGTGTGGTCTGGTTCGATTTCAAGACCCTGTGTGGTGGTCCACGCTCGCAAAACGACTATCTGGAACTGGCGACCCAGTTCCACACCGTGTTGCTCAGCGACGTGCCCCAGATGTCACCCCGGATGGCAGCAGAAGCGCGCCGATTTACCTGGCTGGTGGATGTGCTTTACGATCGGCGGGTCAAGCTGATCATGTCGGCTGAGGTTCCAGCCAGCCAGCTTTATACGGAGGGGCAGATGGTTAACGAGTTTGTACGCACGGTGTCGCGCATCAATGAAATGCAATCGGGTGAGTTTTTGGCGCTGGAGCGCCGTGCCGTGGACACGCGACTGACATGAAGCATCGGTTGGGGCTCAGACTGTTGCTGGTTGTCGCGCTATTGCCTGTGCCGCTGCTGGCTCAGGCCGAAGAGCCTCTGAACATTGAAGCAGAGCGGGAGCGGATTGCACGGGAGCGTGCCCACCATGAGGCCGTTTTTTTGCAGGCCGAGCGTGACTGTTACGCCCGTTTTGCCGTGTCCGACTGTTTGCAACAGGCGCGCAAGGATCGACGCGCTGCACTTGACCCGCTGCGTCGTCAGGAGTTGGTCCTCAATGACATCGAAAGAAAGTCCAGGGCAGTTCAGGCGCTGGATCGGATCCAAAACAAGGTGTCAGAGCAGCAGCAGGGAGCAATACAGCGACAAGCTGAGCCAAAAACGCTGGCCAAATAAGCGGGGCAGGGTGGCCTGCCTGCTCTTCAGGCGTTCAGAGACTCCAGCTTGACAATGGCCAGTGACAAGTTGTCCCCACCACCTTTGGCTCTGGCACGGGCCTTGTCGATCAGGAATTCACTGGCATCACGCGGCGACAGGTTCGACAGAACCGAGCCCAGCTCCATATCCGTGAAGTAGTGCCACACCCCGTCACTGCAAGCCATCAGCGTGTCACCAGGCTGCAATTTCAGAATGAAATGGTGCTCCAGCGGTGGCTCTTTTTCTGTCCCCAGACAACTCATCAGAATATTGGCCTGGGGATGGAAATTGGCCTGCTCCGGTGTGATTTCACCTTGGTTGACCAGGGTCTGGACGTAGGAATGGTCCTTGGTCCGTGTGACCAACTGGTTCCCACGAAAATGGTAAATCCGTGAGTCCCCCGCGTGCACCCAATGGCAACTGCCATCCGGATTGATTAGAAACAAGGCAATCGTGCTGTGTGGCTCTTCCTCGGATGAAATGGCTGTCAGCTTGATCACCATGTGAGCTTCCAGAACCAGCTGTTTCAGCGTGGCTAGCGGATCATCCGTGGCCGGAGCGTAACGCTCGAACAGCTGTCTGGCGGTCATCATGACCTGGTCAGACGCTTTTCGCCCACCGCTACGCCCACCCATGCCATCTGCCACCACGGCCATCACACAGCCTTTGGCCCGGGGATGGCTGATCAGACAAACCTGGTCTTGCTGGTAATCCCGGTCGCCCTTGTGGATACCCGTTGCCGCAGAAAGCCGATAGCCCTTGATGCTCATGCCCTTACCAGAGTTTCCACCAGGGCTGGGTTTTGGTCTTGAATCCGAGCGTCAGATAAGAGGTCTGGGGAAAGTTTTTTTCCAGTACACGTCGTGTGTCATCACGCATCTGCGTCATCTTCAGTGCGTCATAGGACTGCATCATGATGAACAAGGCTTCCTCCAGCGCTGGTACACCTTGATAGTCACTGACGGCGGTTTGAGCCCGGTTGACGGCTGCCAGATAAGCGCCACGCTGGTAGTAGTAGCGTGCCACATGGACTTCCGACTGAGCCAGCGAGTTCACGATGTAATTCATGCGTGCACTCGCATCAGGCGTGTAGCGTGAAGCCGGAAATCGGGTCACGAGTTCCTTGAATGCCTCAAATGATTCTTTGGCAGCTTTCTGATCCCGCTCAGACAAATCCTGGCTGGTGATTGCTGAAAAGAGGCCCAGATCATCGTTGAAGTTGACGATCCCCTTGAGGTACAGCGCGTAATCAATGGCTGTACTGGCCGGGTGCAACTTCATGAACCGGTCCAGTGTGGCGATGGCCAGCGCAGGATCGCCATTTTTGTAATGAGCGTAGGCCTTGTCGAGTTGCGCTTGTTGCGCCAGGGGAGTACCCGCTGCGCGACCTTCGAGTTTCTCAAACAGGGGAACGGCTTTGTCGTAACTCCCCGATTTCAGTTCATCCTTGGCCTCGGCATAAATCTTGTTTGGACTCCATCCTGCGGTGGGGTCCACCGGCTTGGAAGAACACGCCCCCAACAACAGAACGCCACAAGCCAAAGACCAGGCGCGGACAGCAGATAATTTGGCATCAGGCATGTAGGACAACTTTCTTGAAAAATACCTCACCAATTATATCGGTCACCCCTGCGTTGACGGAGGCCGAAGCCGCTGAGGACACTGGCCCCGAGGTAGAGCTCAGAACATTGTCATTCAGTTCGGAGCACCACGGTGCCCGGCTCGACCGGGCGCTGGCCGATCTGGTGCCCGAATTCTCCCGCAATTATTTGCAGCAGCTTATCGAGCTTGGCAGCGTCTCGGTGAACGGCAGGGTCATCGGTAAGGCGTCTTTCAAAGTCAAGGCATCGGACAGCGGGCAGATCGAACTGAGGCCAACGCCGCAAAGCCAGGCCTTCAAGGCAGAGTCCTTCCCGCTGGATCTGGTCTACCAGGATGAGCACTTGCTGGTGGTCAACAAGCCTGCCGGCATGGTGGTTCATCCAGCGCCTGGCAACTGGAGCGGCACCTTGATGAATGGTTTGTTGGGTTTTGATGCACAAGCCTTCAATTTGCCGCGCGCTGGCATTGTGCACCGGCTTGACAAGGACACCAGTGGCCTGATGGTGGTGGCCCGCAGCCGGGCCGTGATGGAGGCATTGGTACAAGCCATTGCAGCACGCACGGTGAAGCGTCAGTATCTGGCTTTGGCGCATGGCACGTGGTACGGCGCACCGCAGCGGCATGTGGATGCTCCCGTCGGACGGGATCCGGGGAACCGACTCCGCATGGCGGTGGTGGATTTGAACCAGCATTCAGGCAAACTGGCCCAGACCGACCTTGAATGTTTGGCCAATGGCCCTTTGGGCTGTCTGGTCAAGTGCACCCTGCACACTGGCAGAACGCACCAGATCAGGGTTCACATGGCATCCATTGGACACCCCCTGGTTGCTGATTTGGTCTACGGTGGTGCCCTGGCCGCAGGCATGCAAAGGCAGGCACTACATGCTGCAAGACTGGCACTGGTGCATCCTGTCACCTCTCAGCCCATGATTTTTGAGGCCAAGCCACCCGTCGATTTTGCAGCTGCACTCGAATGCTGGGGGCTCAAGTACAATTGGGCATCTTTTTAAACCGCTCTACAGTTGGTTTTTTTGCGTGGCACCGATGTTCTTGTCGGTCTTCATCACGTCTCCTAGCCTTATTTTTTTCCAACCCCCAATGGGTGTTTTGACCGGAACTTGACAACCATGAACACGTCGGATGCCAAGCGCATCCTGGAAACTGCATTGATTTGTGCCCAGCAACCCATGCCGCTGCGCGACATGCGCACCTTGCTGGGTGATGAGTTGAGCGCGGACTCCGTCCGACTCATTTTGTCCGAGTTGCAGCAGGAGTGGTCTCAGCGTGGCGTGGAACTTGTCACTGTGGCCAACGGCTGGCGTTTTCAAAGTCGACCAGAGATGCGGGTTTACCTGGACCGCCTGCATCCAGAGAAACCGCCCCGTTATGCCAGAGCAACACTGGAGACGCTGGCCATCATTGCGTATAAACAGCCAGTGACCCGTGGTGATATCGAGGACATTCGCGGGGTGACTGTGAACTCGCTCACGCTCAGACAACTGGAAGATCGGGGATGGATTGAGGTTATTGGTCACCGCGACACGGTTGGTCGTCCTGCCTTGTTTGCCACTACCCGCCATTTTCTGGATGATTTGGGACTGAATTCGCTGGATCAACTGCCGTTACTGGAGTCGTCCATGAGTCCATTGGATGCCTTTGAATCGGGTATGGCTGATGAATTGCCCATGCTGGCGGAATCGGTGTCGGACCTTCTTGGAGACAACGTCGCTGCGATGTCCAAAACCGCTGAATTGGACTGGTCTGAAGAAGCGCCAGTCTTTCCACCCTATTCTGAAGCTGAACCTCAAAAGGACCCACAATGACAAAACCACCTGCTGAGTCGTCTGCCACCGAAGTCATTTCCGATGCCATCCGTTTCGAAGATGTTGTTTCTGGTCGGTTTGATGCCGAGGAAAACAAGCCGGAAACGGTTTCCCTGAAACGGGTTCTGCCACCTCAGCCTGAGTCCCCCAAGCTGCATAAAGTGCTGGCCCAGGCGGGTATGGGATCTCGTCTTGAAATGGAGCAACTCATTCTTGAGGGCCGCATCACTGTCAATAACGAGCCTGCACATATTGGGCAGCGAGTTCAATTTGGTGATCACGTCAAGGTCAATGGCAAACCCATCCGTTTCAGGATTGCGCCCCCCCCAGCCAGAGTGATTGCCTACCACAAGCCTGCGGGCGAAGTGGTCAGTCACGATGATCCGCAGAACCGGCCAACTGTTTTTCGCAAGTTACCCAAATTGTTCCAGGGAAAATGGCAATCGGTTGGACGTCTGGATTTGAATACAGAGGGACTGCTGCTGTTTACCAGCTCAGGGGAGCTGGCCAACAACCTGATGCACCCCCGCTTTGGCCTCGAGCGGGAGTATGCCGTGCGCGTGCTGGGCGCACTCAGCCAGGACGAGAAGCAGAAGTTGCTCGATGGTGTCCAGCTGGACGATGGCAAGGCGCAATTTGGGTCCATTGAGGACGGCGGTGGGGAAGGGTCAAACTGCTGGTATCGGGTGACCATCTCCGAAGGGCGCAATCGCGAAGTGCGTCGGATGCTGGAGTCTGTGGGGCATGCCGTCAGCCGGTTGATTCGCATTCGATATGGCTCCATGGTGCTACCGCGTGGCCTCAGGCGTGGTGCCTGGGTGGAGCTGGATGAGGCAGATATTCGATTGCTGACTCGGGCTGCACATGCTCAGGTTCAGAATGACCGGGCTGAACGATCAGCGGCAGATGGCATGCCGGGCAGGGCGCGCGTACCCGGCTCATCACCAGGAGGAAAAAACCAGGCCGGACGACGCAACCAGCGGCCGGCACGACCGGGATCGGCTGCGGCAAGTCAGCCTGATCCGATGAAGACCTCAATGGGCTACATTGGTGCCGACAGTTTTTCAAGACAGCGCCAGGAAGCTGGCAAAAAGCGGGTCAGTGGTGCCGCGCGCCGGGCAGGTGGTCGCAGCAGGTGATCCTTCCTTCTCAGGGTAGCTGGACTTGTCATTCAGGTGAATTCGGCCCAAGTGGCTCAACAACCATCTGGTTCAGGTTAACATCAAGAGCTTTGACTGAATTGTCAAGATTTTTTTCATCGACTAGGAAAACTTATGGCTATCGAACGTACTCTCTCTATCATCAAACCCGACGCTGTTGCCAAGAACGTCATTGGTCAGATCTATGCCCGTTTTGAAGCCGCTGGCCTCAAGATTGTGGCCGCAAAAATGGCCCATCTTTCCCGCGGAGAGGCGGAGGCTTTTTATGCTGTGCACAAAGCGCGTCCTTTTTTCAAGGATCTGGTGGACTTCATGGTTTCTGGTCCGGTCATGATTCAGGCTCTCGAAGGTGAGAACGCCATCCAGAAAAATCGCGATCTGATGGGGGCTACTGATCCCAAGAAGGCGGCTCCTGGCACCATTCGTGCAGATTTTGCCGACAGCATCGACGCCAACGCCGTACACGGATCGGATGCCGCTGAAACAGCTGCTGTTGAAGTGAGCTTCTTCTTCCCGGGTATGAACGTTTATTCACGCTGATCACTATCATGACGGTCAATCTGCTCGACTATGACCTCGAGAGTTTGGCCGCTTTTTGTGAGCGGCTTGGCGAAAAACGCTTTCGAGCCGTGCAGTTGTTTCGTTGGATTCATCAGAGAGGCTGTGCTCACTTTGACGATATGAGTGATTTGGCCAAATCCTTGCGCGAGAAGCTCAAGGGTGTGGCATATGTCAAGGCGCTCGACGTCGTCTCACAGCACATCTCTGCAGACGGCACCATCAAATGGCTGTTTGATGTGGGTGGAGGCAATGCCGTTGAAACGGTTTTCATACCCGAGGACGATCGTGGCACTCTATGTGTTTCTTCGCAAGCAGGATGTGCCATGGGTTGCCGGTTTTGCTCAACCGGTCATCAGGGATTTAGCCGCAATCTGACTACTGGAGAGATCGTTGCGCAATTGTGGTTTGCTGAGCATTTTTTGCGCCGGCATCTTCAACGTGACGAAAGAATTATTTCCAACGTTGTGATGATGGGAATGGGGGAGCCGCTGCAGAACTATGCAGCGCTGATCCCGGCCCTGCGGATCATGCTTGATGATCATGGCTATGGTTTATCGAGACGACGGGTGACGGTATCCACCTCCGGCGTGATCCCCAAGATGGACATGCTCGGACAGGACTGTCCCGTTGCACTGGCTGTTTCCTTACATGCCCCGAATAATGCCCTGCGAGATCACTTGGTGCCACTCAATATCAAATACCCCTTGGAGGAATTGTTGCCAGCCTGCAGGCGCTATTTGACCCATGCGCCGAGAGACTTCCTGACATTTGAATATTGCATGCTTGATGGGGTAAATGACCAGGCAGAACATGCGCATGAAATTGTTCAGATGGTTCAGAAATACTCATCCGCTCCTTGGTGCAAATTTAATTTGATCCCTTTCAACCCTTTCCCAGCTTCGGGTTTACTGCGTTCACCACAGAAACGGGTTTTAGAGTTCGCCCAGATACTGAATGGTGCTGGTATTACCACCACAATTCGCAAAACACGCGGTGACGACATCGATGCCGCGTGTGGACAATTAGCCGGCGATGTCAAAGACCGCACCAAAGTTGGCGAGCGGATGGCACGTCAACGTACCATTGCCATCAAGCCTGTTGACAGGCACGTCGAGAATGTTACGAAAATTTAAGACCATGATTGCCAATCCCGCGATCAAGATGATGCTGCATCCGGGCTTTGTTTTTACGGCCATGATGTTGATGGTCTGTTGGCATTTGGGTGGCTGTGCCAATCAACTGGGTGTGCCGGGTGCGGACAATGGACGAGGTGAGATATTGACTGATTCGGATGAATCGGCCGAACGCAAACGTGCGCGCATCCGGGTAGAGTTGGCACTGGGTTATTTTGAACAGGGAAAAACCACGATTGCCTTGGATGAAATCAAGCAGGCAATTGCGGCAGATCCGACGTACTCTGATGCTTTCAGTTTGCGTGGATTGATATACATGCGCTTGAACGATTACGCCGTGGCGGAGGACAGCTTCAACAAAGCTTTGTCGATCAGGCCACGGGACAGTAATGTCTTGCACAATCTGGGTTGGTTGAAATGCCAGAATGGTCAATATCCGCAAGCCGTGAATTTTTTCACGCAAGCTCTGGCAAATCCGCTTTATGGCGAGCGTGCCAAAACCTATATGGCACAAGGTTTATGTCAGATGAAAGCCGGTTCCTTGCTGGAAGCTGAGGCAAGCCTGATCAAGTCTTATGAATATGATGCGGCCAATCCGGTCACTGGCTTTAATCTGGCCACAGTGCTTTATCAGAAAAAAGACTACACCCGTGCACGGTTTTACATCCGCCGGCTGAATAACACCGAGCTGGCCAATGCAGAAACACTTTGGTTGGGCATCAAAATTGAGCGTCGTTTGGCAGATCTGGAGGCCATGACACAACTGGCTACCCAATTGGTCAAACGTTTCCCCCAATCACCGGAAGCGACATCGTATCAACGCGGAGCATTTGATGATTGAGCCAACCCAGGAGAGCGCTGAAACGGGTACGGCAGCATCTGGATCTGGTGTAACCATGCGGGCACTCCCTGGTGCCATGTTGCGTGAGGCACGAGAGGCGCAAGGTTTACATATCGCAGCCTTGGCGGTTGCCCTGAAAGTGTCTGTCAAAAAGCTGGAGGCCCTGGAAGCTGACCGCTTGGAACTGCTGCCTGACCTTGTGTTTGTGCGAGCGCTGGCATTGAGCGTTTGTCGAACGTTGAAGCTCGATCCAGCCCCGGTCATGGCAGCCTTGCCACAATTGCAAGCTCCACAAATCAAGACCGACGAAGCTGGTTTGAATACAACGTTTACACCAGCAGGTGGGGGGGCGCATCATGCCCTGTTGACGCAACTGAAAAGTCCAGTGGGCTTGGGCGTCCTGTTTTTCCTGCTGGCCATTGGCGTTTTATTATTCTGGCCATCCAAGATGACAACGGACAATGCCAAGTTGGTCATTCATGAGCCCGATACAGGGGGACTGAACATGCCGATGAGCTCATCATCACAGAATACCCCTGTGTCGGCTGTTGCAGCTTCGTCGATGGCTGAACCTTCGTCCGCTTCGCTCCCATCGACCGTCCCTGTGGTGAACATTGCCGCAGCCAATCAGACCAGTGCCATGCCAACGGTTGCTCCTGTTTCTGCATCAAGTACCGCCATGGCGCTCCCCCAGCAGGAACTGCAGGTGCTTTCCTTGCAGGCTCGCGGCGCTTCATGGGTGGAGGTCACCGATGCCAGGGGTGCGACCCTGTTGCGGAAAACCACCGCAGACGGCGATGTTTTGCAGGTGTCCGGTCCGCTGCCATTGACTGTGGTACTGGGGCGGGCCGACCTGATTTCAGTCACCGTGCGGGGAAAGCCAATGGAACTGACCGCTGTGACCAAGGACAACGTGGCCCGATTTGAGGTGAAGTAATGGAGAGATCAACGCCGGTGGCATCCGCGAGTGCGATGTCCCGAAAGACTCGCCAGGCAACCGTGGCCTGGGGAAGTCGTCTTGTCACGGTAGGGGGCAATGCCCCCGTACGCGTGCAATCGATGACGAATACGGACACGGTGGATGTCATTGGTACTGCTATCCAGATCAAAGCGCTGGCTTTAGCAGGCTCGGAGATGGTGCGTCTGACGGTCAATACGCCGGAGGCTGCGCAAGCTGTTCCCCATATTCGAGCCCAACTTGATCGTATGGGTGTCGATGTTCCGCTGATCGGTGATTTTCACTACAACGGGCATCGTTTGCTGACAGATTATCCAGAATGTGCGCAAACTCTCTCCAAGTACCGGATCAACCCAGGCAATGTGGGCAAGGGTGATAAACGTGACCGGCAATTCGGCTTGATGATCGAAGCGGCTATACGCTGGAACAAGCCAGTACGTATTGGTGTCAACTGGGGCAGCCTTGACCAGGAGTTGTTGGCCGATCTGATGGATCAAAACAGCCGTCGGGCAGTACCCTGGGATGCCAAACCCGTCATGTATGAGGCCTTGATCTCCTCCGCTATCCAGTCTGCTCAACAGGCTGTTGAACTGGGCATGAATCCGGATCAGATCATTTTGTCCTGCAAAGTCAGCGGAGTTCAGGACCTGATTTCCGTGTATCGAGAACTCTCTCGGCGGTGCGACTATGCCCTGCATCTGGGGTTGACTGAAGCAGGTATGGGGGTCAAAGGTGCTGTTGCATCTGCTGCCGCCTTATCCGTGTTGTTGCAGGAAGGGATAGGTGACACCATCCGTGTTTCCTTGACGCCACAGCCAGGAGAGTCACGTACCCAGGAGGTGGTCATTGCCGCTGAGATACTTCAGGCACTCGAATTGCGTTCATTTGTTCCCAGTGTGACTGCCTGTCCGGGTTGTGGGCGCACCACCAGTACCACGTTCCAAGAACTCACCCAGCAGATTGAGGCTTTTTTGCGGGCCCAGATGCCGGTATGGCGCAACAAATATCCTGGTGTAGAAAAAATGAAAGTAGCCGTGATGGGTTGCATCGTCAACGGACCTGGGGAAAGCAAGCACGCAGATATCGGAATCAGTCTTCCTGGAACCGGTGAAGCACCTGCAGCCCCGGTCTTTATTGATGGCGAGAAACGCATGACTCTGCGTGGTGATGCCATCGCGCAGGAGTTTCAGGTCATTGTTGAAAACTATGTTGAGAAACGTTTTGGCGGACTTGGCGCCACCAAAGCCTAATACACAAATCCATGAATGAAAAAGTAATCCTGCCCCAAGCTGGCAAACTGACTGGCGTCAAAGGCATGAATGACCTGTTGCCGCCGGACTCCGCTCTTGTTGAATGGTTCGAAGCCAAGGTACGCCAGTTGATGGCCCGTTTTGCTTATCGGAACATCCGCACTCCCATTGTTGAACGAACACCTCTGTTTGTTCGTGGTTTGGGGCAGGTGACGGATATTGTCGAGAAGGAAATGTATTGTTTTGAGGATCGACTTAACGGCGACTCACTCACTCTTCGCCCTGAGGCAACTGCTGGGGTGGTCCGTGCTGCCCTCGAACACAGTCTGCTGTATGACGGTGGCAAGCGGCTGTACTACATGGGGCCGATGTTTCGGCATGAGCGCCCACAGAAAGGACGTTACCGTCAGTTTGACCAGATTGGTGCAGAAGCCCTTGGGTTTCCCGGTGCCGAGGTGGATGCTGAATTGATCTTGATGGCATCTGCATTGTGGGCTGAAATTGGCCTGCGTGATGTTCGTCTGGAACTCAACAGCCTTGGGCAGCCACAGGAGCGTCTGGCCCACCGGCAAGCGCTGATTGCTCATTTTGAACAACACAGTGATGCACTGGATGAAGATGCACGCCGTCGCCTCTACAGCAATCCGTTACGCATTCTGGATACCAAAAATCCACACATGCAATCGATTGTCAATGCCGCTCCCAAGTTGCTCGATTTCCTGGGAGAAGCTTCGCTGGCTCACTTCAATACCTTGAAATCCATTCTGGAAACCAATGGCGTGGCCTACACGGTCAATCCTCGGCTGGTACGCGGCATGGATTATTACAACCTCACGGTTTTTGAATTCGTCACAGACCGTCTTGGGTCACAAGGCACAGTCTGTGCCGGAGGTCGATATGATTACCTGTTCGAGCAACTGGGGGGGAAATCCACACCCGCGGTAGGCTGGGCGCTGGGTGTTGACCGAGTACTGGAACTGGCCAAAGCCTCGGGATTAACCGGCACGGAGCCCCGGCTTGATGCCTATGCCATCATCACAGACCCAACTGCCATGCCCCTGATCATGGGTGTCTTGCATACCTTGCGCACTGCAGGCGTCAGTGTTCAGATGCACACGAGCTCACCCGATGGCATGGGTAGCATGAAAAGCCAATTCAAGCGGGCAGATACCAGTGGTGCACGTTATGCCCTCATTTTCGGGGCTGATGAAATCAAGGCGCAGCGGGTCACAATCAAACCCTTGCGTGACGCAGCAGCCCAACAGGTGACACAGCCGCTGGCAAGTCTAGCCTCATGGGCCGCAACCCTACAATCTCCCCTTTAACAGAATCACGACATGGCAAATCATTTGGATCTTGAAGAACAAGAGCAGCTTGATCAAATCAAGCATTTCTGGAAGCAGTATGGCAACGCCATCACGTGGGCTCTGATTGTCATTCTGGCCGCTTTTGCCAGCTGGAATTTTTATCAGTATTGGCAGCGCAATCAGGCCAACCAGGCCGCAGCGTTGTTTGATGAAGTTGAGCGTTCGATTCAATCGGGTGACGCGACAAAAATTGACCGTGTTTTTGCTGATATGAAGGAGCGTTTCGCCGCTACGACCTATGCACAGCAATCCGGGCTGCTGGTGGCCAAACAATATATGACGGCAGGCAAGATGGATGCCGCCAAGTCGGCATTGACTTGGGTGGCCGAAAAGTCAACGGATCCTGGCTATCAGGCGATCGCCAAACTCAGGCTCGCAGGCATCCTGCTGGACGCCAAGAACTATAACAGTGCCATCAGCCAACTGTCTGGAACCTTTCCAGCCGGATTTGAAGCTTTGGTGGCTGATCGAAAAGGTGATGTTCTGCTGTTGCAGGGTAACAAGGCTCAGGCTGCGGTCGAATATCAGAAGGCCTACCGCCTGTTTGATCAGCGTGCCGAATATCGGCGTTTGGTTGAAGTCAAACTCAATGCGTTGGGTATTGATCTGCAGCAGAATGCCCCAGTTGTGGCGGCGAGTGGAAAGTAAGACATGGTGACAATTGCTGGTGTTCATCGGTGGTGTAAGCTCAGCTTGAGCGCGCTTGCTATTTGGGGATTGGTAGCCTGTGCCAGCGGACCAAGTGTCCCCAAGCCGGCGGACCTGGGACCCAACCCGGCTCTCTTGGGCGTGCGGTCTGTTTGGACTAGTCAAATTGGTGTGATTGATTTTCCGCTTTCAGTGCCTGTTACAGGCAATAGCATCACGTTGGCAGGTTCGGATGGCGCCGTCATTTCCCTGAATGCAGCTACTGGTGCAGCCTTGTGGCGCACTCACATTGGTGCGCGTATTGCCGCAGGTGTTGGCAGTGATGGGCGATATGCGGCGGTTGTCACACGTGACAACGAACTGGTGACCTTGGAGGGTGCGCGGGAGCTGTGGCGTACACGTTTGACCAGTCAAGTCTTTACTGCACCGCTGGTTGCAGGGGAGCGTGTCTTTGTTTTGGGTGCCGACCGTGGGGTCAGCGCTTTTGACGCCCGTTCAGGTAAAAAACTTTGGTCCAATCAACGACCTGGCGAAGCCTTGGTGTTACGCCAGGCAGGCGTCATGATCGCAGTCAACAATACCCTGGTGGTTGGACTGGCTGGCCGGTTGGTGGGATTCAATCCTTTGAACGGCAATGTGCAATGGGATGCACCGATTGCCACTCCGCGTGGTACCAACGATATTGAGCGCTTGGTGGATCTGGTTGCAGGCGTTACCCGTGATGGCCATGTAATCTGTGCCCGCGCGTTTCAGGCTGCCATCGGGTGTGTCAATACAACGCGTGGCAGTGTTGTCTGGAAGCAAGCAGCGTCCGGCGTGGTGGGTCTGCATGGCGATGACAAACAGATTTATGGTGTCGAAGGGGATGGCCGCATGATCGCCTGGGGGCTTGCTGATGGTGGATCCGTGTGGACTTCAGATCGGCTGCGTTATCGCCAGTTGAGTACACCACTGGCACTTGGGCGCTCGGTTGTTGTGGGTGATGAAACCGGCTTGATTCACTTTTTGTCCCGGGCGGACGGCTCGCCTCTGACCCGTCTCAGCACCGACGGGTCAGCCATTTCAGTCACCCCGGTGCTGGCCGGGGGAACCTTGGTTGCAATAACCCGTAACGGTGGTGTGTTTGGCTTTCAGCCCGAATAAACCCGCCCCATTGGCAGACAAATCATCATGAAACCCGTATTGGCTCTGGTGGGCCGCCCCAATGTGGGTAAATCAACGCTGTTTAATCGGCTGACCAAATCACGTGATGCCATCGTGGCTGATTTTTCGGGCTTGACCCGTGATCGCCATTACGGCAATGGTAAGCAGGGCGGTCACGAATTCATCGTGATCGACACCGGAGGCTTCGAACCTGATGCATCAAGCGGCATTTACAAAGAAATGGCCAAGCAGACCCGGCAGGCCGTCGCCGAGGCGGACGTGGTTATTTTTGTGGTGGATGCGCGTGGTGGTGTTTCGGCCCAGGACCATGACATCGCGAATTACCTGCGGCGATTGGGCAAACCCTGCCTCTTGGTCGCGAACAAGGCCGAGGGCATGCGTGAAGGTGTCCAGTTGGTGGAGTTCTACGAATTGGGGCTGGGTGAAGTCCATCCAGTTTCAGCCGCTCACGGCCAAGGTATCCGTTCCCTGATTGATCTTGCCCTGGCACCGTTGAACCTTCAAGAGGCAGACGAGGAAAACGAACAGGCGGAGCCTGGCGTCATCAAGCTGGCTGTAGCGGGTCGCCCAAACGTCGGGAAGTCAACCCTGATCAATGTGTGGCTCGGCGAAGAACGATTGGTGGCATTTGACATGCCGGGAACCACCCGAGATGCCATTGCGGTTCCTTTTGAGCGGAATGGTCAGAAATTTGAGTTGATCGACACGGCCGGTTTGCGCCGCAAAGGCAAAGTTTTTGAAGCGATTGAAAAATTCTCGGTCGTTAAAACCTTACAAGCCATCGAATCAGCCCATGTGGTTTTGCTGCTGATTGACGCCACCCAGGGAGTCACCGATCAGGATGCTCATATCGCTGGCTATATCCTTGAGAACGGCAGGGCAGTGGTGCTTGCTGTCAACAAATGGGATGCCGTCGACGAATATCAACGGGAACTGGTGAAACGGTCTATCGAAACGCGTCTGGCTTTCCTCAAATTTGCCAATCTGCATTTGATTTCGGCCAAAAAGCGCCAAGGTTTGGGGCCGTTGTGGACGTCGATTGCTCAGGCCTACAAAGCCGCCACCTGCAAAATGTCAACACCAGTGCTGACACGCCTGCTGCTGGAATCAGTGCAATTCCAAAGTCCTCAACGCGCTGGCATGTTCCGCCCTAAGTTGCGTTACGCTCACCAAGGTGGCATGAATCCACCCGTTATCGTGATCCATGGCAATTCGCTGGAACACGTCACGGATGCTTACAAACGTTATCTTGAAGGGCGCTTCCGCAAAGAATTTGACTTGGTGGGAACGCCGTTGCGGATTGAAATGAAAACCTCGACCAATCCTTTTGCCGACAAGGCTGAATAGGCGCTGGTGATCAGGCATGACGACAAATAGTTTGTGAGTTTCGCAATATCTGGCGCTAATGTGGCACATGTCTGTGGTATCGTGGCCGCTTCGTCAATTATCCGAACACGGAGAATATCGTGAGTAACAAAGGCCAACTCTTACAGGATCCATTTCTCAATACACTGCGTCGAGAGCATGTGCCTGTCTCCATCTATCTCGTTAACGGGATCAAGCTTCAAGGCCAAATCGAGTCCTTTGATCAGTATGTGGTGTTGTTGCGTAATACCGTCACCCAGATGGTTTACAAACATGCCATTTCGACCATTGTGCCGGGACGTGCCGTGAATTTCTCCGCAACAGAGGGTGACCAGCCTGCCGCCGCCTGAATTGAACAAAGCCCCCACTTTGCTGGTGGGGGTTGACTTTGGACTTCCCCACTTTGATGCCGAGCTCGAAGAGCTCGGTTTGCTGGCTGAAACGGCGGGGCTGAAACCTGTAGCGCGAGTCACTTGCAAGCGCCGGGCACCTGACGCTGCCTTGTTCATTGGCAGTGGTAAAGCTGACGAAATCAAGTTGCTTGCGGAACAGATGGGTGTGCAGGAAATTTTGTTTGATCAAAGCCTCAGCCCGGCACAACAGCGTAACCTGGAACGTCATCTGGGCTTGCCGGTCAATGACCGCACCTTGCTGATTCTTGAAATTTTTGCCCAGCGCGCCCGCAGTCATGAGGGCAAGCTTCAAGTTGAACTGGCGCGGCTGCAATACCTGAGTACCCGGCTGGTGCGCCGTTGGTCGCACCTGGAGCGGCAAAGCGGCGGCATCGGCATGCGTGGTGGTCCTGGTGAAACTCAGATTGAACTTGACCGCCGGATGATTGGTGACAACATCAAGCGCATCAAAGAACGCTTGAGCAAAGTCAAGCGCCAGCGAAACACCCAGCGCCGCCAGCGTGACCGCCGAGAGGCTTTCAGCATCTCGCTAGTGGGATATACCAACGCGGGCAAGTCCACCCTGTTCAACGCATTGGTCAAAGCGCGGGCCTATGCAGCAGATCAATTGTTCGCCACACTGGACACCACCACCCGTCAACTTTATTTGGGTGATATCGGCCGCCTGATTTCCCTGTCTGACACGGTTGGCTTCATTCGTGATCTGCCGCATGGCTTGATTGATGCATTTCAAGCCACCCTACAGGAGGCCGTGGACGCTGACTTGCTGCTGCATGTGGTCGATTTTTCCAGTGAAAATCACCTGAACCAAATCGCCGAGGTGCAGCGGGTACTCAAGGAAATTGGTGCCGGTGATATCCCACAAGTATTGGTATTCAATAAACTTGATGCTGTCGCGGCAGAATGTCGACCAACCGTCATGCAAGATAGCTACGAGCTTGATGGCAAACCGACACCACGGGTTTTTTTGAGCGCCAAAGACGGTGAAGGCCTGGTTGTGCTGCGTCAGCTTCTGGCGGATGCAGTCATGACCCGTTACCCAACTTCAGTGGCAACCCATTTCCCTGAAAGCCATGAGGCTGACACCTGATTCGGCACAATCGCCATCTGTTAGACAAGAGCTGATCCGATGAAACTTCAATTACCTACCTTTAGTCTGGCACTTCTGCCGCAGCGCCTGAGAGGGATGTTCAACCTCAACGACCCTCGCTGGGGTCGCGGCGACGACAAGCCAGCCGACAACACCGGTGGTGATGCCGAGCGTCCGTCAGGCAACGGCGCTGAGCCGCCGCGTGGCAACGAAGATCGCCGGCCCCGAGGTGGCGCCAACCAGGGGCCTCCAGATCTGGACGAACTCTGGCGTGATTTCAATCGCAAGCTCGGTGGTCTTTTCGGTAATGTGAAACCGACAGGCCGCGGTACGCCACCGGGGGGCGACGCTGGCGGTGGTGGCAACGGGAGTTCGGGCGGCTTTCAACCCGACATGAAAAATGCCGGCATCGGGGCGGGTTTGATTGTTGGCGTGGCGGCCCTGATCTGGCTGGGAACCGGCTTTTTCATCGTTCAGGAAGGTCAGCAGGCTGTCATCACCCAGTTTGGCAAATACAACTCCACCGTGGGTGCTGGCTTCAACTGGCGCCTGCCGTACCCGATTCAACGTCATGAGCTGGTGTTCGTGACACAAATCCGTTCCAAGGATGTCGGGCGTGACACCATCATCAAGGCTACGGGCCTGCGTGAATCCGCCATGCTGACTGAAGACGAAAACATTGTCGAAATCAAATTCGCGGTGCAATACCGTCTCAATGACGCCAGGGCCTTTTTGTTTGAGAGCCGTAACCCGGAAGAAGCCGTGGTGCAGGCCGCTGAAACTGCCGTGCGCGAGGTGGTTGGCAAGATGCGCATGGACAGCGCCTTGTCTGAGGAACGTGACCAGATCGCCCCCCGTGTGCGGGCCCTGACGCAAAAAATTCTTGACCGTTACAAGGTAGGCATTGAAGTGGTGGGGATCAACCTGCAGCAGGGCGGTGTTCGGCCACCGGAACAGGTGCAGGCGGCTTTTGACGACGTGCTTAAGGCTGGTCAGGAGCGTGAACGGGCCAAAAACGAAGCCCAAGCCTACGCCAATGACGTGATACCGCGTGCCGTTGGTGCTGCTTCACGTTTGAAAGAAGAAGCAGACGCTTACAAGGCACGTATCGTCGCCCAGGCACAAGGTGATTCGCAGCGCTTCAAGTCAGTGCTGGCAGAGTACCAAAAGGCACCGCAGGTGACGCGTGATCGCATGTACATCGACACCATGCAGCAAATCTACAGCAATGTGACCAAGGTCATGGTGGACTCCAAACAGGGGTCCAATTTGCTCTACCTGCCGCTGGACAAAATCATTCAAATGACAGGGCAGTCGTCCCAGGACACCCCCGCCGCCGCCACACCAGTGCCAGCAGTCCCACCGGGCAGTCCGGCCACTGACGCCGCTGCGACTGTCGATGCCCGTGCCCGAGATGCCGCGCGCGCTCGCACCCGCGAAACCCGCTAGGAGCCACCCCATGAATCGCTTAGGTTTTATTTTTTCGAGTTTGCTGGTGGTACTGGCGTTGGCCAGCTCCACACTGTTTGTAGTGGATCAGCGGCAGTTTGGCGTGGTCTTTGCCTTGGGGCAGATCAAGGAAGTCATCACCGAACCAGGCCTGAACTTCAAGTTGCCACCGCCATTCCAGAATGTGTCTTACATTGACAAACGCCTGTTGACCCTCGACAGTTCCGACAACGAACCGGTGCTGACCGCCGAAAAGCAGCGGGTGGTGATTGACTGGTATGTGCGCTGGCGCATTTCCGAACCCTCCGAATACATTCGCAATGTCGGCACCACCGAAGCAGCGGGTGCCAGCCAGCTTAACCGCGTGGTACGTAATGCCTTTCAGGAAGAAATCAACAAACGCACGGTGAAGGAACTGCTCTCGGCCAAACGCGAAGCCTTGATGGAGGACGTCAAGAAGGAAGTGCTCAGCCAGGTTCGTGGCGCCAAACCTTGGGGTGTGGATGTGATTGACGTGCGCATCACCCGGGTGGACTATGTGGATGCCATCACCGAGTCGGTCTACCGCCGGATGGAAGCCGAACGCAAGCGTGTGGCCAATGAGTTGCGCTCCACTGGTGCAGCCGAAGGCGAAAAAATCCGCGCCGACGCTGATCGCCAACGCGAAGTGACCGTGGCCAATGCCTACCGTGACGCCCAGAAGATCAAGGGGGAGGGTGATGCCGAAGCGGCCCGCACCTACGCGGAGGCTTTTGGCCGTGACCCGCAGTTTGCCCAGTTCTACCGTAGTCTGGATGCCTACAAGGCCACTTTCGCCAAGAAGAGCGACGTCATGGTGGTTGACCCAAGCAGTTCCGACTTCTTCAAGGTCCTGCGTGGCAATACCCCGCCAGCAACCACTGGTGGCAAAAAATAGCCATGCAAGAGGGGTTGAACAGTACCACTTTCTGGCTGGCCATGGCACTGGTGCTGCTCATTGAGGGCTTCATGCCTTTCGTGTCACCAGCGACCTGGCGCAGGACCTTTTTGCAGATTTTGCAACTTGACGATGGCCAGTTGCGTTTTTTCGGCCTGTGCAGCTTGCTTCTGGGGGTTCTGCTGATTTGGTGGCTGGTTTGACAAAATCCGCCGCTTTCGCCCGGTAAAATCCGGGTTTTAACAGCCTCCCACAATCACATGTCTGCTTGGGTCCTGCCGGATCACATTGCCGATGTCTTGCCGTCTGAAGCCCGGCACATCGAAGAATTACGTCGAGACCTGCTGGATACGGCGCGTTGTTATGGCTATGAACTGGTCATGCCACCGCTGTTGGAGCATCTTGAATCCCTGTTGACCGGTGCTGGCGAAGCACTCGATCTGCAAACCTTCAAACTGGTGGATCAGCTCTCTGGCCGCATGATGGGACTGCGCGCCGACAGCACACCGCAGGTGGCGCGAATCGACGCCCACCTGCTCAACCGCAGTGGCGTCACCCGTCTGTGTTACTGCGGTCCGATCCTGCACACCCGGCCTGGCGCCCCCCATGCCACCCGGGAACCCTTGCAGTTTGGTGCTGAAATTTATGGTCATGCCGGCCTGGAAGCCGATATCGAGGTGTTGACCCTGGCGCTGGACTGTCTGCGGGCTGCCCATGTGCAGGCGCCCAGTGTGGATCTGGCCGATGCCCGCCTCGTCAAAGCCATGCTGTCGGGGGTGTCCCTGAGTGCAGCCCAACTGGCAGCGCTTTACGCCGCCCTCGCTGCCAAGGACAGCCCTGAACTGGCCACGCTCACCCATGAGTTGCCAGCACAGGTGCGTCAGGGCCTGCTGACACTGGTTCAGCTGTATGGCGATGCCACCGTGTTACAAGAGGCAGAAAAAGTCTTGCCACCCATTGCGGGTGTGCATGAGGCACTGCAAAACCTGAAGCAGCTCGCGGCGCATTTGACCGGTGTCCAGGTGACCTTTGACCTGGCTGACCTCCAAGGGTATGCCTATTACACGGGGGCGCGTTTTGCCATGTATGCGCCCGGTGGCAACGGCGCCCTGGTCCGCGGTGGCCGCTACGATCAGGTTGGAGCGGTCTTTGGCCGCAATCGCCCCGCCGCCGGCTTCAGCCTGGATCTGAAGACGCTGGTCGGTGCGGTGAACCCGGCGCCGCTGCAAGCCGCCATTCGTGCCCCCTGGCGTGATGAACCCGCGCTGGCCGCAGCCATTGCGGCCTTGCGCTCACGCGGTGAAGTTGTGGTGTGCGTGTTGCCAGGACATGAAAGTGAAGTTGATGAATTCCATTGCGACCGCGAGCTGCTCAATGTAGCCGGACAATGGGTTGTGCAAGCCATCTGAGACAGAGAAACGAAACAAAATGACTGCTATCAAAGGACGTAATGTGGTTGTCGTCGGTACCCAGTGGGGCGACGAAGGCAAGGGCAAGCTGGTGGACTGGCTTACCGAGAGCGCCCAGGGTGTGGTGCGTTTCCAGGGCGGCCACAATGCCGGCCATACCCTGGTCATCAACGGCGTCAAAACCGCCTTGCATCTGATTCCCAGCGGCATCATGCGCCCGGGCGTCAAGTGTTACATCGGCAACGGTGTGGTGCTGTCGGCCGCCAAACTGTTCGAGGAAATTGAAGGCCTGGAAAAAGTGGGGGTCGAGTTGCGTTCGCGCCTGCGCATCAGCGAAGCCTGCCCGCTGATCCTGCCATTCCATGCGGCCTTGGACGTGGCCCGTGAAGCAGCCCGGGAGCAGGGCGGCAGCGAGAAGATTGGCACCACCGGTCGCGGCATCGGTCCGGCTTATGAGGACAAGATTGCACGTCGTGCCCTGCGGGTACAGGACCTGAAATACCCCGAGCGTTTTGCCACCAAGCTGCGTGAACTGTTGGACTTGCACAACCATGTGCTGACCACCTACCTCGGGTCCCGCGCGTTCAACTTCGGTCCGACACTGGCACCCTACATGAAAGACGGGCAAGTGCAATTCCAGGCCGTGTATGACGAAGCCATGCGCCATGCCGAATTGCTCAAACCCATGATGGCGGACGTCTCGCGCGAGCTCAATGACGCCCACCTGCGTGGTGAAAACCTGCTGTTCGAAGGCGCCCAGGGCACGCTGCTCGATGTGGACCACGGCACCTATCCGTTTGTCACTTCCAGCAATTGTGTGGCCGGCAACGCCGCTGCAGGTTCTGGTGTCGGTCCAGGCTTGTTGCACTATGTGCTGGGCATCACCAAGGCCTACTGCACCCGCGTTGGCGGTGGACCGTTCCCGACCGAGCTGGAATGGGAGAAGGAAGGGACAGCCGGCTACCACATGAGCACCGTGGGTGCCGAAAAAGGCGTGACCACCGGACGCAGCCGCCGTTGCGGCTGGTTTGATGCGGCCTTGCTCAAGCGTTCGGCCCAGGTGAATGGCCTGACCGGCCTGTGTATCACCAAACTCGACGTGCTCGACGGCCTCGAAGAACTGCAACTGTGCACCGGCTACGAACTCGACGGTGAATTCACCGACATTTTGCCGATGGGGGCAGATGACATTGCCCGCTGCAAACCGGTGTATGAAACGATTCCCGGCTGGAGCGACAGCACCGTGGGTGTGACGCAATACGACAAGTTACCCACCAACGCCCGCCTGTATCTG
This sequence comes from Rhodoferax sp., assembly GCF_028689305.1. Taxonomy (GTDB): domain Bacteria; phylum Pseudomonadota; class Gammaproteobacteria; order Burkholderiales; family Burkholderiaceae_C; genus Rhodoferax. The sequence continues at coordinate 52,671 of NZ_JAQTWM010000002.1, read as the reverse complement.
CAGCGTATCGAGCAGGTCACTGGCGTGCCGATTCACATCGTGTCCACCAGCCCGGACCGGGCTCACACCATCATGATGCGTCATCCTTTTCTGGCTGATTGAACCGGTCACCCTGCGGGTCAACCGGTTTATATAAAAAATAGGCCTCTAGCCCACGTATTCATTGCCTTATTAGCTATATTTTCAGGAGTAAATTCATGTTGACTGAAGACGGCAAACACCTGTACGTCAGTTATGACGAATACCACAACCTGATCGAAAAACTGGCCATCAAGGTCCATCAATCCGGCTGGCAGTTCGACACCATCCTGTGCCTGGCACGGGGTGGCATGCGCCCGGGCGACATCCTGTCGCGCGTATTTGACAAGCCATTGGCCATCATGTCCACCAGCTCCTACCGCTCGGAAGCAGGCACGGTGCAGGGGCAGTTGGACATTGCCCACTACATCACCACCCCCAAGGGACAGATCGCCGGAAAAGTCCTGCTGGTGGACGATCTGGCCGATTCCGGCCACACGCTCAATGCCGTCATCGCGCAGTTGAAGAGCAACTACAAACCGATCACCGAACTGCGCAGTGCCGTGATCTGGACCAAGGCGATCTCGACTTTTGCGGCTGACTACTGTGTGGAATACCTGCCCACCAACCCCTGGATTCATCAGCCGTTCGAGAGCTACGACAGCCTGCGCCCCGAACAACTGATCCAGAAGTGGAGCGTTTGACAGCCGCCGTGTGATTGCCGCCCATTCCTTTCGTTTGTGAGCCCCATTGCACCATGTCCGCTTCCAGCACCGACCTGATCCATCACCCTTACACACCGCCGGCAGGTTTTGCCGCACCGCAGCCAGGTGTGTTCAAGGCCTCGACCGTGTTTTTCCCCAGCGTGGCTGCCATGCGCCATTTTGACTGGAAAGACAAAAGCGCCTACACCTACGGTCTGCACGGTACCCCCACCACCTACACGCTCGAAGAACGCCTGTGCACCCTGGAAGGCGGTGCCCAGTGCCTGCTGGTACCCAGCGGGCTGGCGGCGATTGCCACGGTGGCGCTGGCCTTGCTCCAAAGCGGTGACGAGGTGCTGATTCCCGACAACGCCTACGGCCCCAGCAAGGCGCTGGCCGAAGGCGAACTGGCGCACTGGGGCATCAGTCATCGGTTTTATGACCCGCTGGCTCCGCAGGATCTGGCCGCCAAGATCAGTCCCCGGACCCGTCTGATCTGGCTGGAGGCCGCCGGGTCGGTCACCCTTGAGTTCCCCGACCTGCTGGAGCAGGTGCGTATTTGCAAGGCCGCTGGCATTTTGTGTGCGCTGGACAACACCTGGGGCGCAGGACTGGCGTTCACACCGTTTGACCTGCAACCCGGCGCCAGCCCGGCACTGGCGGTGGACATCTCGGTGCACGCGCTGACCAAATACCCCAGCGGCGGCGGTGACGTGTTGATGGGCAGCATCATCACCACCGATGAGCGTCTGCACATGAAGCTCAAGCTGTGCCACATGCGGCTGGGCCTGGGGGTCGCCGCCAACGATGCCGAGGCCGTGCTGCGTGGTCTGCCCAGCCTGCCGTTGCGTTATCGCAGCCACGATGAAGCCACCCGCGCCCTGGCCCGGTGGAGCCTGACCCGCCCCGAGTTTGCCCAGGTGCTGCACCCGGCATTGCCTACATCACCCGGGCACGACCACTGGCGTGCCCTGTGCCAAAACACGCCAGGCGGGGCTGCCGGCCTGTTCAGTGTCATCTTCAAGCCCGACTACAGCCAGGCCCAGGTGGATACCTTTTGTGATGCCCTGAAACTCTTCAAGATTGGTTACAGCTGGGGTGGCCCCGTTAGCCTGGTGGTGCCTTACGAGTTGGCCGGCATGCGCCAAGGCTGGCCAGCCCATTTGCAGCCAGGCACCCTGGTACGTTTTTCGATCGGGTTGGAAGCGGTGGCTGACTTGCAGGCTGATCTGGCCCAGGCGCTGCAGTGCCTGGCTTGAGCCAGCAGGTAAAATCGCAGCCTTCAACCTTGAAAGACTACATTGGCAACACCTAATTACGGCTACGAAAAACGTCAAAAAGAACTGGCTAAAAAGAAGAAAAAAGAAGAAAAGCTGAAGGAGAAGGCCCAACGCAAGGCGGGTGAGGGCGCGCCAGTCGAGTCATCGGATCCATCCGGTGCCCAGGTCGACCCTTCAGCCCCGACGGCTTGATGCCGTTGGTATCCACTCAGCCCGCCGCACAGGCCAGTATTTGAGCAGCCAAATCGGCCATAGCCCGCATGGAACGGTCCATGGGTGCTATGGTTTTTGAATCATTGAACTGAACAAAATTGCGCTGCATGGACTGGGAATAGGCCGGGTCGTAATGACTGGTCAACAAGTCCTGCACCACCGGCGCCAAGGCACCGGCACGCGCCTGGGCTTGCCAGCCCTCTACCACCACACGGCCTTTGAGCGCCGTCAGCACCGCCAGGCGGTTGCAGAAATAATCCACATCACGCACCAGATAGTCGTAGTCCTCCATCAACAAGGCTACACGCTCGGCGTCGGACAGCTGTAAATTCAGGCACGGGCTCTGGCGCATGGCCTGCACCAGGGTGGCCGGGACGGACACATTGCCGACCTTCTTGCTTTCACTCTCCACGTACACAGGCCGGCTGTTGTCCAGATGGCGCAACGTGTCCCAGATCAACATGTCAAAGTGTTTCTGACTGGGCTGGGGCAGCCCCGGAATGGCCCCCAGCACCGAACTGCGGTGGTTGGCCAGGGCTTCGAGGTCCAGCACCTGCGCGCCCTGCGCGGCCAGTGCCTGCAGCAAACGGGTTTTGCCGGAGCCCGTCGGGCCGCACACCACCTGGAACTGCAGCGGCAATACCAGACGGTCAATGTCCTGGACCATGGCGGAGCGAAAGGCCTTGTAGCCACCGTCGATCAGGGTCACCCGAAAACCGATCTGGCTCAGGATCAGCGACAGTGCGCCGCTGCGCTGACCGCCGCGCCAGCAATAGGTCAGCGGCTTCCAGTCCTTGGGCTTGTCCATCACCTCGCGCTCGATGTGCGCGGCGATATTGCGCGCCGCCACGGCGGCACCGCGTTTACGGGCCTCAAATGGGTTCACCTGTTTGTACAGGGTACCGATCTCGCGGCGCTCGTCATTGTTGAGCGTGGGCCAGTTCACGGCCTGGGGCAGGTGGTCTTCGGCAAATTCGTCTTCGCTGCGGGCATCGATGATGGTGTCGAAATCGGCCAGCCGGCTCATGGCTTCGGCCGCACTCATAGGGGTCAGACTCATCACAATCCTTTTTTCAACTCGGGCCAGACATTAGCCAAGATCACTGGGTGCGCCGCCTCAAGCGGGTGGATGCGGTCGGCCTGAAACCAGCGGGCGCTGTCAGGCACGTCAGCGATGCCTTTGAGCAGGAACGGCACCAGCGCCGCCTTGCCGGACTTGGCCACATCCACATACATCTGGGCAAAACGCTGGCTGTAGTCGCGCCCATAGTTGGGCGGCATCTGCATGCCCAGCAACAGCACCCTGGCCCCGGCCTTTTGCGCCACCTGTGTCATGGCCATCAGGTTGTCCTGCGTCATCGCCAATGACAGGCCACGCAGCGCATCGTTGCCACCCAGTTCGATCACCACCAGGGTCGGGTGATGTTTTTCCAGCAAGGCTGGTAGGCGGGTGCGTCCACCCGATGTGGTGTCACCGCTGATGCTGGCGTTGACCACCGTGGCTGCGATTTTCTCGGCCTTGAGCTTTTTTTCCAGCAGCGCTACCCAGCCACTGCCGCGCTGCAGGCCATACTCGGCACTCAACGAATCTCCAACGACCAGAATGGTGCCGGGCAGGCGTTTGGCTGCCGCGGTCTGGGCCCGTGCGGGGTGGGCAGGAATCCCCACCGCCGCCAGCGTCGCTGCCAACGCGATACAGTGGCGGCGGTTCATTGTCATCAAATTCAAAGAAACATCCATGTCAGATTGCATTATTTCGGTTGAGCACGTCTTCAAGTCCGTCAGTGACTCCACCGGCACACTCGACATTTTGCGTGATATCGATTTCCGTTTGAGCCAGCGGGAAACCGTCGCCATTGTCGGTGCCTCCGGCTCCGGGAAAAGCACGCTGCTGTCGATCATCGCCGGACTGGATGTCCCCAGTCGCGGCACGGTGCATCTGGCCGGTCAGGACTTGTTTGCCATCGACGAAGATGCCCGTGCCGCACTGCGGGCGCAAAAAATGGGTTTTGTGTTCCAGAGCTTTCAATTGCTGGGCAATCTGACCGCCCTGGAAAACGTGATGCTGCCGCTGGAGCTGGCCAACCGGCGTGATGCCCGCCAGGCTGCCACCGAGATGCTGGCGCGTGTGGGCTTGTCGCAGCGCCTGGGCCACTACCCCAGGGTACTTTCGGGCGGTGAACAGCAGCGGGTGGCGCTGGCACGTGCCTTTGTGGTCCAGCCGGCCGTGCTGCTGGCTGACGAGCCTACCGGCAGCCTGGACTTTGCCACCGGCGAGACGGTGATGGAACTGATGTTTGACCTGAACCGCGAACTGGGCACCACCCTGGTGCTGGTGACCCACGACAAGGCCATTGCGGCACGCTGCCAGCGGCGTATCACCATCGAAGCCGGGCGGATTGCGCCGGAAGAGGACGGTCTTTGAACCGGTCGGCGTTCAGGTCGCCGTCACTTGGACAAACGAGACGACACGATTGCGGCCCTGCTGCTTGGCCTGATACAGCGCGGCGTCTGCATTGCGGATCAGCGCATGGGCGGTAAGAGCATCCGATGGCAATGAGGCCAGGCCAATGGACAGACGCACCGCCATTTGCTGGCCTGAGACCAGAATATTGCTGGCTGCCTGTTTTTTGCGCAGTTCTTCCGCACGTTCCATCGCCACTGCCGGTGTCAGATTGGGCATGAGCAGCAGGAATTCCTCGCCACCGTAGCGGCAGGCAATGTCGCCGGCACGTAACTCATCTGACAGTGTTTTTGCCACCTGCACCAGTACGGCGTCACCCGCCTGGTGACCGTAGGTGTCATTGATGTGTTTGAAATGGTCGATGTCGACCATCATGAGACAAAGCGGGTTCTGTTCCCGTTCACAGCGGGCAATTTCCCGATCCAGGGTGGCATCGAGGTAACGACGATTGAAGAGCCCGGTCAGCGGGTCGCGGTTGACCTGCTCGGTCAACTGTCCCTGCAGAAAGCTGATTTCCGCGATCTGCTTGTGCAGTGCCTGCTCGCTCTGGCGCAGTTTCAATCGCACTTCATGCAATTTGAGTGTGCGTTTGTGCGCACCAAAGGCAAACAGCGTCAGGTAGGTTGACAGGCTCATGATGGCCAGCAAGCTGGTGATCAGGCTGGTATCGGGCTGGAAATGCCAGCCCGTGACAGGGATCGTCAGCAAAACACCCGCCGCCAGCGCTGCTGTCGCCTGCAGCAGCCCCCGGAGACCACGAAATGCCGACAGGTTGATGCAGGTGGAAATCACCAACGGGAAGCTGATCCATAGCGGAAAACCCAGCGCCGAGATCCAGATGCCGAACAGAAACGAATCCAGCAACAGGTTCTGGAGTTCTGCCTGAAGGGGATCACTCGCCAACCGGGTGCGCAGGTAGACCAGATGGGGATAAACAAGAAACTGCAGGACCAGCCAGAACCAGCCCATCACACCATCAGCACGGTCCACCAAGTGGGAGCCCAGCAGCACAAAGGCGAAGACCCACGACACGGTGCGATTGAAGTAGTTCATGCGAACCACCCAGTGCCTGCCGGTCTTCTTTTCAGTCTTCATGTCAACTTGCTGGACGACCAGCGGATGCTGGCGCCAAAAGGCATAACGGTTTTGAATTTGATCTGATCCACCCAAGGGACATTATGCTTGTCTTATTTGACAGGGATCAAAATATCCAAACAACCCGCAGCCTGAGGGCCTGGCCTCGTCCACCAGGGGCCACCATGCCTGGGCGGCTCAAATATCCGCCAGCAAAGGGTAGGGTACGGGTGACAGCGCCAGCTGGGGCCCCGCTACCTGTCCCACACGGACACCACCGGTCTCAAAAGCGCTGATCTGGATCGACACAATGGCATCAAAGCCGCCGTCTGGGGCCGGTGCAGCTTGAGCCACGAGACCACAGGGCTGCCCCTCGTCAGCAGGCAAAAACAGCTCGTCGCCCGCGGTCAGCGCAAGTTCCGCGTGCGCCAAGTAGGCACGCCGCTTCAGTGTGCCGCGAAACTGGCTGCGCGCCACCACTTCCTGCCCCGGATAACAACCTTTTTTGAAATTCACACCACCGACCGACTCGTAATTGAGCATTTGGGGGACAAAGGCTTCGACGATGGGCTGGGTCACGGTGGCAATGCCGCTACGCACCTCGCTCCAGTCCCACAACGCTGGCGGCAAGACATCACCCGCTGGTAGCACGCTGTTCAGCGGTGCCACCCAGAGCGCCCGGGGCACCTCATCTGCCGGATACAGCTGGATCAGGCTGATATCATCAAAATCGGCCTTAGCCCACGTCGAATGGACCTGGATAGCTCCTTTTTTGAAAGCATCCATGGCCGCTGACCCGACCAAGCCATACACGGCAAAGTCGCTGCTGGCATCACTCAGTTTGACCTTGGCACGCATGACAAACATCGACAGACGCTTGAGTGTGGCCGCCAGGATGTCACGGCTGCAGACCAGCAGGAGATCGGTGGGGCTGCGCTTGAAGCCGATGAAACTGGCTTGCAGTCGGCCTTTGGCGGTACAAAAGCCCGCCAGCCGGGCTTCAGTCTGGCCCAGCAGCACAAAATCGTTGGTGAATTGGCTGTGCAGAAATTTGGCGGCTTCCTCGCCCTGTGCACGAATCAGCCCTAAATGTGTCAGCGGGGCGACGCCGTTGAGTTGGTTTTGCATGGCGCCGATTATGATGCGCGGTTGATTTTGTGGAAGGCAACAGGGTTGTGCGGCGATTGATCGGTTTATTGATGGTGGTGGCAGTGGGGCTGGCGGGTTCGGGCTGGTGGTGGGTCCATCAGCGCCTGTCCTTGGCCACACCGGTGGTCGACCTGTCGATTGAACCCGGCACCCCGGTGCGGGGCATTGCCCAGAGTGTGGTGGATGCTGGCGTCCAAACCTCGCCCCAGCTGCTGTACTGGTGGTTTCGCCTGTCTGGCCAGGCCCGCCAGATCAAGGCGGGCAGTTACGAGCTTGAGGGGGAGGTCACGCCGCAGCGCCTGCTGGCCAAACTGGTTCGTGGTGAAGAAGCCTTGCGCGCCGTCACGCTGGTGGAGGGGCTGACCTTTCGGCAGTTTCTTGAAACACTCTCAAAAGCAGAGCAGCTCAAGTCCGATACACGCGGGCTGGAGCCCGATTTGATCATGCAAAAGCTGGGGCGGCCAGGGGTCCCGCCCGAGGGGCATTTTTACCCCGACACCTACACCTACGCCAAAGGCAGCAGCGACTTGGCGGTGCTGGCACGGGCATTGCGCGCGATGGACCGGCATCTGGAGGCGGCCTGGCAGATGCGCCAGAACAACACGCCGCTGAAAACCCCGGAGCAACTGCTGACGCTGGCCAGCATCATCGAAAAGGAAACGGGCCGCGCCAGTGACCGGCCCATGATTGCCGCGGTATTTACCAACCGCTTGCGCCTGGGCATGCTGCTGCAGACCGACCCAACCGTGATTTACGGCATGGGTGAACGTTTTGACGGCAATTTGCGCCGCAGTGACTTGCAGGCCGACACCCCATGGAATACCTATACCCGCGTTGGCCTGCCACCAACGCCCATTGCCATGCCAGGCAAGGCGGCCCTGATGGCCGCCGCCCAGCCAGCGTCCAGCCAGGCGCTGTATTTTGTGGCACGAGGGGACGGCAGCAGTGAATTCAGCAACGACTTGACGGCGCACAATCGTGCTGTCAACAAATACCAGCGCAGGCCATGAACCTGCCTCTGTCCGCCATGGCCACTCCGGGACTTTTCATCAGTTTTGAAGGCATCGACGGTGCCGGCAAATCAACCCATATCGACGCTCTGGCGCGCGCTTTTGAAGCGCAGGGCAGGGCGGTCACCCTGACCCGCGAGCCAGGTGGCACACCTCTGGCCGAGAAATTGCGTGCCCTGGTGCTCAACGACACCATGGATGCCATGACCGAAGCCCTGCTGGTGTTCGCCGCCCGGCGCGACCACTTGCAGCAACTGATCGAGCCAGCGCTGGCCCGTGGCGATGTGGTGCTGTGTGACCGGTTCACCGACGCCACCTTTGCCTACCAGGGCGGCGGGCGCGGATTCGATCTCCATACGCTATCTTTTCTAGAGCAACTTGTGCAGTCAAAACGTGGGCTGGAGGGTTATTTTGTTCGTCAACCCGACCTGACCATCTGGTTTGAATTGGCGCCCGATATTGCCGCCCGGCGTCTGGCGGGTGTGCGGGTGCCTGACAAATTCGAGGCCCAGCCAGCAGCCTTTTTCAGCCGTGTCAGTGAGGGGTATTTACAGCGCCTGCAGACCGACCCGCAGCGATTTGCCCGCATTGCTGCCGCCAATTCGCGTGAAACGGTCTGGCTGGAAGTGCTGCGGGCCGTGCGGCAGAAGGGCTGGTTGACATGACGGCCTCCACCCCACTGGCCCCCTGGCTGGCGGCGCAGGCGCAGACCCTGCTGGCGCAACGCGGCCACGCCTGGCTGCTGGCCGGCCCTTCCGGGCTGGGTCAATATGCGCTGGCCTTGGCCCTGGCCCGTGCCTGGTTATGCGACCAGCCCACGCCGCAGGGCGCCTGTGGCCATTGCGGCAGCTGCCACGCCATTGACGTGCACGCCCACGCCGACCTGTGTGTGCTGATGCCCGAATCGGCGTTGGTGGATCTGGGCTGGCCATTGAGCGAAAAGGCCCAGTCTGAGATCGACAGCAAAAAGCGCAAGATCAGCAAGGAAATCCGGGTCGAGGCCATGCGTGATACCGTGGAATTCGCCCAGCGCACCAGCGCCCGCGGCCGGGGCAAGGTGGTGCTGGTGTTTCCTGCCGAGCGCATGAATGTGTTTACCGCCAACGCCTTGCTCAAAACCCTGGAAGAACCGGCTGGCGACGTGAAATTTGTGCTGGCCACCGAGGCTGCCCACCTGTTGCTGCCCACCATTCGCAGCCGCTGCCTGGGCCACACCATGATCTGGCCTGATCAAAACAGCGCCATGCAGTGGTTACAGTCACAGGGCGTGCCCGCTGCCCAGGCCACGGTGATGTTGCGCGCCGCCGGGGGCCGACCCGCCAATGCCTTGCAATTTGCACCGATCAGCGATTTGTGGCGCCTGTTGCCCAAAGCCGTGCAGCGTGGCGATGTGAGTGTGTTCAAAGACTGGACGCCAGCCCAAACCGTCGATGCCCTGCACAAGCTCTGCCATGATCTGCTGGCCGTCAAGACCGGCGCCGCACCACGGTTTTTTGAGGCTGGTGATTTGCCGCAAGGTGGCAGCTGGCAAAGCCTGACCAGCTGGGCCAAGGCACTGAGCGACACCATGCGCACAGTGGAGCACCCGTTCAACGTCGGGCTGATGCAGGAGGCCTTGGTCAGCCAGGCGCAACAAGCCCTAAACTCACGGCCATGAACAAGCCCAAACACCCACATGAAAGTGGCGCGGCAGCAGGGGTTCCGCGCCCCAGCGTGATCCAGCTGGCCATCAAGGAAAAGTCGGCCCTGTACGCCGCCTACATCCCGATTTTTGCCGATGGTGGCCTGTTCATCCCGACCACCCGCGAATACAGCCTGGGTGAATCGGTTTACGTGCTGATTTCCCTGCCCGATGACCCACAACGTTACCCGGTGGCCGGCAAGGTGGCCTGGGTGACCCCTGCCAAAGCCATGGGCAACCGCACCCAGGGGGTGGGTATCCAGTTCCCCAGGGACGAAAAATCCCAGGCGCTCAAGCTCAAGATCGAAGACATCCTGGGCTCACATCTGGCCTCGGACCGGGCCACCCAGACGATTTGACCGGGACCGGCTTGATCCATGTTCACTGATTCACACTGCCACCTGAATTTCCCGGAACTGATTTCGGATTTGCCCACCATCCTGGATGCCATGCAGGCGGCCCGTGTCGGGCGGGCGTTGTGCATCAGCACCACGCTGGAAGAATTTGGCGCCGTGCACCAGCTGGCGCTGGCCCATGAGAATCTGTGGGCCACCGTCGGGGTCCATCCGGACAGCGAAGGTGTTCAGGAGCCGACTTTGGCAGAGCTGCTCAAGCTGGGCAGCTTGCCGCGGGTGGTAGGGATTGGCGAAACCGGCCTGGACTATTACCGGCTCAATGGCCGCAGTGTGGCCGACATGCACTGGCAGCGTGAACGTTTTCGCACCCACATCCGGGCCGCCCGCCAGCTGGGCAAACCACTGGTGATCCACACCCGTCAAGCGGCAGCTGATACGCTGCAAATCCTGCGGGAGGAGGGCGAAACGGGTTGCGGCGACAGTGCCGGCGGGGTCTTCCACTGTTTCACCGAAGACCTTGAAGTGGCGCTGGCCGCCCTTGATCTGGGGTTTTACATCTCGTTTTCGGGTATTTTGACCTTCAAAAGTGCGCAAGCCATCCGTGATGTGGCCACCATGGTGCCGCTGGATCGCTTGTTGATCGAAACCGACAGCCCCTACTTGGCTCCGGTGCCGTACCGCGGCAAAACCAACAATCCCTCTTATGTACCGTGGGTGGCGGCCCAATTGGCCCAGCTGCGGGAACTGTCCGTGGAAGAGATCGCACGCATCACCAGCCGTAATTTCGACACCCTGTTCAAAGAGGTTGAGCGCTCATGATTCAGTGGTTTCAAATCATCACAAATTACTTTAAGAAAAGTATTTATCTTATTGTTTTTACAAGTTTTTCAATTGCTCACGCAGGCTCTTACGAGGACTTCTTCCGCGCCATTCAACAAGATGACGGTGGCCAGGTGAGTGCCTTGTTGCAACGAGGATTTGACCCGAATACGCTCGACCCGAGCGGCCTGCACGGCTTGATGCTGGCCACCAAGCTTCAGTCCATGAAAGTTGCCGAGGTCCTTGCCAGGTGGCCCAAAACCACGGTTGAAGTCCGTAACAGTGCCGATGAAAGCCCCCTGATGTTGGCCGCCTTACATGGTGATCTGGCACTGTGCCAGCTGTTGATTCAAAAAAATGCCGACGTCAATAAAACTGGCTGGACCCCGCTGCATTACGCCGCCACCAAGGGACACCTGGAGATCATGAATCTGCTGCTGGAGGAAAACGCCTACATCGATGCCGCGTCACCCAACGGCACCACGCCGCTGATGATGGCAGCGCATTACGGCACACCATCCGCGGTCAAGGCGTTGCTGGAGGCAGGTGCCGACCCGATGCTCAAAAACGTGCAAGGCCTGAGCGCACTGGATTTTGCCAATCGCGGCAACCGTACCGAGTCCGCCGGCATCATTTCAGCCTTTGTCCGGGGCCGTCAGCCCAAAGGAAGTTGGTAAAGCGCCTGCGGACTGATACAACGGCGGCGCATGATTTTGAGCCACGAGGCAAGCAGCATGCGGCTTTGGCGCGGCTTATCTGACTTTCTCCCGGTTCTATTTTAGTAGATACGATGTATATTATGTTAACTATAGTATCGGCACAGAAATCAAAGAACCGAGAAAGAAATCACAGGAGCGCTGAGATCGCTGAACGGAGCACCCAAGGCGATCTCGCCTCGCCCGTGCAAGACACATTCTTCGCGGCGTAACGCCAGATCGGCGCCACCGCCCGAGAACCTGACCCAACTGCCATAGGAGCTGATATCCACCAGAATCACGCTGCCATTGCGCCATTCCACCCGGGCATGCGTGCGGGAAACACGTGCGTCATTCACGACAAAATCAGCCTGGCGGGTACGTCCGATGTGAATCGGCATCTCGAATGCCTTGAAGGTCTTTCTGGATTCCAGCCAGATCAGTTCAATTTGCCCACCAAGCACATCGGCCTCCATCGTTTCGGTTGCTGGCGACAGTGCTGCAGGAACGGTGAAGAATTCGGAGCTGATGTCTTCCTGCCACTCGACCTGATAAACATCACAAGGTTCGATACGGCCTCGAATATGGATCGGTCCAAGAAAACGGAAACGTGCTGACGGCTGAACCCCATCTTCTATGGCTTCGCCATTGACCCAGATCTGATGCGGTCCAGTCAATTCGCTCAGACGCGATGCAATGTTGACGGCGTCGCCATAACAATCATCGTCCACGATTTCGACATCACCACGTACCACACCAATGCGCAGTGGCATATAGGCGCTGGTTGGCATCACTGCCAAGCGCGCCTGGTAAGCGCGCTGCAGATCGACCACGGCCGCGATGGCAGTCGGACTGTCTTTGAAGATGGCCAGCACGCCATCCCCCAAAAATTTGACCACCCGGCCGCCGTGCATTTCAAATTTTTGGGCAACCCACGCTGTCACCTGGGTCACCATCTCGGTCGCTCGTGCGTTGCCCAGGGTCTCAAACACGCCGGTGCTGCCATAAAGGTCAGCAAAAACAACAGTGGATTGGATGCCCATTCTTGAAGTTGTCTCGTATTGAATGGGGTGAGTTTAGCGAATCCCCAAGAGACTCATAGATGACCCCAGGCAATCAGGGCGTCCCGCCCATCCACACTCAAATCGGTTTGGGCTCCCACGGGCAACAAAACTTTGGTTGCGACATGACCATATGGCAAGTTGGTCAGTACCGGCGCCTTGATTTGTTGACGAAGCCACTGCACCACGGTCGCCATCTTGAAGCCACGATCATGGGCAGTCAGACTGTATTCGGTGAATTGCCCCAATAGGACCGCCTTCTGTCGTGCCAGAACGCCTGCATGCAACAGTTGAGACAGCATCCGTTCAATCCGGTAAGGGTGTTCTGCCACATCTTCCAGGTACAAAATACCCCTTTTGATTTCCGGGAAGTACGGCGTTCCCAGGAGTGACGTCAACACCGTCAGATTCCCACCCCATAGTGTGGCGTTTGTCACACTAAACGCGGTCTTAATCGGCGTATCTGGTTGGCTTGATGCTCCTGAATGGATGGCAATTCCAGCACTTTCCTTAAGTTGCCGCCAGCCCGCGCCCTCGCCCTGCCCGCGCAGCAGATCATCAAAACAGGCTTCCATGATGTCATCGGGGACAGGCGCTTCACCGTGACTGTGTCCATCTGCCTTGTCTGGATTACCACCTACGCCAAAGCCTTCACACAGGGCCGGACCCGCCCAGGTGACTGCACCGGTTTTGGCCAGCACTGCATTCTGGAACGCGGTGAAATCACTGATCCCGACAAACAGCATGCCCTGATCAATCGCCTTGGCAATTTTTTTGTAGCGGATCTCCGGCAGGATCCGGGTCAGGCCATAACCACCGCGTGAGATCAGCGCCACATCAGCGCCGCTGTCTGCGGCACGGTGGATGGCGGCCAGCCGGGTGGCATCATCCCCGGCAAAACGCTGGTAACTCGCGAGCGCAGCCTCGTCCACTTCAACGTCATGCCCCAAGGACTGCAGCCTGGCGATGCCTCGTTTGAAAGCGGCTTTGTCCCGCACAGCGCCTGAAGGGGAGTAGATGTAGATGTGTTTTTTCATGCGATGGGTGTTTCTGCTTCGGGCGGTAAAGACTGGATTTTCAGGGAAGAAAAGGCGCGTAGCGCAGCCCGGTGCCCGGCATCCGGGAACGGCGCGGCCAGCGCTTGGGCCGACATCAGGTCAGCCTGCGCTACGATGACCTGGGAGACTCTCATCGGTGCAGCTGCCTGGACTTGCTGCGCCAGTGCCAACATGGTGTCAGACACCATGAAGATCACCTGGTGCAGCTCCAGGTGGGCCAGCCATTCCAGCAAAATCTGCGCGTGCCAAGACAGACTGTGCGCCGACATTTTTTTAGGTTTGTCACTTTTGCCAAATCCGATCAGGTCCGGACAGACCACCCGATGTCCTTGGGCACGGTGTTCTGCCATCAAGCTGCGCCAGCCATAACTCCAGCTCTGCGGCCCGTGCAGGCACACGATGACTTGTGCCGATGCTGCCGCCCCTGTATCCAGGTAATGCAGCCGCAGCCCCGTCAGACTGGGTAAATCATTGACGTAGCAGGACAAGGCAGGGATCTCAGGTAAATCTGCAAACCGGGACTCCGGGGTGCGCAGCGCGTCTTCACGCAACGCCATGCCGGTCCGGGCTCTCTCTTGGCGCTGCTGCCTGCGCTGGCGCTTGAAAAAATTCTGTAACAACTCGGCACAGGCCTGGCCCATCACCCCACCGCGCACTTGCGTCTGGTGATTGAGTTGCGTCAGGCCAAACACATCCAGCACCGAACCAGCAGCACCGGTTTTGGGGTCGGTTGCTCCATACACCACCCGCTTCAAGCGCGCGTGCAGCATGGCGCCAGCGCACATGGTGCAGGGCTCCAGCGTCACATACAGCTCACAGTCGTCCAGTCGATAGTTGCCCAGGTGTTGGGCTGCCGTTCGCAAGGCCACCATTTCGGCATGTGCCGACGGGTCATGGGTGGAAATTGGCGCATTGCGGCCTGTGGCAATCACTCGCCCATGCAACACCACAACCGCCCCCACCGGCACTTCACCTGCAGCGTCCGCCGCCTGCGCCTCGGTCAGGGCCAGGCGCATCCACTGCGCATCCGGCTCCAGCTGTTCGGATGTCACTGGTCAGCAGGCATGGGGCGTGCCTGCATGGCGCCCTCAACGGCCTGTTTGAATTGCTGCTGGAGGTGTTGACTTTGCTGACCCACTGTGCCCGACGTCGGCGTCGTGACTGCCCCCGCCTGCCCTTGTTGGGACGGCGCAGGAACCTGCAAAACAGGCACCGGAGTACGCAACGATTGCAACTGCTGGCGAACCAGCCACCCTGTGACAGCCAACGCCACCAACAAACCAACCAGCCCAAACAAGCCGCGCATCCCTACCCCCTCCGTGTCCGCCGGGCATTCGGCCCTGTATCACTCCCACTCGATCGTCGCCGGTGGCTTGCTGCTCACGTCATAAGTCACGCGGTTGATGCCACGCACTTCGTTGATGATGCGGCTGGAGACTTTCTTCAGCAGGGCGTAAGGCAACTCGGCCCAGTCTGCGGTCATGAAGTCGCTGGTCTGCACGGCGCGCAGGGCCACCACGTAGTCGTAGGTGCGGCCGTCGCCCATCACGCCCACGCTTTTCACCGGCAGGAACACCGTGAAGGCCTGACTGGTCAATTCGTACCAGGTTTTGCCACTGGCTTCATCAACAAAGTTGTTGAGTTCTTCAATAAAGATCGCATCAGCCCGGCGCAGCAGGTCAGCATATTCCTTCTTGATTTCGCCCAAAATCCGCACCCCCAGACCCGGGCCGGGAAACGGATGGCGGTAAACCATGTGGTAGGGCAAGCCCAAGGCAACACCGAGCTCGCGCACCTCGTCCTTGAACAGTTCACGCAGTGGTTCCAGCAGCTTGAGCCCCAGCTGTTCGGGCAGGCCACCCACGTTGTGATGGCTCTTGATGGTGACGGCTTTCTTGTTCTTGGCACCGCCGGACTCGATCACGTCCGGGTAAATGGTCCCCTGGGCCAGCCACTTTGCACCTTTTTTTGTAGCATCCGAAGCAGTTAACTTCTGGGCTTGGGCCTTGAAAACCTCTACAAATTCACGGCCGATGATCTTGCGTTTGGCTTCCGGGTCGTTGACCCCGGCCAGTTGTCCGAGAAACTGATCGGAGGCGTCCACACGAACCACCTTGGCATGCAGCTTGCCCACAAACATGTCCATCACCATGTCGCCTTCGTTCAGGCGCAGCAAACCATGGTCGACGAACACACAGGTCAGCTGGTCACCAATGGCGCGGTGAATCAAGGCTGCCGCCACCGAAGAGTCAACCCCGCCAGACAGGCCCAGAATCACTTCTTCGCTACCCACCTGGGTGCGGATCTGCTCAACAGCTTCGCTGATGTAGTCACCCATGATCCAGTCTGCACGGGTGCCGCAGATATCCAGCACAAAGCGCTCCAGAATCGCCGCACCGCGTTTGGTATGTGTCACTTCCGGGTGGAACTGCACGGCGTAAAAGCGGCGGTCCTCGTCGGCCATGCCGGCAATCGGGCAGCTATCGGTACTGGCCATCAGCTTGAAGCCTGGGGGCAACTCCGTCACCTTGTCGCCGTGGCTCATCCAGACCTGCAGCATGCCGTGGCCCTCCGGCGTGGCAAAGTCCTGAATGCCGTCCAGCAGCGCCGTGTGGCCGTGGGCGCGGACATTGGCGTGGCCAAACTCGCGCTGGTGGCCACTGGTGACCACCCCGCCAAGCTGGTGCGCCATGGTCTGCATGCCGTAGCAGATCCCCAGCACCGGAATACCCAGCTCAAACACCACCTGCGGTGCCTTGTCGGTGGATTCCTCGTACACACTGGCGTGACTGCCTGACAGAATGATGCCGCGCAACTTGCCGTCGCGGGCGTACGCGCGGATCCAGTCTTCCGATACATCACACGAGTGCACCTCGCAAAACACATGGGCCTCGCGGATGCGCCGGGCAATCAGTTGTGTCACCTGGGAGCCAAAGTCAAGAATGAGGATTTTTTGATGCATGTTGGGTCAGCCCTGGCGTTTACTCGGCGCGGTAGTTGGGTGCTTCTTTGGTGATCTGCACGTCGTGAACATGGCTCTCGCGAATGCCTGCTGCCGTGATTTCCACAAATTCGGCCTTGTTTTGCATCTCCTCAACCGTGGCGCAGCCACAGTAGCCCATGCTGGCACGCAAGCCTCCAGCCATCTGGTAAATGATGGCGACCATGGAACCCTTGTACGGCACACGCCCTTCAATACCTTCGGGCACCAGCTTGTCAGCATTGGGATTGCCGGTACTCGACTCCTGGAAATAGCGGTCAGCACTGCCCTGTTGCATGGCGCCAATCGACCCCATGCCACGATAACTCTTGTAGCTGCGCCCCTGGAACAGAATGACTTCCCCCGGTGCCTCTTCGGTACCGGCAAACATGCCGCCCATCATCACCGAACCGGCGCCTGCGGCAATGGCCTTGGCGATGTCTCCGCTGAAACGGATACCACCGTCGGCAATCAGCGGAACACCCGTGCCCTTGAGCGCTGTGGCTACGCTGTCGATGGCCATGATTTGTGGCACGCCAACGCCCGCCACGATGCGGGTGGTACAGATCGACCCGGGGCCAATGCCCACTTTGACAGCATCAGCACCAGCGTCGACCAGAGCCAAGGCAGCAGCGCCGGTGGCGATATTGCCGCCAATCACGTCCACTTGGGGGAAGTTCTGTTTGACCCAGCGCACCCGATCAATCACGCCCTTGCTATGGCCGTGGGCGGTGTCCACCACAATGGCGTCGACCCCGGCCCGGGCCAGCAACTCCACCCGCTCTTCGGTGCCCTCACCCACCCCAACGGCGGCGGCCACACGCAATTTGCCCTGGGCGTCACGCGCTGCATTGGGAAAGCTGGTCTGTTTGGTGATGTCCTTGACAGTGATCAAGCCTTTGAGTTCAAAGGCGTCATTGACCACCAGCAGGCGTTCAATCTTGTGCTGGTTCAGCAAAACCTTGGCCTCGGTGATGGTGGTGCCATCGGGCACGGTGATCAGCCGCTCCCGCGGCGTCATGATGTGACTCACCGGCAGGTCATAACGGGTCTCGAAGCGCAAATCGCGGCCGGTGACAATGCCTGCCACCTTGCCACCGTCCATCACCGGGAAGCCCGATACGCCCAATTGTTCGGACAACGCCATGACCTGGCGCACGGTGTGCTGCGGGGTGATGACCACCGGATCACGCAACACCCCGGATTCATAACGTTTGACCTTGGCCACCTTGGCGGCCTGCTGTTGCGCCGTCATGTTCTTGTGCACCACACCAATGCCGCCCTCCTGGGCAATGGCAATGGCTAGGCGCGACTCTGTCACGGTGTCCATGGCGGCAGACACCAAGGGCAGGTTCAGGGCAATGTTGCGGGTAAAACGGGTGGCGAGGGAGGTGTCCTTCGGAAGGACCTGGGAGTACGCTGGCACCAACAAAACATCGTCGAAGGTGAGCGCTTTGCCAATCAGGCGCATAGGTGTTAGCTCCAAATCGTCAATTGTATCTGGCGCGGGCGCAAGCTGGTTTGCCAAGGTAGCCAAGTCTGCAGGAAAACCCTAATGCACAGTGGCATAAACTCGCCCCTCATGAAACAACTGATCCGCCTGATTCTTGTGGTGACTGCCGGTTTGCTGGCTTCCAACGCCTTGGCCCAGTGGCAATGGCTGGACAAGGATGGACGCAAAGTGTTCAGTGACCGCCCGCCGCCTGCCAGCGTGCCAGAAAAGAGCATTCTCAAACGGCCCGGGCAACTTCCTCTTGCTACCTCGAGCAACGACGCCGCAACCGCCCAGCTGCCAGCATCCGGAGTCTCCGCACCAGTTGCTGCGGCCCCTCAATCTGCTGCCAGCACCCCGAAAATCAGCGGCCTGGACAAGGATTTGGCTGAGAAAAAAAAGAAGGCAGAGCAGGCTGAATCCGACAAACGCAAGGCCGAAGAAGACCGTCTTCGCAAAACGCGGGCCGAAAATTGCAACCGGGCCAAACTGGCCAAAAGCGGACTGGATTCCGGCGTCCGGTTGGCGCGCATCAATGCACAGGGCGAACGTGAAATCCTGGACGATGCTGCCCGCGCCGCCGAAAGCAAACGCATTCAAGCCATCATTGACGCCGACTGCAAATAGCCACGTCCGGCAGACGCCTGATTCAATAACCGGCTTTGGCGCCGGGACGTTTTTTGACAAACAGTCCGGCAGCACCTGCACCCTGTTTGACAAAACGTTCACGCCGCGCCACTTTGGGGTCGACCCGCAAGGGTCGATACACCTCTACACGATCCTGCTCACGCAGCAACTGTTGGAGGTTGACCTTGCGCCCCCACACCCCGATCAGGAGATGCGGATGGTCAATTTCAGGGTATTTCTGCAACAAGCCGCTTTGCTGCAAAGCCTGCAGAACGCTGCAGGGTTCTGCCAAGGTCAGCACCACTTCATCCGTCTGACGTGGCCCGGGCGCGTAGATCACTGTGACCTGCATGGCCCCACTTCACTCTCCATAGACCTGTTTGGCCCGCTTGACAAAGGCATCCACCATGCTGCCGGCGATCTTGTCAAACACCGGGCTGATCAGCTTGCCCAGCGAGTTGTCAAAACCGTAGGTCAGGCTCAACTCGACCTTGCAGGCCCGCTGCTCGCCGCCGAGCGCGATGAAGTTCCATTCACCTTCCAGCTTGGAAAAGGGGCCGTTGACCAAGTTGATCACGACCTGCTGGTCAGGCACATGAACGTTTTGGGTGCTGAAGGTCTGGCGGATACCACTAAAGGCAATGCCGATTTCTGCCAGCATACCGTTTTCTTCCAGCGTCACCACCCGCGCTTTGTCACACCACGGCAAAAACTGCGGATAGGCGTCCACATCAATGACCAGCCGGTACATTTCAGCTGGGCTGTACCAGATCAGGACAGATTTTTTGACAGTTTTCATAGAATGGCGGTTTGCGCCGGATTGTAGTCAAGCCTGGATCGCATTCACTTTCACCTGATGTTCGCCCCATGGCCAAAAAACCCGATACCGCAACCCGCATCGCCGACAACAAAAAGGCTGCCTTCAACTATTTTTTCGAGGAACGCTTTGAAGCCGGCATCGTGCTGGAAGGTTGGGAAGTGAAATCCTTGCGCGAGGGCAAGGTCCAGCTGACCGACGGGTATGTGGTGATTCGCCAAGGCGAGTTGTTCATCATCGGCCTGCAGATCAACCCCTTGGGCACCGCATCCACCCACATCAGCCCGGACAAGCAACGCACCCGCAAGCTGCTGATGCACAAGGACGAGATCAAGCGACTGATTGGCAAGGTGGAACAAAAAGGCTACACCCTGGTGCCGATCAACCTGCACTGGAAAAATGGCAAGATCAAATGCGAGATTGCCCTGGCCAAAGGCAAGGCAGAACACGATAAACGCGACACCATCAAGGACCGTGAGGGTAAGCGCGAGGTGGAACGGGTCATGAAATCGCGGCAGCGCTGAATTTTTTTGAGTGGCAGCGGGAATAAAGCTGCGGAAATGGCTGTTCATGTGTGTGCAGACACTTGTTTGTGACCAACCCATCAGGAGTTCACCATGAAATGGATTTCACGTACCGCTTTCACCCTGTCCCTCAGCCTGGCTACCTTGGCTGGATGTGCCTCGATGTCGTCTGCCCCGGCCCAGGTGTCAGACGGTGTGTTGGTTGGCCCCAGCGGGATGACGCTCTACACCTTTGACAAGGACGTGGCCGGTAGCGGCAAGTCAGTCTGCAATGGTCCATGCGCCACCAACTGGCCGCCCCTGAAGGCCGAACAAGGTGCCGTGGCGCAAGGCGACTTCAGCATCATCACCCGCGACGACGGCAGCCAGCAATGGGCCGTCAAGGGCAAACCAGTTTATTACTGGGTCAAGGACAGCAAACCCGGTGACAAAACCGGTGACGGCTTCAACAAGGTCTGGCAGGTTGCCAGACCCTGATGTGGTGGCCCTGCCGGATCGTCCAACGACCTTTGACCTGCGTCACGGTTGATGACCCGCGAACTGATGGTGGCCCAGATCCCGTCGCTGCGCCGTTACGCGCGGGCGCTCACGGGGGACGCCTGGGCGGCGGATGACCTGGTGCAGGACACGCTGGAGCGTGCCTGCAGCAAATGGCGTTTATGGGTCATCGGCTCCAATCTGCGCGCCTGGCTGTTCAGCGTGATGCACAACCTGTTTGTCAACCAGTTGCGCCAGCCCTCCGGGCCCCTGCGTGCCAACTTGGTGGATGTTGACGATGTCGCCCATGATTTACTGGCACCGGAGACGGACCCGGCATTGATGCTGGACCTGCAACGTTGCCTGCTGCGCCTGCCCCCGGAGCAACGCGAGGTGTTGTTGTTGGTCAGCCTGGAGGACCTGAGTTACGCCGAGGTGGCCAAGATCACTGGCATACCGATCGGTACCGTGATGTCGCGGCTGTCCCGCGCCCGCAGCCGCCTGCAGGAACTGATGGAAGCCCCACCCCAGCCCTTGGTGCCACAGGCTGGCAGCAACGACAAACCGGCCCGCCCATCCGCCTTGCGTCGCCTCAAATAGCTCAAGCCACTGACATGACTCACCAGCCGCCCCTCCCCTTGACCGATGATGAACTCCACGCTCTGGTTGACGGCCAGGGCACGCCAGACGAACTGGCAAAGTGGCAAGCCCGGCTGGTTCACGACCCGCAGGGTGCGGCCCGGCTGGCAGCATGGCAACAACAGCGTGACGCCCTGCGTTCGCTGCACCGCCAGGTGCTGGATGAAGCAGTGCCAGCAGCACTGCTGCGGGCCGCGCGGCAAACCGGGGCAGCACCAGCGCCGGGCCGTGCGTGGTGGCGTTATGGCGGTCTGGCAGCCAGCTTGGTCCTGGCCTTTGGCGGCGGCTGGTTGGCCCATTCCGGCTGGCAAACGGGTGGTTTTGGCCGCTTAGCCACCCCCAGGCTCGCCCAGGCGCAACTGGAACACCAGTTTGTGCGTCAGGCCAGTGTGGCGCACCGCGTTTATGTGCCCGAAGTGCGCCACCCAGTGGAAGTCACCGCGCAGGACCAGGCCCACCTGGTGCAGTGGTTGTCCAAGCGCCTGGGCAAGCCGCTCAAAGTCCCCAGCCTGACGGCCCAAGGTTTTGAGCTGGTGGGCGGCCGCCTGCTGCCTGGCGACGATGGGGCCAGGGCGCAATTCATGTTCCAGAATGCCGCCGGTAGCCGGGTCACGCTGTACCTCGGGGCGATGGATGCGGCTCCCATGGGCGATACCCAGGCGTCCACCAGCTTCCGCTACAGCCCCCAGGCTGGGGTGCCAAGTTTTTACTGGGCCGATCAGGGCTTGGCTTATGCGCTGGCTGGCCAGGTGCCGCGCGAGGTGCTGATGGCGCTGGCAGAGGCGGTTTACCACCAGCTCTGACCATCAGGCCAATTGCCGCAGCGGGTGACTGTGCGCGGCCCAGGGGCTGTCAAAAAACGGCTGCACCATCGCCGGGGTGACGTCTTCAATACGTGCGGGTGACCACTGAGGCTGGTGGTCCTTGTCAATCACCAAGGCCCGAATCCCCTCGGCGGTGTCGGTCTGGGCGCTGCTGCGACCCAGGTGGCGGGGGAAAAAGCTGTGCCGGATCATGTCACGCTCCATGCGCAAATCCTGCGCCACGTTGAGAGAGCGCGCGCGGCGGACTTGCTCCAAAGCCACATGCAGCATCAGCGGCGAACGCTGGCGCAACAAGGCCGCCGTGTCGCGCGCCCAGTCGGAGGCATCGGCCTCCAATGCCGCCACCATGGCCCGCACCGAAGGTTGCGAAAAATAATGATCAATCTGGTCTCTAGCCCGCGTAAAACATCCGTCTTTAGCTACTGAAAATGTAGCAATCAACGAATCCAGGCTGGCTTCGTCGCAGGATGGCAGTTGGGCCAGCGCTTCCCACAACGCTGCCTGTTGATCCGCGGCAAGCTGATGGTCGGCCAACCCGAGTGCCATGGCCTCAGCGGCATTCAGGGGGGTGCCGGTCAGGGCCAGCCATTCACCCGTGTGGCCCGGGCAGCGGCTCAGGAAATAACCACCGCCCACGTCGGGAAACAGGCCAATGAGGGTTTCCGGCATGGCCAGTTTGGAGCGCTCGGTGACCAGCCGGTGCGAGGCGCCCTGACTCAGGCCCATGCCGCCTCCCATCACCACGCCGTCCATGAAGGCGATGTAGGGTTTGGGATAGGTGTGGACCAGGTGGTTGAGGGTGTATTCCTCGGTGAAAAAATCTTCCGGCGTTGGGTCGCCAGACAGCAAGGCTTGATGAAAAAAACGAATGTCACCGCCAGCGCAAAAGGCGCCAAAAGGCCCGGCCTTGTTGCAGCCCCGAATCGCCACCGCCTGCACCCGGGGGTCATCGCGCCAGGCCAGCAGGCAGTGGGTCAACCCCCGGATCATCGGCAGATTCAGGGCATTGAGGGCAGCCGCGCGATTCAGGGTGATGAAACCAACGTGACCACGAACCTGCGTCATCACTTCATTCACTGTCCCCATGCCCTGCCCCTCCATGCCACCAGCTCATTGGCCACCAGCGCGCCAATCACCAGCGCCCCGCCCACCAGCACATCGCGGCCAGGTGCCTCACCAGCGCCAACCCAGGCCAGCAAAATGCCGAAAATCACCTCCAGCAGCCCCAGCAAGGCCACTTCCGGTGCCTTGAGCACCCGGGTACACATCACCGCCAGCACGCAGGGAATGGCCAGCTGTACCAATCCCAGGCCAAACAGCAGGCCCAGATCATGTGGGGAAGCCTGCAGCGGCCAAGCCAGCGGCAGGGTCACCAGCGAGGAGATCACCCCGCCGATCAAGACGGCTGGAATCAGGTCCACGTCATGACCCTGGGCATGTGAATGCTGGGTCAACGTCCAGTTGGCGGCGCCGGAAATCGGCACACACAGACTCACCAGCGTGCCCACCAGACTGATACCCTGTTCCAGCTGACTGCCGTACATGTAGACAATGCCACAACCCGCCACCAGGATGGCCATCCAGGTCCGCAGCGGAATCTGGTGGCCGATGAAGATGCGGGCCGCCAGCGCGGTCAGCAACGGGGTCATGGACATGGTGATCAGCACATTGCCTACGGTGGTCAAGGTCAGTGCCAGCATGAAAAAGGTGAACATGCCAGCCCAGCACAGGCCTGAGAGCCACAAGGCGGCACCCCCGTGGCGCATGCGGGCAAACACGTCCCGCCCCTGCACCAGCGGCAGGATCACCAGCAGGCTCAGCACCGTGAAGAAACTGCGCCAGAACGTGACCTCAAAACTGCGGGCCTGCTCCAGATGGCGCGCCACCACACCGGCGGTGGACCACATCATGGTCACGGCCACCATCAGCAGGATGGCCCGGTTGTGACTGAGCTTCATGTTTCGCCTTGACGAAGAAAGTGAAAGACTGACGAGCCAAGAAAAAGACCGGCATTTCCGCATGAACAGCAATTCCGGTTGATGGGCTTAAGCGGCAGCACAATCGCTGGCCGCTTGCATCATCACGATTTATTCGCGGCTGGCGCGTTTGCGCTCATGCTCCTTCAGGTGACGTTTGCGCAGGCGCACCGATTTGGGCGTGATTTCAACCAGCTCATCGTCCTCGATAAATTCGACGCCGTATTCCAGCGTGAGTTCAATCGGGGGCGTGATCTTGATCGCATCTTCCTTGCCGGAGACCCGGAAGTTGGTCAGCTGCTTGGTCCGGGTGGCGTTGACCACCAGGTCGTTGTCGCGGTTGTGAATCCCCACGATCATGCCCTCGTACACCGGGTCGTTGGCCTTGACGAACATGCGACCACGGTCGTCGAGCTTGCCCAGGGCGTAGGTGAAGATTTCGCCGTCGTCCATGGAAATCAGCACGCCGTTCTTGCGGCCACCGATGTCGCCCTTGTGCGGCTCGTAGCAGTCAAAGATGTTGGCAATCAGGCCGGAGCCACGGGTCAGGTTTAGGAACTCGTTGGAGAAACCAATCAGGCCACGTGCCGGGATGCGGTACTCCAGGCGGACACGACCACGGCCGTCCGGCTCCATGTTGACCAGTTCACCCTTGCGTTCACCAAGTGCCTGCATCACGCCACCCTGGTGCTGCTCTTCGATGTCGGCGGTCACCAGCTCGATGGGTTCACATTTCTCGCCGTTGATCTCCTTGAACATCACGCGGGGCTTGGAAACGGCCATTTCGTAGCCTTCGCGGCGCATGTTTTCCAGCAGGATGGTCAGGTGCAGTTCACCGCGGCCCATGACTTCAAAGATACCTTCTTCGTCGGTTTCATTGACGCGCAGAGCCACGTTGTGCTGCAGCTCTTTTTGCAGACGATCCCAGATTTGGCGGCTGGTGACAAACTTGCCTTCACGACCCGCCAGCGGGCTGGTGTTGACGCAAAAATTCATGGTCAGCGTCGGCTCGTCCACCTTGAGCATGGGCAGCGGTGCGGGGGTCTGTGGATCGGTCACGGTCACGCCGATACCGATGTCGGCAATGCCGTTGATCAACACGATTTCACCGGGGCCGGCTTCGGTGGTCTGCACACGGTCCAGCCCCTGGAAGGTCAATACCTGATTCACCCGGCCCTTGACGGTTTTGCCGTCCGGACCTTCCATGACCACCACGTCCATGTTGGGCTTGATCGTGCCCTGGCTGATGCGGCCCACGCCGATACGCCCGACAAAGGTCGAAAAGTCAAGTGCGGAAATTTGCAATTGCAGCGGTGCGGCAGGATCACCCTGTTGGTGCGGCACATGTTTCAGGATGGTATTGAACAGGGCCGACATGTCGGGGCCCCACTGTTCACCAGGCTCACCCTCTTCCAGCGAGGACCAGCCGTTGATGCCCGAGGCGTACACCACCGGAAAGTCGAGTTGTTCGTCAGTGGCCCCGAGCTTGTCGAACAAGTCGAAGGCGGCATTGACCACCTTGTCTGGGTTGGCACCGGGCTTGTCGACCTTGTTGACCACCAGGATCGGGCGCAGACCCAGGGCCAAGGCTTTCTTGGTCACAAAACGAGTTTGCGGCATCGGGCCTTCTTGGGCATCGATCAACAGCACCACACCGTCCACCATGGACAGGGCGCGCTCGACTTCACCACCGAAGTCCGCGTGGCCGGGGGTGTCAACGATGTTGATGTGAGTGCCTTCCCAGCTCACAGCACAGTTCTTGGCCAGGATCGTGATGCCACGCTCTTTTTCAATGGCGTTGTTGTCCATCACGGTGTCAACCACCTTTTCGTGCTCGGCAAAGGTGCCGGACTGGCGCAACAGTTGGTCCACCATGGTGGTCTTGCCATGGTCAACGTGGGCGATGATGGCAATGTTTCGGATTTGTTTATGGGACATGGTTCACTTTCTTAAAGGGTTGGGACCGAACTGGCGTTGTCGCTCAGGCCCGTCATGGATTCAGCGGTGGAGGCAGCCACCTGGTTCTTCTGTTTCATCTGTTCAATTTCAAGGGGACTGAGCAAGCGCACGGGAATCAGTTCGCCTGCGGTCACGCGGGCCGTCCCCAGCAGCACCGCACCACCTTCGGCATACACCGCCACCCGTTCGGCATCCGGCCAGGCTCCCCGGCGACGCAAGCCACTGAGGAACCGGGCGGCATTGTCGTCATCGAGTGTGACCACCGTGTGATCCGTCAACAAACTGGCAACCGGCTGCAGGCAAGCCAGCCGTTCTGTTTCACTCATGGCCTCCAGCGCTTCCAGCGTGACACATTGCGACACGTCGAAACCACCGGTGCCAATCCGGCGCAGCGCGGTCAAATGGGCGCCGCAGCCAAGCGCCTCTCCCAGATCTTCACCCAAGGTGCGGATATAGGTGCCTTTGCTGCATTTTACTATCATACTGATAGCTTCTTGACCAGATTCTACGCGGGCTAGAGCCATATTTAATGCATAAATGGTGACGGGACGAGCCACCCGCTCCACTTCCAGACCGGCACGGGCGTATTCATACAGCGCCTTGCCGTCCTTTTTCAGCGCACTGTGCATGGGCGGCACTTGCTGGATCAGTCCGGTGAATTGCCTGGCGACACGCGTCACGTCCTCGGGCATCACGGCCACCGGTCGGGTGGCGATGACTTCCCCTTCAGCGTCACCCGTGCTGGTTTTGACACCCAGGCGCATCACCGCCTCGTAGGTCTTGTCGGCGTCAAGCTGCAGTTGGCTGAACTTGGTGGCAGCGCCAAAACACAGGGGCAACACACCACTGGCCAGAGGATCGAGCGTGCCGGTGTGACCGGCTTTTTCCGCACGCAACAACCACTTCACCTTTTGCAAGATGTCGTTGCTGGACCAGCCCAGAGGCTTGTCCAAGAGCAGCACCCCATGCACGGGGCGCCTGGCAACCCGTGCACGTGGCGCATTCATGGGGTTCAGTCCTCTTTGGCTCGCGAGGCCACCGCACGCGCAATCAGCGCGTTCATGTCAGCCGCGCGCTCTGGCGTCTGGTCGTAGACAAAGTGCAGGGTCGGCACGGTATGAATGTGCAGCCGCTTGAACAGGCCAGCGCGCAAAAAACCAGCGGCCTGATTCAACCCTTCGGCACACTGCTTGGGGTCACCCGCCAACAGGCTGAAAAACACCTTGGCGTGGGCGTAATCGGGGGTGACCTCCACGCCCTGAAGCGTCACCATGCCAACCCGCGGGTCCTTCAACTCACGCGCGATCAGTTCGGTCAGATCACGCTGGATCTGATCGGCGACCTTGAAGGCACGGTTGGGTGTGGCTGACTTTTTACGCACGGGTTGTTTCCATCAGATCACAAGGTCCGTGCCACTTCACGGATCTCGAAGAACTCCAGAACGTCACCTTCCTGGATGTCGTTGTAGTTCTTGATGTTCAAACCGCAATCAAAGCCTTCGCGCACTTCCTTGGCGTCATCCTTGAAACGTTTGAGCGATTCGAGTTCGCCGGTATAGATGACCGTGTGATTGCGCAGCAGACGCAGCCGCGCCGTACGGCGAACCACGCCTGACGTGACCATACAACCGGCGATCGAACCAATCTTGGACACCTTGAAAATCTGGCGAATTTCAGCGGTACCAATGACTTCTTCTTTCTTGTCCGGTGTCAACATGCCCGACATCGCCAGCTTGAGATCGTCTACGGCGTCGTAAATGATGTCGTAATAACGAATATCGACCCCGCTGCTTTCGGCCAGCTTGCGGGCACCGGCATCCGCCCGGGTGTTGAACCCGATGATGACTGCTTTGGCAGCGATGGCCAGATTCACGTCCGACTCGCTGATTCCCCCCACGGCCGCGTAAACCAGCTGCACCTTGATTTCGTCGGTGGAGAGCTTGAGCAGGGACTGGGCCAAGGCTTCCTGCGAACCCTGCACGTCAGCCTTGACGATGATCGGCACCATCTTGACTTCGCCAGCCGTCATGTCGGTAAACATGTTCTCCAGCTTGGCCGCCTGTTGTTTGGCCAGTTTGGTGTGACGGAACTTGCCAGCGCGGTAGGTGGCGATTTCACGAGCCCGACGCTCGTCAGACAGCACCATGAACTCATCACCGGCCTGGGGTACTTCGGTCAAACCCTGAATTTCGACGGGAATCGACGGCCCGGCAGACTTGATGCTCTTGCCGTTTTCGTTGAGCATGGCGCGCACGCGGCCATAGGTTTGCCCGGCCAGCACCACGTCACCGGTTTTCAAGGTACCACTTTGCACCAGCACCGTGGCCACCGGCCCACGGCCCTTGTCGAGCTGGGCTTCAATCACCAGACCCTTGGCCATGGCATCCACCGGCGCCTTGAGCTCCAGCACCTCGGCCTGCAGCAGCACCTGCTCCAGCAATTCATCCACTCCCAAGCCGGTCTTGGAGGACACCGCCACAAAGGGTGAGTCGCCACCATATTCTTCGGGAACCACTTCCTCAACCACCAGCTCCTGCTTGACCCGATCCGGGTTGGCGTCGGGTTTGTCGGCCTTGGTGATGGCCACCACCATCGGTACACCGGCCGCTTTGGCGTGTTTGATGGCTTCCTTGGTTTGCGGCATCACACCGTCATCCGCAGCCACCACCAGAATCACAATGTCGGTGGCCTGGGCGCCACGCGCCCGCATGGCCGTGAACGCCTCGTGACCGGGGGTATCCAGGAACGACACCATACCGCGCGGCGTTTCCACATGGTAAGCACCAATGTGTTGGGTAATGCCACCGGCTTCACCCGAGGCCACCTTGGTGCGGCGGATGTAGTCCAGTAAGGAAGTTTTACCATGGTCAACGTGACCCATGACGGTGACAACCGGTGCCCGCGGCAAGGCTTCCGCCTGTTGTTGCGACACTTCGTCATCGGTGAAAGCTTCCGGATCATCCAGCGCCGCCACAATGGCTTTGTGTCCCATTTCCTCCACCACAATCATGGCGGTATCCTGGTCCAGCGGCTGATTGATGGTGACCATCTGGCCGAGTTTCATCAAATGTTTGATGACTTCCGAAGCCTTGACCGCCATTTTGTGGGCCAGTTCGGCCACGGTGATGGTTTCAGGCACATGCACCTCCAGCACGCGCGCCTCCACCGGGGCCATCTGCTGATGGCTGTGGTCTTCGCGATCTCGGTCATTGCTGCCACGGCGACCACGCGGACCACCGCGCCAGTTGCTGTTGCCACGGCCCGCTCCGGCACTCGTGTCACCACGGGTCGGAATGCCCTTTTTCTTGGCCGGATCACCAGCCCAGCTGCTGGAGAGTTTGGCTGATTTGACCTCTTTGCCGGCGCCAGCTGGCGCTGCCGCTGCGGCGGTAGCGGGTCCGGGCGCGGGTTTGGTGGTGGTGCCGCCTGCCGGTTTGTGCAACGTCCCCTTGATGCCGGCCTTGGCCGCTTCCGGCGCGGGTTTGGGCTCTTCCTTTTTGGGCGGCAGTTTTTTGCCGGGCTGGGACATCATCAGGCGAATGGCGGCCGCTTCGGCCTCCGCCTTGCGGCGGCGTTCATTCAGATCAACGGCACGAGCCTGCTCTTCCGCGGCGCGGGATTTGGATTCGGCAGCCGCCTTCTCTTTGGCCTGAGCCTGGGATTGTTGCTCGGCAGCAGCTTTTTCTGCAGCCTGAGCCATCGTGGCCGCGTTGGCGGCTTGGGCATCATTGCGCTGCCCAACGGTCTGGCTCGACTCCTCCGCAACCGTCTGTTGGGCCTGGGCTTTTTGCTGCTCGGCCAGATCCTGGGCCGCCTTGGCAGCCGCGCGTTCAGCCGCTTCCCGGGCTGCCGCTTCCTGTGCCTCACGCTGACGGCGGCGTTCGGCCAATTCCTCTTCCTGACGGCGGATCAGTTCTGCCTGACGACGCGCGTCTTCTTCACGACGCGCCAATTCGGCGTGATCAATCAACGCCGGCGCTTCAATGCTTTCTTCCTCTTGTACCGGTGCACTTGATGTTGCAGGCACATCCAGATTGTCATCCCGGCGCACAAAGGTGCGCTTCTTGCGCACTTCCACCTGGATCGTGCGGGCCTTGCCAGTTGCATCAGCCTGCTTGATTTCTGTGGTGGATTTTTTGACCAACGTGATTTTCTTGCGCTCGGACGACGCAGTCCCGTGGGCGCTCTGCAAGTATCCCAACAGCCGCTGTTTGTCAGCCTCTGTGAGGGTGTCGGTCGCGGCTGTTTTAGCCACGCCTGCCGACTTCAGTTGCTCTAGCAGGGTATCGGTTGATTTTTTGAGTTCACTGGCAAACTCGGCGACGGTCATACTGGACATTTGTTGGGTAACCTTTAGTTTCGGCTGGACAAGCCCGGTGGGTGTTGTTCAGCCTTTGCTGAAACTTAATTTTTCATGATCAAGACACTTGGGAAGCAGAGTCACCGGTAAACCAGTGCGCCCGTGCTTTCATGATCAACGACGTGGCATCTTCCTTGGATTGCCCGGTCATTTCCATGAGTTCATCCACCGCGAGATCAGCCAGATCATCCAGCGTGTGGACGCCAGTTTCTGCGAGTCGGCTGATCAGATCCGGGGTGATTCCTTCAAGGTCACGCAACTCCAGCGCCACCTCTTCCACATTTTCCTCGTTGGCAATCTCCATGGTCAACAAGGCATCCTTGGCACGGGTACGAAGTTCGTTCACCGTGTCTTCGTCAAAGCTTTCAATTTCCAGCATCTCTTCCAGCGGCACATAGGCGACCTGTTCGAGGCTGCTGAAGCCTTCGGCAATCAGCAGGTCAGCGATTTCTTCGTCGACATCCAGCTTTTCCATGAACAGCGCGCGGCTGGTATTGACTTCGGTGGCTTGTTTCTGAGCAGATTCCGCCGCATCCAGGATGTTGATTTTCCAGCCGGTCAGTTCGGCTGCCAGCCGCACATTCTGACCACCACGGCCAATGGCAATCGCCAGGTTTTCCTCATCCACCACCACATCCATGGCGTGACGTTCTTCGTCCACCACAATGCTGGTGACATTGGCAGGCGCCAGCGCGCCAATGACAAACTGGGCCGGATCCTCACTCCACAAAACAATGTCCACCCGCTCGCCAGCCAATTCATTGGTGACGCTGTTGACACGGGTACCACGCACGCCGACACAGGTGCCGATCGGATCCACCCGCTTGTCGTGCGACAACACGGCAATCTTGGCACGTGAACCAGCGTCACGGGCACAGGACTTGATCTCCAGCAGCCCTTGTTCAATTTCAGGCACTTCGTTGCGGAACAGCTCGATCATGAACTCCGGCGCGGAGCGAGACAACACAATCGGTGCGCCACGCAAGGTCAGATCCACTTCCATGATCATGGCGCGAACCCGGTCTCCGGTACGGAAATTTTCCTTCGGGATCATTTCCGAGCGACGCAAGCGGCCTTCCACGCGGCCTGACTCGACAATCAGATCACCCTTGTCCATGCGCTTGACGGTACCGACAAAAATCTTGTCCCCGCGTGACATGAAGTCGTTGAGCAGCATTTCACGCTCGGCATCACGGATTTTCTGCAGGATGACCTGTTTGGCTGCCATCGCGCCGATCCGGCCAATCGGCACCGACTCAATGGTTTCCTCAATGTATTCATCAACTTCGATGTCTGGAATCTGCTCCTTGGCTTCGAACAGCAGGATTTCCTGATCCGGCAATTGCAAACCTGCCTCATCCGGCACCACATGCCAACGGCGAAACGTCTCGTAAACACCGGTGTCACGGTTCAACGCCACGCGAATATCCACGTCGCCTTCGTAGAGTTTTTTTGTAGCCTGCGCCAGCGCCGCTTCCACCGCGCCAAACACCACATCACGCTCCACGTTCTTCTCACGTGAGATGGCGTCAACCAACATTAACATTTCGCGATTCATGCCATGACTCTCCTGTTTCAATTCAATTCAATGTTGTCGCCAGCAGCTTCGCCGGCCATGTGACCCCGACCCTTGAAACTGACAATCGGGGCCAGGCGGGCATCCCGCAATTCATCCAACGTAAAACCCAGGGCTTGCAACGGCGGCAGCGGGCGCTTTTTGCTGATTTTTGCACCTGGTTTGACCTCCGGCTCATCACGCCAGACGATTTGCCAACGCGCGACATCCATCTCGCCAGCCAGTGGCTCGGCATGCTCCAGCACCCCCCGAAACTTTTTGCGGTTGGCATTGACCTGGCCCGCAGCCGCAGCACCCAACGGCGCCTTGAGCGTGACATCAATCACCTGACCAGCAAAACGCTCAAAATCCTGCTGATGCCGCAAGGGCCGGTCAATGCCAGGAGAGGAGACCTCCAGGCGGCGGTACTCCACCGCCTCCACCTCCAGCGCAAATTGCAATTGCCGGGTGACTTTTTCGCAATCTTCTACCGTGACAAACTGTTCCGGAGCAAGCACACCATCAATCGCAGGCGTCCAAGGCAAGTCAATCGTGATACGCAGCAAACCACCGGCGGAACGTTCAATTTCCACCAGGTCATAGCCCAAGCCGGTTACCGTTTGTTCAACAATGTCTTTTAGCGCCACCAAAACCCCAGATCAAACTCTGTTTCATGCAAAAACAATCGACCAAAAAAAACGGGCGGAAGTGACTCGCCCGTTTGGTCGTGAAGCGGCGGATTGTACGCCAAATTCTGCAGAATGTCTTTGATTTTTAAGGATTTAGCCCGCAGCGTTCACCAATATTTGGGTATAAGCATGGCTCGGACGTGTCAACACGGTGTCTACCGGGCCGGACTCCAGCACCTGACCACCTTTCATGACGAGCACGTCGTGCGCCATGGCTCGTACCACCGCGACATCGTGTGTGATCAACAGGTAACTCAAACCACGCTCGCGCTGCAGTCGTTGCAGCAATTGCAACACCTGCTTTTGCACCGTCACGTCCAACGCGCTGGTGGGCTCATCCAGCAGCAGGACTCGCGGGTTGATGATCAGCGCCCGGGCAATGGCCAGCCGCTGACGTTGACCGCCTGAAAACTCATGCGGGTAACGCCCCAGCAACGAGGTCATCTCCTGGTCGCCCTGCGCGCCCAAACCAACGTCGCGCAGGGCCTGAATCACGCGTTGGCGCCGCTGATTCGATGGCAGCCGGGGTTCGTGCACCCCCAACCCTTCACCCACAATCTCTTCCACGGTCAGGCGTGGCGACAGGGATGAAAACGGGTCCTGGAAGACCACCTGAACCTGCCG
>NZ_JAQTWM010000002.1:0-19447 GCF_028689305.1 Rhodoferax sp. | reverse complement strand
GTTGGCGCCGCTGATTCGATGGCAGCCGGGGTTCGTGCACCCCCAACCCTTCACCCACAATCTCTTCCACGGTCAGGCGTGGCGACAGGGATGAAAACGGGTCCTGGAAGACCACCTGAACCTGCCGGCGCAGGGCCTGATTGCTGGCTGGGTTGTCTCCCCAGCAGGTGCCGGCCAACCGCAGTTCCCCCTGGAATGGCAGCAACCCCAGTACCGCCAGCGCCAGGGTGGACTTGCCCGAACCGGACTCCCCCATGATGCCCAGCGTCTTCCCGGCCGACAAGACGAAGTCAGCCCCGTGGACCGCCACAAACTCACCGTGTCGGAACCAGCCGCGCAACCCCGGCAGCGGCGTTGGATAGGTGACCCGCAGACCACGGGCCGCCACCAGTGCAGGAGCGTCACTGGCAACCACACCTGCGTCAAGCACCGGATCACGTTCGGGCTGACTGGCCATCAGGCGCTGGGTATAAGGATGTTGGGGGTGCTCGAACAGGGCTCGCGTGGTACCCTGCTCCACCAGATGCCCCTGCTCCATCACCACCACACGATCAGCAAAACGACGCACCAGATTCAAATCATGGGTGATCATCAGCACCGCCATGCCACGGGTTTGTTGCAGGCGGTCCAGCAGGTCAAGAATCTGGCTGCGCAAGCTCACATCGAGCGCCGTGGTGGGTTCATCCGCCAGCAGCAGCTGGGGTCGGCAGGCCAGCGCCATGGCGATCATGGCACGCTGGCGCTGCCCGCCACTGAGTTGATGAGGATAGGCGGCGTAGCGACGCCGGGGGTCGTCAACCCCTGTCTCCGCTAGCAAATCAATAGCTACCTGAGCAGATTGCATCCGGGCTAGACCCTGTTTTAGTGTCACAACCTCGGCAATCTGGTCGCCGACACTCATGAGCGGGTTCAAGGCCGTCATCGGCTCTTGGAAGATCATGGCGATGTCCTGTCCACGAATCACACGCAATTCGCGCTCCGGCAACGCCAGCAGATCACGTCCGCCAAACAGCGCCTGCCCACGGATGTCGGCATTGGCGGTCAGGCGCAGCAGACTCAGTGCCGAGACCGTCTTGCCCGAACCGGACTCACCCACCAGGGCCAGTTTTTCGCCACGAGCGATGGCGAAGTTGATGCCATGAACCACTTGCCGGCCGGCAAAGGACACCGACAAGCCCTTGACGGCCAGCAGGGGTTCAGCATGGGCTAGTTCACGGGTCGGCACGATATGGCCATCCGGGGCCGTTCCCAAAGTGGTCATGACTCGGCCTTTCTCGGGTCAAGTGCATCACGCAGGGCGTCCCCCATGAAGGTCAGCAGCAGCAACGTGAGCACCAGAACGGCAAACGTGAACAGCGAAATCCACCAGGCGTCGATATTGTTCTTGCCCTGCGACAACAACTCGCCCAGCGACGGTGTACCCGGTGGCACCCCTAGCCCGAGAAAATCAAGTGAGGTCAGCGCCAGAATGGCCCCGCTCATGCGAAACGGCAGGAACGTCACCACCGGCGTCAGGCTGTTGGGCAGCAGGTGGCGGGTGATGATGTGCCAGTTGCTCACGCCCAGTGAGCGCGCCGCGCGCACGTAGTCCAGCTGGCGATTACGCAGGAATTCAGCCCGCACGTAATCGGACAGACCCATCCAGCCAAACAGGCTCAGCAAGACCAGCAACAGCGCCAGACTGGGTGCAAACACCGCGCTGAAAATGATCAGCAGGTACAGCTCGGGCATGGCGCCCCAGATTTCGATGAAGCGCTGGAACGCCAGATCGGTCTTGCCGCCGAAAAACCCCTGGATGGCGCCAGTCACCATCCCCAGCACCGTGCCAAAAAAGGTCAAGGCCAGGGCAAACAACACGCTCACCCGAAAACCGTAAATCAGTTGCGCCAGCAAATCGCGGCCCCGATCATCCGTGCCCAGCCAGTTGTCGCGTGAGGGCCCGGACGGGTTGGGGGCCTTGGCAAAGTAGTTGAGGGTTTTGGCGCCATAGGAATTGGGGGCGAACAGCGCCCAATTGCCGTTGCGACTTAGACGCTCGCGGATGAAGGGATCCAGGTAGTCGGTTGTCGTCTCGAAGTCGCCGCCAAAAGTTTTTTCTGGATAGTCCTTGAGGATGGGCAGATAAAACTCGCCCTGGTAGCGCACCAGCAGCGGACGGTCGTTGCTGATGACCTCGGCCAACAAGCTCAAAACCACCAGCACCATAAAAATCAGCAGGCTCCAGTAGCCCAGCCGGTTGCGTTTGAAGCGCCGCCAGGCGCGCGCCCATGGGCCGAGGGACACCGAAACGACGGGAGGACTAATCAAACTTGACACGCGGGTCGACCCAGACATAGGACACATCGGAAATCAGTTTGGTGACCAAACCAATCAGCGTAAAGAAATACAGGGTGCCCAGCACCACCGGATAGTCACGACGAATCACGCTCTCGTAACTGAGTAGACCCAGACCATCGAGGGAAAACAGGGTTTCAATCAACAGTGAGCCTGTGAAAAAAGCACCAATAAACGCCGCCGGAAAGCCGGTAACGATGGGAATCAGGGCGTTGCGAAACACGTGTTTCCACAACACCTGCCGCTCACTCAGGCCTTTGGCACGCGCCGTGATCACATATTGCTTGCGGATTTCCTCCAGAAACGCATTTTTGGTCAGCATGGTGGTCACCGCAAAGCTGCCCAGCACCATGGCGGTGACCGGCAGGGCAATGTGCCACAGGTAATCGACGATGCGGGCACCCCAGCTCAACGCGTCCCAGTTGCCCGACGTCAGGCCGCGTAGCGGAAACCATTGCAACTGGCCACCCAATACCACCAGCAAGGCCACGCCAAGGACAAAACCTGGAATGGCGTAGCCCACCAGCACCAGCAAGGTGGTGACCAGATCAAAACGCGAACCGGCACGCACCGCCTTGGCCACCCCTAGCGGTACAGCAATCAGATAACTGATGAAAAACGTCCACAACCCCAGGCTGATGGAGACCGGCAGTTTTTCCCAGATCAGCTGCGACACACTTTTGTTCTGGAAAAAACTTCTACCGAGGTCAAAACGCGCAAATTGCCCCAGCATCTGGAAAAAACGTTCATGGGCTGGCTTGTCAAAACCATACAGCGCCTTGATCTGCTCAATGCGTTTGGGGTCCACGCCCTGGGCGCCACGGTAACTCAGGCCACCACCTTCGGCAGCGGCCCCCTTGCCGGTACCGGCTTTGGCTTCGGCCAAATACTGCTCAACCGGGCCGCCCGGCACAAACTGGATCACCACAAAAGTGATCAGCAGCACCCCCAATAGCGTGGGAATCATCAGCAGTAGCCGTTTAAAGATGTAACTCAGCATGGTTCAGTGTGACGGGGTTCTGGCCCACCAGGTGTCGATGGCCCAGGTTTCACCCTGGGCATAGGGCGGCATGCTGGCGGGTTGATCCAGCCGCCAGTGGTTGAACACCATGCGGTGCGTGGAAGCAGACCATTGCGGGACCAGCACATGGCTGTGGCTGATGACCCGCTCCAGAGCGCGGCAAGCCGGCAGCAGCTCAGCCTTGGTGGTGGCACGGGTCATCTGGCTGATCAGGGCATCCACGGCCGGGTTCTTCAGCCCCGACATGTTGCCTGAATCCTCCTGGTCCGCCGCACGGCTACCAAACAGGTCGGCATAGTCCTGCCCCGGATTGTGCGTGCCAGCGTAGGCCAGTGACGTGATGTCGAATTCAAATTTCTGAAGACGCTGCTGGTACAGGGCAAAGTCCACCGGACGGAAATGCAGGGTGATGCCGAGTTTTTCCAGGTTGCGCGCCCAGGGGGAGACGACGCGCGCACTGCCCTCGTTGCTGTCCAGGTATTCGATCTCAAAGGCCTTGCCTTGGGCGTTGCGCAACACCCCCCCCTGCACGGTCCAGCCCGCCGCTTGCAACAAGGCCTGCGCCTGGCGCAAGTTGGCACGCAGGGAGGAAGGCGCGTCGGTGCTTGGCGGCACCGTCATGGGGCCGAAGCTTGCCGTTGGCACGGCGTGACGCCAGGGTTCCAGCAGGGCCAACTCCTGCGGACTGGGCGTCCCGCTGGCGGCGCAGTCGGTATTGCCAAACAGGCCGTTGACACGTTGGTAGGCGTTGTAGAACATCTGGCGGTTCATCCATTCATAGTCCAGCGCCAACCCCAGCGCCTGCCGCACCCGCACGTCCTTGAACCAATCACGGCGGGTGTTGAGCACATAACTCTGGAAGCCGGTGGGCAAATGATGCTGGTACTCGCGCTTGACCAGTTCACCGGTGTCAAACCGCTTGCCATTGACACGCCTGGCCCAGTCACCGGCAGAAAAAAAGCGCATCAGGTCAAATTCACCGGCCTTCAGCGCCTCCAGTCGGGCGGTGTTGTCCTTGTAAATCTTGACGGTGATGCGGTCAAAGTTGGCAGTGCCCCGACGCACGGCCAGGTCCTTGGCCCAATACTGCGGATCACGGACATAGGTGATGTCCTTGCCAAAACGCACCGGCCCGATCTTGTAAGGCCCACTGCCAATGGGGATGTCGGTCACGATTTGGTCAAAAGATTTGAGCTTGCCTTGGTCCAGCCCCCAGCTGCGGCTGAACACCGGCAAACTGCCCACAGTCAACGGCAACTCGCGGTTGGGTTTGCTGAAACGGTAACGCACCATCAGCTCGTCGAGCACGTCCAGGCCCGCCACGTCCTGCAGCAAGGTTTTGTAGCCGGGGGAGGTATGCGGCCCCATCAGCATGTCATAGCTGTATTTGACATCCTGCGCCAGCACCGGCGCTCCGTTGTGAAATCTGGCTTCAGGCCGCAACTTGAAGGTGGCGCTGAGTCCATCGGCAGCAACGCTCACGTCCTGTGCCAGCAGACCGTAGCCTGACCCGGTTTCGTCCAGAGCCCCAGCCAGCAGGCTGTCAAACAGCAGGTCAGACAGGTAAGCCGGAGCGTTCCCCTTGATGGTGAAGGGGTTGTACTTGTCGAAGGTGGAGACCCGCAGATTGCTCACCAGACGCAATTCCCCGCCCTTGGGGGCGGACGGATTGACGTAGTCAAAGTGGCTGAAACCGGCCGGGTATTTCAGATCACCCCAAAGCGCATAGCCATGTACCGCCCACAGGGGGTTGACCCAAGTCATGACAGCCAAAAATAGAAGGTAACGCATGCGACAATTCTCCATCATCTGTCACTGCAGTTTCACGGGCCTGGATGGCGCCTGTGCACCGGCCCCCCGAACCGTGGCAAGCTGGTTGGTGTTCTGATGTAGCGGTCGCTAAGAAAAAAATTGAAGAGGTTCGTATGGGATTCCTGGCAGGAAAAAAATTGTTGATCACGGGTGTGTTGTCCAACCGCTCCATTGCCTATGGCATTGCCAAGGCCTGCCATGCGCAAGGCGCTGAGCTGGCGTTCAGCTATGTGGGTGACCGTTTCAAGGAACGCATCACCGAATTTGCCGCCGATTTTGATTCGAAGCTGGTTTTTGATTGTGACGTGAGTGACGATGCCCAGATCGAGCAGCTGTTTGCGGATCTGGCCGTGCACTGGCCCCAATTTGACGGTTTTGTGCACAGCATTGGTTACGCCCCGCGCGAGGCGATTGCCGGCAATTTCCTGGATGGTCTGACGCGGGAAAACTTCCGCATTGCCCACGACATCAGTGCCTACAGCTTCCCGGCCATGGCCAAAGCCGCCCTGCCCTATCTGAGTGACACGGCATCGCTGTTGACCCTGACTTACCTGGGGGGCGTGCGGGTGGTGCCCAGCTACAACACCATGGGGCTGGCCAAGGCGTCGCTTGAATCCTCGGTGCGTTACCTGGCCGACGCCGTGGGCGCAAAGGGCATCCGGGTGAATGGCCTGAGTGCTGGCGCCATCAAGACGCTGGCCGCCAGTGGCATCAAGGACTTTGGCAGGTTGCTGGGCATTTCGGCGGCGGCTTCGCCACTCAAGCGCAATGTGACGATTGACGAAGTCGGCAATGTCGCCGCTTTTTTGCTCAGTGATCTGGCATCGGGCATGACCGGGCAGATTTCCTACGTGGATTGTGGCGTCAGCCAGACTGCCATGGCAGTGGTTGAAAACTCGACTTCTTAATAAGAAAATATACCTCTAGCCCACGTAGAATATAGACTTATTGCTATTTAAACAATAGCAATAAGTTTCTCACTGGACGACACAATCGGCGAAATAACGCACCTGCCCATCGTCTCCCACCTCTTCCACCAGGCCATGGATATCGGTTTCAAATCCCGGGCACTGGGCATTGAATTCGCGTGAAAACTTGAGGTAATCAACAATCTTCTTGTTGAACACCTCGCCGGGGATCAACAGCGGGATGCCCGGCGGATAGGGTGTGACCAAACCTACCGTGATACGGCCCAACAAATCGTCAATGCCAACCCGCTCGGTTTTGCGCAGGGCAATGTGGGCGTAGGCGTCGCTGGGTTTCATGGCCGGGGCCAGATCGCTCAGGTACATCTCGGTGGTGAGGCGGGCAATGTCATATTTGGCATACAACTGGTGGACATGCTGGCACAAGTCCGCCAAACCCATGTTTTCGTAACGCGGGTATTTCTGGCAGAACTCGGGCAGGACACGCCACATGGGCTGGTTTTTGTCGTAATCGTCCTTGAACTGCTGCAGTGCTGTCAGCATACTGTTCCAGCGGCCCTTGGTGATGCCAATGGTGAACATGATGAAAAAGCTGTAAAGCCCGGTTTTTTCCACCACCACACCGTGTTCGGCCAAGAACTTGGTCACGACAGAGGCCGGAATGCCTTTTTTGGCAAATTTGCCGTTCAAGTCCATCCCCGGTGTCACCACCGTGGACTTGATCGGATCAAGCATGTTAAAGCCGGTGGCCATCTTGCCAAAGCCGTGCCAGTTGACGCCACTCTTGTTGGTGCGTGATTCACCTTTGATGATCCAGTCATCGGCCCGGCCAATGCCTTCTTCGGCCAGTTTTTCCGGGCCCCAGACCTTGAACCACCAGTCGGCGCCGTATTCTTCGTCCACCTTGCGCATGGCGCGTCGGAAATCCAGTGCCTCGGCAATGCTTTCTTCCACCAACGCGGTGCCACCGGGTGGCTCCATCATGGCGGCAGCCACGTCGCAGCTGGCAATGATGCTGTACTGCGGGCTGGTGCTGGTGTGCATGAGGTACGCCTCGTTGAACAGGTGTTTGTCCAGCTTGACGGTTTGGGAGTCCTGCACCAACACATGACTGGCCTGGCTGATGCCGGCCAGCAACTTGTGAATGGACTGGGTGGCGTAGACCACGGCATGTTTGGGGCGTGGCCGGTTCTTGCCCATGGCATGGTAGGAACCGTAAAACGGGTGAAACGCCGCGTGCGGCAGCCAGGCTTCGTCAAAGTGGATGTTTTCCACATACCCATCCAGCATGGTTTTGACGGTCTGGGTGTTGTACAGCACCCCGTCATAGGTGGACTGGGTCAGCGTCAGCACCCGCGGCTTGATCTGGTTGAGATCAACATCGGGCAAATGGGTTTTGATCAATGGATTGGCCTTGATCTTGGCCTTGATCGTCGCCGGTTCAAATTCACTCTTGGGAATCGGCCCGATGATGCCAAAGTGATTGCGTGTGGGCTTGAGGAATACCGGAATGGCACCGGTCATGATGATGGCGTGCAGAATCGATTTGTGGCAATTGCGATCCACCACCACCACGTCATTGGGCGCCACGGTGTGGTGCCAGACCATTTTGTTGCTGGTACTGGTGCCGTTGGTGACAAAAAAGCAGTGGTCAGCATTGAAGATGCGCGCCGCATTGCGTTCACTCTTGCCAATGGCGCCGTCGTGGTCAAGCAGTTGCCCCAGCTCCTCGACGGCATTGCAGACGTCGGCGCGCAGCATGTTTTCACCGTAAAACTGGTGATACATCTGGCCCACCGGGCTTTTCAGGAAGGCCACACCGCCCGAATGCCCCGGGCAGTGCCACGAATAGGAACCGTCTTCGGCGTAATCGAGCAACGCCTTGAAGAATGGTGGTTGCACACCTTCGAGGTAGCTCTTGGCCTCGCGGATGATGTGACGCGCCACAAATTCGGGTGTGTCCTCGAACATGTGGATGAAGCCGTGCAGTTCGCGCAGGATATCGTTGGGCAGGTGGCGCGAGGTTTTGGTTTCGCCATAGATGTAAATCGGCACATCCAGGTTCTTGCGGCGCACTTCTTCGATGAAATGGCGCAAGTTCACCACCGCCGGGTCCAGGTCAGGTCCGGGGGTGAACTCTTCATCATCAATCGACAGGATAAAGGTGCAGGCACGACTTTGCTGCTGCGCAAACTGGCTCAGATCACCATAACTGGTGACCCCGAGAACCTCGGAGCCTTCGGACTCAATGGCGTGCGCCAACGCCCGAATCCCCAGACCAGAGGTGTTTTCCGAGCGGAAGTCTTCGTCAATAATGACGATGGGAAAGCGAAATTTCATGGCAGGCTCCAGCGACACGCGGCAAATCATTGAAATAGGCGCGAAGTGTAAGGACTAAAACCCGCCAGAATGCTTTCAAAGCCGCGCTTTCAGCTGAAAATGTCGTGGTCGCAACACAGTGGGGGAAACAACATGGCTGACGCAACATTCTGGTGGCTGGCCGCAGGGGGCTTGATTGCGGCCGAGCTCATGACAGGAACGTTTTATCTGCTGATGATTTCCGCGGGCCTGGTCGCCGCTGCGTTGGCCGCCCACGCAGGCATGGCGCTGACTTGGCAATGGGTGACCGCGGCCCTGGTGGGAGGTGGTTCTGTCCTGATTTGGTACCAGTACAAAAAATCCCAGCCCCCTGTGGCGCCAGCAGGGGCCAATCATGATGCGACGATGGATATAGGCTCCATTGTTCATGTGGAGCATTGGCATGACGATGGTACTTGCCAGGTCAAATACCGGGGTGCTCAATGGGAGGCCTCCGCGTCGGCGGGCGACGCAACCAGTCCTGGTTCGTACACCATCGTCGAGGTCATTGGCAGCCGGCTGATTCTGAGAAAAGCATCAATTTAACCTCTGGAGCACATCATGGAAATTGCCATTGTCTTGTTTGTTATTGCCGTTATTTTTATCACCAGGTCCGTCAAGGTGGTGCCACAACAACACGCCTGGATTGTTGAGCGCCTGGGCAAGTACAACGGCACCCTGACACCCGGGCTGAATTTTCTGGTGCCCTTCATCGACAAGGTGGCGTACAAACATTTGCTGAAAGAAGTGCCACTTGATATTCCCAGCCAGGTTTGCATCACCCGTGACAACACCCAGTTACAGGTAGACGGCATTTTGTATTTCCAGGTGACCGACGCGATGCGGGCAAGTTATGGCTCCAGCAACTACATCACAGCCATTTCGCAACTGGCGCAAACGACCTTGCGCTCGGTCATTGGCAAACTGGAGCTGGACAAAACTTTCGAGGAACGCGACATCATCAATGCACAAGTGGTGCAGGCCATTGATGAAGCTGCACTCAATTGGGGTGTCAAGGTGCTGCGTTATGAAATCAAGGATCTGACCCCTCCCAAAGAAATTTTGCATGCCATGCAGCAACAGATCACTGCTGAGCGCGAAAAACGTGCCTTGATTGCTGCCTCTGAAGGTCGGCGTCAGGAGCAGATCAATATTGCTACGGGTGAACGTGAGGCGTTTATCGCCCGTTCAGAAGGTGAAAAACAGGCCGCGATCAACAAAGCACAGGGTGAAGCAGCATCCATTCTGGCCGTGGCTGAAGCCAATGCACAAGCCATTGAGCGCGTCGCAGCAGCCATCCGCCAACCCGGAGGGGACCAGGCTGTTCAACTCAAGGTAGCTGAAAAAGCTGTTGATGCCTATGGTCGCGTGGCTTCTGATGCCGCAGCGACGTTGATCGTTCCCAGCAACATGACCGAAGTCTCGGCTTTGGTCGCGTCGGCAATGAAGATGATTCAAGCACAAAAGTAAAAGGAAGCAGGAAAAACAAAACCCCGTATTGCAAGCAATACGGGGTCTATTTTTTTGGCGGAGCAGGCGGGATTCGAACCCGCGGTGGGTTTTACCCCACGCACGCTTTCCAGGCGTGTGACTTAAACCGCTCATCCACCGCTCCAGTGCCGTTATTTTAACTGAGCCCAAAGCTCATTTTGAGCATACGCGCTCAAAGGCGTAAAGAAAAAGCCACCCGAAGGTGGCTTTTTTCCTGAGGATGAAACCGCAATCAGTTCAGGGCAATCTTTTTGCCATCTTTGTAAGTCGACAAAGTCATGGACGGATTCTTCAGCTCGCCATTGGGTTCGAAGGCAATCGCTGCCGTCACGCCTTTGTAGTTGGTTTCGATCAACTTCGGTGTATAAACCTTAGGATCTGTCGAATTGGCACGCTTCATAGCGTCGACCAGAACAAAAGTTGCATCATAGGTGTACGGGCTGTAGATCTGGAACTGGCCAGGATACTTGGCATCGTATTTGGCTTTCCATGCCGTGCCACCTGGCATCTTGGCAATTGAAGAACCGCCCTCTGCACACACAACACCACCCAGGCTCTTGGCACCAGATGCAATCTTGATGATTTCAGTCGTGCAGATGCCATCTCCACCGAAGAATTTCACGTCAGACAGGCCCAACTGGTCCATCTGGCGCAACATGGCACCAGCCTGGGCGTCCATGCCGCCGTAGAAAATACCATCAGGCTTCTTGGCCTTGATAGCGGTCAGGATCGCCATGAAGTCCGTGGCTTTGTCGGTTGTGAACTGTTGGTCAACAATCTCAATGCCCTTGGTTTGCGCAGTTTTCTTGAAAACTTCAGCAACACCTTGGCCATAAGCGGTACGGTCATCAATCACGGCAATTCGTTTCAGCTTCAGAGCATCAGCTGCATAGAAGGCCAAACCAGCACCCAAAGAATTGTCATTGGCAATAATTCGGTAAGTGGTTTTATAACCAGGCTTCGTCAGATTGGGGTTGGTCGCTGCACCGGTGACGTGAGG
Source organism: Rhodoferax sp. (assembly GCF_028689305.1). Lineage (GTDB taxonomy): Bacteria > Pseudomonadota > Gammaproteobacteria > Burkholderiales > Burkholderiaceae_C > Rhodoferax. The sequence goes on along the minus strand of NZ_JAQTWM010000002.1, from coordinate 8,505 downwards.
AATGCCACAATCGTTGTAGATTTTCGAGGCTGGGATGGTGGTACTGGAATTCAGGTGACCAACGATACCAGAGACTTTCATATCGCACAGTTTTTGTGCAACAGCCGTGCCCTGTTTCGGGTCAGCTGCATCATCTTCGGCCGCAATTTCAAACTTGACCGTCTTGCCGCCAATCTTGATTTTTTGGGCATTCAGATCCTCAATGGCCATGCGCACGCCATTTTCATTGTCCTTGCCGTAGTGGGCCTGGCCACCGGACATGGGTGCAACATGACCAATCTTCACGACCACTTCTTGAGCCATAGCCATACCGGCTACGGTTGCAATGGCTGCAGCTACCGTCAATTTCATTTTCATTTGCATAGACAACTCCAGGTTAAAAAAATTGTGAATTGAATAATTCAGCAACGTGAACGATACAGCAATTTTTGCGCCAATCCCTTAGGGTAGACACCAAGAGTCCGGCCTAATGTCCCATGATTACAACTAATCATTCAAGTTTTGCTCGTTCCTGATCTCTGAGCACATCGGTCACTGCTTGCCGGATCAGCATATCCATCTCTGTGCTCAATCGTGAGCGAACATCTCCCAACTGTTTCACGACCATAGCACGCACCACGCGATCGAGTTCCTCCTGCAGACGCCGCTCCCATATTGGCTGCATTTGCCCTCGAATCTTGGTAATCAGGGCTTCCGCGTCAGGTGGGTTCTTGGGCCTCATGTTCGCCAAGGTTGCGGGGTCAACAACTTCTGTCAATGTCGGTATAAAACGAGGCAATTGGTGAGACGGCTGGTTCATACGATTGCTTTCTGATCAAAATCATGCCGAATCAGATCAAATCCGGAATTCAAGTACTGTTTCCAGCGCAAGCGCGCTGCATGACGTTCATCGACATCTTTTCCGACCACTTCGATCACTCGGTCAAATTGTTGAAATCCTTCGGGTATCAGATCACCCAAGTTGACCAAGATGTCGTGGTGCGGAACGACCCAGATTGATTCAACCAGAAGCACCGGAGACCGCCTGATCACCATCGTATTGGCATCGTTGCCGCAATGGGGCAAAAATCCAGTGGCAGAAAATGCCCAGAGATCCTGATCAAGCAGCTTCAGTGTATCTGCTGATCCAGTGACAATCAGCCGCGCCCGCCCGGCAATCGCCTTGCGCAACAACCGGCAGGTATAAACCAGTCGATCAGGTACGTTGAAATGAAAAGCAACTGTCGTCACGTCGTTTTGGCCCGGGTGTCAAGCGCCAGCAAATAGTCCACCAACAAACCAACCGGTCGACCAGTGGCTCCCTTGGCAGCCCCACTTTTCCATGCTGTACCTGCAATGTCGAGATGCGCCCATGGGCACTTCCCGGCAAATCGTTGCAAAAATTTGGCCGCAGTGATGGCCCCACCGGCCCGGCCTGCAACGTTGGCCACATCTGCAAAACTGGTTTTGAGCCCATCGGCATAATCCTCATCCAGCGGCATGGGCCAGCACAAGTCTTGTGAGGACTCTCCCGCAGCCAGTAATGCGGCTGACAAGGTTTCGTCCGCAGAAAAAAAACCGCTGCGAACAGCGCCCAAAGCGATCACACAGGCTCCCGTCAGCGTGGCAATATCCAACACGACACGTGGTTTGAAGCGCTCGGCATAAGTTAACGCGTCACAGAGTACCAGGCGCCCCTCGGCGTCTGTATTCAAAACTTCAATGGTTTGCCCACTCATGCTCGTCACCACATCACCCGGTTTGAGCGAACGTCCACTCGGCAAATTTTCACAGGATGGGATCAAACCAACCACATTCAAATCAGGCTGTAGCTCAGCCAGCGCCCGAAATGTGCCCAGCACGCTGGCAGCACCACACATGTCGAATTTCATTTCATCCATCTCGGCAGCAGGCTTCATCGAAATGCCTCCACTGTCAAAAGTAATGCCTTTACCTACCAAGACAGCAGGTGCTGATGCCTTGCCTGCGCCACTGTAATGCAACACGATAAAACGCAACGGCTCATCTGACCCTTGAGCCACAGCTTGGAAAGCCCCCATCCCCAATTTGGCAACCTCTTTGGGGCCAAGCACCTCACATTTGATTCGCGGAAACTTGGTCAGAGCCCGCGCAGCCTGTGCAAGATGGGATGGAGTGGCATGGTTGGCTGGGCGATTACCCCACTCCTTGGCAAGCTCAATCCCTGCGATGGCAGCAACCGCTCTGTCAAAAACACAGCGCAGTTTCTGATCATCTTGCACCAATAACGTCACACGCTGAATCGTCCGTCCCTCTGCCTTTGTCTTGGTAGAGGTGTAGACATAACTGGCCTCTGCCAAACTTGTCAAAGCGACACGCACCGTTTCAGGAGTCTGGTCCTGGATCAAACATAAGGTGACCCGTTTGGGGTTGGCCGCTTTGATCAAGGTTGTTGCCGCGGTAACGGCTTTTCGCACCTCTGCTGTGCCACCACCTCCCGCATGCATCAACACGATACGCGTGCAAACAAATCCGACGGGACGATAAATGTCCAAAACCTGGCCAGCTTTTGCGACCAGATCACCAGACTTCACAGCTTTGGCAATCAGCACCGACACCGAATCCTTGCTTGGCCGGAAGGCAGACGTTACCAAAACCAGCAAAGCGTCCGTTTTTTCCTGTGTTAACGCGTGCAGATCCAGAGGACTGAGTTCAAAGTTCATAATTGGGGGTTTCCTTTCATGCAATGTTATTCCATTCCTCTTTACGCAGAGAGCTTTCCCGCAGTTTTGGTGCCACACTGATCGTTCTGGTCACGGTGGTGATGACCATGACCTTGATTCGTACCTTGGGACAGGCCTCACGCGGCAACTTCAACCCATCAGACGTGACCCAGGTCATGGGCTATACCGTGCTGGCATACATGCCCACCTTGCTGACTATGAGCCTGTTCATTGCTGTTATTGCCACGCTGTCGCGTATATACCGTGACAGCGAAATGGTGATCTGGTTCTGCAGCGGCAAAGGTCTGATTGCTTTGCTGGCACCTCTGATCCGTTTCGCCTGGCCCGTCCTGGCCGTTGTTGCAGCATTGGCCCTGTTGGTGTTGCCATGGACAAATCAACGGATTGAAGACCTAAAGGCTCAATACGAAAAACGTGGCGATCTGGAGCGCGTGGAACCAGGTCAATTCCAGGAATCTGGCAATGCGGCCCGGGTTTTCTTTGTGGAGAAGAATGCCTCAGGCCAACAATCGGGCTCCAACGTTTTCATCGCCTCGACGGAACACGGCAAGGAAACGGTCACGTCGGCGCGCAGCGGACGGGTTGAGGTTCTGCCGCATGGGCAGTTTCTGATGCTGAACAACGGTCAGCGACTTGAAAGCGTCATTGGTACTACCGATTTGAAAGTCAGTGAATTTGAAGTGTATGGCGCCCAGATCAGCGCGGATGCTTCAGACGCTGCCGTCTATGTCCCTGTCAATACCCTTCCCACAACCGCTTTGATCAACGATCTGACAGCAACCAGTCTGGGCGAACTTTCATGGCGACTTGGACTGTTGTTTGCAGCGGTCAACTTTATCATCATCGGCCTGGCTGTCTCCAGTGTGAACCCTCGCGTCAACAAAAGTGTCAATCTGGTATTTGCCTTATTTACTTTTGTGATTTATTACAACCTGCTGAACCTGGGACAGAGTTGGATTGCCTCCGGGAAGCTGACTTTCACGGCGCACATGTTGAGCTTGCACGGCGGTGTTTTCACTTTGGCAACTCTTTGGATCTTCAAGAGGCACAACAATTGGCACTGGCGTGATTTGATTTCCCGTGGGCCAGATACCAAGCGGGTGGTAGATTGAAAACATTGCGCCGACTGATCAATGGCGAAGTCATTCGCGCTGTTGCCTTCGTCACCCTAGGGTTTTTGTCGCTGTTTTTCTTCTTTGATTTTGTTGAAGAAGTCCAGTCCGTGGGACGCCATACGGCGACTGGCTACAAACTTGTGCACGCGTTATCCTATGTCGTGCTGATGATCCCTAGCCATCTCTACGAATTGATGCCGATTACCGTGTTGATTGGCACTATTTTTGTGATGGCCAGACTGGCACAAAGCTCCGAGTACACCATTTTGCGTACCAGCGGACTCGACCCTTGGCGGGCGCTTAAGGCGCTGCTGGCTTTGGGTTTCGGTTTCGTCTTGTTGACCTTTGCCATTGGCGACTATGTTTCTCCGATGGCCGACCGCACAGCGCAACTGCTCAAAGCGAAATACACCGGTCGTATCACAGTTGGACAAACCGGTGCGTGGCTTAAGGAAAAACAGTCCTACGGGCAATTCGCAGTCAATGTGGGAGAGTTAGCCTCCGACGGCGGTCTGCGTCAAATTCGCATCTTTGAATTCAATAACCGAGGGTTTTTGGCATCCATGACCCAAGGAGAATCGGCGACGATTCAGGATGACGACGCGTGGACTCTCTTTCGGGTACATCGCACAGAATTTATCACTGAAGGCGGCACCCAGATTGAACGCAGCAACTTACCCTCTATGCGCTGGCCCAACCGGATCAGCGCTGAAATGGTGTCAGCCGCCCTGCTTAAGCCAGAACGCATGAGTACCATCGATCTGTTTCAGTACATTCAGCATTTGCAGAACAACGCTCAAACCGCTCAGCGTTATGAAATTGAATTCTGGAAAAAGGTGTTTTATCCGCTGAGCTGTCTGGTGATGGTGGTGCTGGCATTACCGTTTGCCTATTTGCATTTCCGCTCCGGTGGTATTGCCACCTATGTGTTTGCAGGGGTCATGGCCGGCATCAGTTTCTTTTTGCTGAACAACGTTTTTGGGTACATCGGAAACCTGCAAAATTGGCAACCCTGGTTGACAGCCGCCTTGCCAGGATTGATCTATTCATTATTGTCCCTGACTGCATTCACTTGGCTGGTGCTGCGGCGGTAACGCTTCGCAGCTTCAAATCCACAGACAGGCTGACCGTCATCCATGCGAGCAACCGTTCTTCTTGCCCACGGCTCACGTGATCCCATGTGGCGGACTCCCATGGATGACGTTGCCCGTTACATGCTTCAACAACAACCCCACGCCCAGGTGGAATGTGCCTTCTTGGAACTGACGCAACCCGATCTCGCAACTGCCGTTGCCAAACTGGTTTCCACCGGGGTAACAGAGGTTGTGATTACTCCCATGTTTTTAGGCCTGGGCAAACACGCGCGCGAGGACATCCCCCAACTTGTGGAGCAGTTGCGAAATACGTATCCCGACATCCAATTTCGACTCAAAAATTCTGTGGGAGAAGCTCCCCAAGTGATCGAGTTGCTGGCTCGAATAGCCATGTCTTAGTCTTGAATCAGGAAAAATCCAACCATGAATTTGCACCAATTCCGTTTTGTTCAAGAGGCTGTTCGGCGAGATCTCAATCTGACCGAGGCTGCCAAAGCCCTCCATACGTCTCAACCCGGTGTTTCGAAAGCCATCATCGAGCTGGAAGACGAGTTGGGTATTGAAATTTTTGCCCGGCACGGAAAACGACTCAAGCGAATTACAGAACCTGGTCAACAGGTACTCAAAAGCATTAACCTGATACTGCGCGAGGTGGGTAATCTCAAACGGATTGGAGAGCAACACTGCCTGGGTGACAGCGGTACGCTGTCGATCGCGACGACCCACACGCAAGCCAGATACGTTTTGCCGGAGCCTGTGGCCAAACTCCGTCAAACTTTCCCCAAAGTCAACATCAGTCTGCATCAAGGCTCACCAGACCAGGTTGCCCGTATGTTGCTGGACGAAGTGGCCGAGATTGGCATTGCCACAGAATCACTGGTCAACTATGACGAACTTGTCACTTTGCCCTGCTACGAGTGGCAGCATGTGCTGGTTTTACCCGCCAGACATCCTTTGTGCGATAAGGAACACATCACGCTGGAAGACATTGCCCAAGAGCCGCTGATCACGTATCACCCGTCTTACACAGGACGCACCAAAATTGACCATGCTTTTGCCACGCGCAAACTTGAACCTCGCATTGCACTGGAAGCCATTGACTCGGACGTGATCAAGACCTACGTCCGTCTGGGGCTAGGCATTGGTATTGCCGCAGAAATGTCGGTTCGTGATGTTCTGGAGGATGGTGCCAAAAGTGGATTGGTTGTCCGTCCTGCAGGGCAACTCTTTGGGCAAAATGTGGCGCGCGTGGCGTTCAAGCGTGGAGCGTACCTGCGTCATTTCGTGTACCAGTTTGCCGAGCTGCTCAGCAACCGGCTGGATCGCAACCTAGTCGCACGCGCCATGACCGGCCATGTCAATGACTATGAACTTTAACAAGCAGCTTCCTGTGCCGCTGACAAACTTTTTTTGAGTGAATCCATCACCATGACCTGCCCCACTCTGACCTCCCGCCTGCCCAATGTTGGCACCACCATTTTTACCGTCATGTCAGCATTGGCTACAGAAAAAAACGCGGTCAATCTCGGACAGGGTTTTCCTGATTTCGACTGTGACCCCAAATTGGTGGATGCCGTCACACGTGCCATGCAAAAGGGTCTGAATCAATACCCACCCATGGCTGGTGTACCTGCACTACGCGAGGCAATCGCTTCAAAAATTGAGGCACTTTACGGCGCAAAATACCGGGCTACAGACGAGATCACTGTCACAGCGGGGGCAACACAAGCCATCATTACCGCCATTCTTTCTGTGGTTCACCCGGGAGATGAAGTCATCGTTCTGGAACCCTGCTATGACAGTTATGTTCCCAATATCGAGCTTGCGGGTGGCATACCGGTACGTGTGCCGCTGACACCTGGCACATTCCGTCCCGACTTCCATCTCATTGCCACTGCCATCACATCCCGGACCCGGGCCATCATCATCAACTCACCCCACAATCCCAGCGGCACCACCTGGTCAGCAACCGATATGCAGCAACTGGCAAACATCCTGGCGCCGACCAATGTGCTGCTCATCAGTGACGAAGTTTATGAACACATGGTCTTTGATGGCCAGCAGCACCATAGCGCCTCCAAATTTCCTGGACTGGCCGAGCGCGCATTCGTCGTTTCAAGTTTCGGCAAGACATACCATGTCACCGGCTGGAAGGTAGGCTATGTGGCTGCACCGGTTCAATTAACTCAGGAATTCCGCAAAGTGCACCAATTCAACGTGTTCACGGTGAACACCCCGGTGCAGCACGCGTTGGCCGAATACCTGGCTGACCCGAAACCCTATTTGGACCTGCCTAGCTTTTATCAAGCAAAACGTGATTTTTTCCGCGCTGGCCTGGCTAAGACCCGTTTCAAACTGCTGCCTTGCGAAGGCACCTATTTCCAGTGTGTGGACATCTCTGCCATCAGCAAACTGAATGAAACCGAATTCTGCAAATGGCTGACCTCTGAGGTCGGCGTGGCTGCCATCCCGCTTTCTGCGTTTTATGGTAACCACTTTGACCAGCAGGTGATCCGCTTCTGCTTTGCCAAGAGAACCGAAACCTTGCAACTTGCACTGGACAAGTTGCAGACCATTTGACAAAAAAAATCCTGCTATTTGTTCAATAGCAGGATTTTTATATATCACTTGGGGTGGCTGATGGGGCTCGAACCCACGACAACAGGAATCACAATCCAAGGACACAACCAATAATTCATGCTGGTTTGCTGTGGGTTCATGGGAACAAACATGAAAAAATCAGCGAGTATTTATGCGGGTTCCAGGACCATTATTCCCGCCAAAAATCACCTATAAGTTAATCATGCCAACCACATCATCCAGATGGTGGAGACGTTATACCGCTTCTGCCCGCCATCCATGAACCAGACAACGCCGTTCTTGTTATGGATGCTGGCACCCATGCTGGCCAGGGTCGATTGGTTCCCACCAATGGCGATCCCCATGCGCTCGGCGGCTTCAATCGTGGCCTTTGCTGCACGGTTCTTTGCACTCGCATCCAGCAAGTGCGCCCAGTTCATCAAGGTGTTGTCTAGTAGGTCAGCGTTCAGCGCATTCTTTCCACCCTTCAATTCCTTGAATGCCTGCTGACGGACCACGCTGCCCTTCACGCTCATGCCGCGGACACCACCTCCATCCTCATCGGCAACGCGGTAAAACGGCACATAAAACTCGTGCTCCCACACCTTGCGGCTGGCACCGTCGATCAGGCCAGATTGCTCGGCCATGTCCAGCACATTGCGATGGAACTCGTTGAAAACGCGGTTTGCATCCTCGTAGATTAGTTTTCGATTCCGCGTGATACGACCCTTGGCTGGTCCAGTCTGGATGGTGTAATCAAAAGACGTGTCTCCATCTGCCAGCGTTTTTAGGTCGGTAATGTCCTGAGCGGAGAACAGATTCTCTTTTCCTTCACCCTGCAAGCGCTCGGCCCGGTTGGCTGCTACCCAACGCAGGAAGTCATGATGTGTGTTGGTCAAGTTTTTTCGGACACATCGATAGGTAATGTGATTGCCGATTGCTGCTCGAAAGCATTGGGTGGCAAGTTGCCCAGTGTTGAGTGCAGGCGCACACTGTTGTAAAAGCCCACGATGT
>NZ_JAQTWM010000142.1 GCF_028689305.1 Rhodoferax sp. | reverse complement strand
AACCAATCGACTCCACCTGCCGCGACTGCTGGTAGGCACTGCCAAAGCGGTTGGCCAGCAGGTCCGGCAACGCCACCTGCTCTTGCCGGATGAAGCCCTGCTGCGGCAATTTTCCCTCACGGAACAGGTCCACGGCAGCACAAATGCCAGCGGCGGTGGTGATCTGGATGGCGCTCATGGGGTTGGCCTCGGAGCGGTCGGCAAAAATCTTGCGGGCAAACACTTCCTGCACAAACTTGCCCTCACATTCGCCACTGACGGTGACAAACACCAGCACCACGTCCTGCATGGTCAGCGGGATGGCTTTGCGCAGGATGGCCTTGAGGTTTTCCTGGTCCGACTTCATGTCCAGCTCCTGCAGCAGCATTTTCATGATGTCGCAATGGCCCGGGTAACGCACGGTTTTGTAGTCCAGCGTCTGTACCTTGCCCTGCAGGGTTTCACACAGGGTGCCCAGGCCGCCCGAGGTGTTGAAGGCTTCGTACTCGGTGCCATCCAACGAAAAGTGTTCCAACCCTTCCAGCGGCAGCACCTCGATGATGCTGCCATCACGGATGGCTTCACAGGGGTGGCAATATTCGTTGATCAAGCCGTCCACGCTCCAAGTCAGGTTGTATTTGAGCGAATTGGTCGGAAAGGCCGGCAGGGCGCCCACCCGCATCTTGACTTCATGCAGGCGGGTGAACTTCTGGCACAGGTGATTGGCCACGATGCCGATGAAACCCGGCGCCAGCCCGCACTGAGGCATGAACGCGGTGCTGGCGCCGTCGGCCAGCGCCATGATGCCGCGGGTGGCCGCCACGTCTTCGGTCAGGTCAAAGTAGTGGCAGCCGACGGCCTTGGCCTGGGTCGCCACCGTCAGGGCCAGGTGGTAGGGCAAGGCGTTGATGACCGCATCAAAACCCTGCATGCAGGCCTGCAGCTCGTCAGCGTTGCTGGTGTCTACCAGCGCGGTTTCCACGGCCAGGTGTGACAAGGCCTTGAGCGCCACCACACTGCAGTCCACCACCTTGAGCTGGTAGTCCCCGCTTTGCGACAACAGGCTGGCAATCGTCTGGCCAATGTGGCCGGCACCCATCAAAACAACACGCATGACGTTCTCCTTGGTACTTGGTAATGTGATCAACGCACAAAGTCTAGAGGTGCCTTCAGTCACAACAGCATGTTGTTATGACGAAAAAGCCGCTATAACTGTCAAAACGTGTTTAAATATGTCAAATCGTCAACACCATCTCCATGCCAACCAGCCCCCTGCCCCAGCCACCCGCCCTGCGCGACGCCCTTGACCGCGAGCTGCTGGCCCTGCTGCAAGTCAACGCCCGGGCCTCCGCCGCCGACTTGGCGCGCCAGCTGGGCACAGCCCGCACCACGGTGTTGTCGCGGCTGAACCGGCTCGAGCGCGATGGCATCATTGCCGGCTATACCGTGCAGCTGGCACAGGACGTGCTGAACCAGGGCCTGCAGGCCTTTGTTGGCCTGACCGTGAGCCCCAAGGCCGGACGCAGCATCGAGGCCCGGCTTGAACGCATGCCCGAGGTGCGCCAGCTGTGTGCCGTCAGCGGTGAGTTCGACTACGTGCTGCTGCTGCGCGCCGAGTCGGCGGTGCGGCTGAACACCCTGCTGGATGAAATCCGCAACCTGGAGGGGGTGCTCAAAACCACCACATCCGTCGCACTGGCGTGGAAAATCGAACGCACCTGACCCACCCACCGGGAGCCACACCATGAACCACCAGATCAGCCTGATCGGCGCCCCCACCGACATTGGCGCGGGCAGCCGCGGCGCCAGCATGGGGCCCGAAGCCCTGCGCGTGGCCAACATCATGGCGGTCTTGCAACAACAAGGCCTGCAGGTGCTCGACCGCGGCAACCTGAGCGGCCCGCACAACCCCTGGCTGGCCCCGGTGGACGGCTACCGGCATCTGGATGAGGTGGTGGCCTGGAACACCACCGTCCATGACGCGGTCTATGCCGAGCTGCGCCAGGACCGTTTGCCCGTGCTGCTGGGCGGTGACCATTGCCTGGCCGTGGGCTCCATCAGCGCCGTGGCGCGCCGTTGCCGCGAAACCGGCAAGAAGTTGCGGGTGTTATGGCTGGACGCCCATGCCGACTTCAACACCCACACCCTCACCCCCAGTGGCAACCTGCACGGCATGCCGGTGGCTTGCCTGTGTGGCCTGGGCCCGCAGGCACTGACCAGCCTGGGGGGCCACGTGCCGGCCATCCTGCCCAAATGGGTGCGTCAGATCGGCATCCGCAGTGTGGACGAGGGTGAGAAGCACCTGGTGCATGAAGCCGAGCTGGACGTGTTCGACATGCGTTTCATTGATGAAATGGGCATGCGCGCCGCCATGGAGCTGGCGCTGGCCTTGGTCGATGCCAACACCCATCTGCACGTGAGTTTTGACGTGGATTTTCTTGACCCCGACATCGCCCCCGGCGTGGGCACCACCGTGCGCGGCGGCCCCAGCTACCGCGAGGCCCAGCTGTGCATGGAAATGATTGCCGACACCGGGCGGCTGGCGTCGCTGGACGTGATGGAGCTCAACCCGGCGCTGGATGTGCGCAACCGCACCGCCGAAGTGGCGGTGGACCTGCTGGCCTCGCTGTTTGGCAAAAGCACCCTGATGCGAAAAAGCCCCACGTGAGGGGGGAGCCGGTGGCGCACACGGCGGCCCACAGGGGCCGGCCCGGTGAGATACTGGCAGCGGTCACGCAGGCCCCTGTCTGACCCCGTTGATGTTGACCATGAGGAGAGGATATGTTGAAAAAACTGTTGCCGGGTTTGGGACTGGCCGTCCTGCTGACGGGCTGTGCCACCAAGGATTACGTGAATGAACAAACCGCCGAACTCAGCACGCGTACCCAGGGCGAGTTTTTGCGCATGGACACCCGCCTGACCAGCCTGGACAAGCGCACCACCAGCCTGGAAGCCAAAACCGCCAGCCAGGACAGCCGACTGGGCAAAGCCGAAGAAAGCCTGGGCGCGACGCACCGGCTGGCGCAGGAAGCACTGGACCGGGCCAACGCCGCCCACCGGCTGGCGGAAGGCAAGCTGATCCATCAGGTGACCATGACAGACGAGCAGATCCACTTTACCCCGGGTGGTGCCAAACCGGACAAGGCCGCTGAGCAGGTGTTGTCCGGTCTCGTCCAGAAACTCAAGGCCGACAACCGCAACGTCTATATCGAAATCCAGGGCCACACCGACAGCACCGGTAGCACCGCCGCGAACAAGCAGCTCGGCCTGCAACGCGCCGAGTCAGTGCGTGACTATTTGCACACGGCGGGCATTCCCTTGCACCGCATGAACGTCATCAGCTACGGCAGCAGCCAGCCGGCGGTGCCCGGCAAAGACAGCAAGGCGCGGGCAAAAAACCGTCGCGTGGTGCTGATGGTGTTGATCTGACATTGGTACATCAAGCCATGGCAACATGGCTTTTTTTGTCCGCTCATTGACCGCTGGTGGCCTTTTCCCCAAGCACCAGGTCCCTTAGCATCACGCTTTTGACACACTCTCACGATCTGTCTCTTTATGTCCGCATCCAGTCAAAACCACGCCCTGCATCCACGCCCCACCTGCCCCGTGAGGACCACTCCATGAGCGCCACCACGCCGATGCGCCCCAAAGACCTGGGCCTGGCCCTGCTGGTGATTCTGGTCTGGGGGGTGAACTTTGCCGTCATCAAGATCGGGGTGGTCGGCATCCCGCCGCTGCTGCTGGGCGCGCTGCGCTTCATGCTGGCGGCGTTTCCAGCGCTGCTGTTTTTCAAACCGCCCAAGGTGCCGCTGCGCTTGTACCTGGCTTATGGGCTCACCATCTCGGTCGGGCAGTTCGCCTTCTTGTTCAGCGCCATCCATGTCGGCATGCCCTCGGGACTGGCATCGCTGGTGCTGCAATCGCAGTCGTTCTTCACCATGCTGCTGGCCGCGTGGTGGCTCAAGGAGCATTGGCGGGCCAACCAGATGGCCGGCCTGCTGCTGGCTGCAGTGGGGCTGGCGCTGATTGGCAGCGCCCACGGAGACGGCACCAGCGGTGTCTCGATGCCGCTGGCGGGTTTTCTGCTCACCGTGGCAGCCGCCGTGATGTGGGCCTGCGGCAACATCGTCACCCGCGCCGTTGGCCGCTACGGCCCGATGAACCAGCTGGCGTTTGTGGTCTGGGCCAGCCTGGTGCCGCCGCTGCCGTTCCTGGCCCTCTCGGCCTGGCTCGAAGGGCCGCAGGCGATGCTGCGTGCCATGCAGCACCTGGACCTGGGCGCGTTTGCCGCCATTGCCTACCTGGCCTGGGTGGCCACGCTGCTGGGGTATGGCCTGTGGACCCACTTGATGGCGCGTTACCCGGCCAACCGCGTGGCGCCCTTTACCCTGCTGGTGCCACTGGTAGGCCTGAGCACCGGCTGGCTGGTGTTTGGTGAAGCGCTGCGCCCGATCCACTTTGCCGGTGGGGCCCTGTTGATGGCCGGCCTGTTGGTGAACGTGTTTGGCGGCCCGCTGCTGGCCCGGCTGGCGCGCGCGCCGTGAACCAGCCGCCGCTGTCGGTCTACCTGGTGCTCACCCCCAACGTGCTGATGCTGGACTATGTGGGCCCGGCTGAAGCGCTGCGCATGGCGCGCGACATGGGTGCCCCGCTCACCCTGCACACCTGCGGCCCGCAAAGCCGCATCCACACTTCGCTGGGCACCGAAGTGTGCGCCCTGGCGCCGCTGCCAGCGCAACTGCCACCCCGCAGTCTGGTGGTGGTGGTCGGCAACAGCCAGGACGCGGCCGACTACACCACCGACGCCGCGCAGCAGGTGGTGCGCTGGCTGCAAACCGCCCCCCGCAGCGACACCCGTCTGGCCAGCATTTGCTCGGGCGCCCTGCTGCTGGCCCAGGCCGGCTGGCTGGACGGGCGGCATTGCACCACCCACCACAGCCTGATTGCCGAGCTGCAGGCCGCAGCACCACACGCCATCGTGCTGGCGGACCGGGTTTTTGTCGACGATGGCCGGGTGCTCAGCAGTGCCGGCATCACCACCGGCATTGACCTGGCGCTGTACCTGGTGGAGCAGAGCGCCGGGCCTGAGCTGGCCGCCCGGGTGGCGCGCCGCCTGGTGGTGTACCAGCGCCGCAGCAGCCATGACCCGCAACTCTCTCCCTGGCTGAGCCACCGCAACCACATGCATCCGGCGGTGCACCGGGCGCAGGACGCGCTGGCGCGCGAACCCCAGCGCAAGTGGACGTTGACCGAACTGGCACAACAGGCCTGCGTGAGTCCGCGCCACCTGAGCCGCCTGTTTGTGCAGCACACCGGCATCAGCGTGGTGGCCTACCAGCAGCAGCTGCGCCTGGCCCGCGCCCAGCAGTTGCAGGCCAGCCAGCCCAATCTGTCACAGGAACGGCTGGCGCAAGCCTGCGGCTTTGCTTCGGCCCGGGACTTCCGGCGGGTGCGCCAGCGGCTGGC
>NZ_JAQTWM010000141.1 GCF_028689305.1 Rhodoferax sp. | reverse complement strand
GTGATTTTTATGGGGACCTCGCGTGACGACACGCTGCCCGCAGGGCACGAGCCCAGCGGCTGGATGCTGGCCCCGCTGCTGATCCACACCGCCGGTACGGTGGCCCTGGGCCTGATGCCGGTGCTGGGCCTGGCGCTGGTGGCCGCACCCACGCGGCTGTTTTTGCATGCGGCGCCCGACGCCCTCAAGCTTGATGCCATGCAACAGCTGCAGGATGTGCTGGGCCGCGTGAGCCTGGTGTCCGTCTCGGTAGCGGGGCTGATTCTGCTGGCCTGGGGGTTGCGCCGCCTGTTCAGAACGCAGCCCGCGGCCAGCGGCCCGACCTGGGGCTGCGGCTACACCGCTGGCGATGCCCGGCTGCAGTACACCGGTAGCAGTTTTTCCAGGGATTTTTCACGCCATTACAAGGGTGTGATGGTGATGTTGCGCCGCCGCAAGGCACCCACAGGCTACTTTCCCAGCGATGCCTATGTGATCACCGACTGCGTGGACGCCGTGGAGCGCCGGCTCTACAACGTGATCGGCCACGGGGACGAGTCGGCCTCGCTGATCTCCAGACTGATGCGGGAGGACGACCCGCGCGTGGCCTTTGCCCTGGGCTTGGCCGCCTTGGTGGCCATTGCCGCGCTGGTGGTGCTGGCTGAAGGGGCGCTGCCATGAACACCTTCACACTGTTGACCTTGATCCACATCGCCGTAGCGCTGGTGATGCCGTTTTTGCTGGTGGGGGTGATCAACCGCACCAAGTCCTGGTGGGGCGCGCGCAAGGGGCCGGGGCTGTTCCAGTCTTACCACGACCTGCGCCGCCTGCTGCGCAAACGCCCGGTGGTGAGTGACACGGCCACGCCGCTGTTTCGCCTGGGGGCCTATGTGGTGCTGGTCTGCGGCCTGGCCGCCATGGCCTTTGTGCCGCTGCTGGGGCAGTTTGCACCGCTGTCGTTTGCGCAGGACTTTGTGGCCGTGGCCTACACGCTGGGGCTGGCGCGCATTGTGTTGATGCTCTCGGCCATGGACGTGGGCAGCCCGTTTGAAGGCATGGGGGCCGCGCGTGAAGCCATGTTTGGCGCGTTTGCCGAACCGGCGCTGTTTTTGCTGCTCGGCACGGTCGGTGCGGCCACGGGGTTGAGCAGCTTTGCCGACATGCTGGGGCACCTGCGCCACACGTCTTATTACCTGCTGGTGGTGCTGCCGCTGGCGGCGGCGCTGCTGATCCTGCTGCAAACCGAAGCCGCCCGCGTGCCGGTGGATGACCCGCTGACGCATCTGGAGCTGACCATGATCCACGAGGTGATGATCCTCGACCACAGCGGCCCGGAGCTGGCCGCCATGCAGTACGCCGCCGGGCTGAAGATGACGCTTTACGCCGGGCTGATCGCCACCCTGCTCAACCCGCTGGACCCGCTGGCTGCGCCACTGGCGGCCAGCGCGGTGGCGGTGCTGCTGATGCTGGGCGTGGCGGTGGTGGTGGGTTGTTTTGAATCGTTGATGGCGCGCCTGCCCTTGCCCTGGGTGCCGCGCTACGTGTGGCTGGCTGGCTGGCTGGTGGGTTTTGCCGCGCTGGTGGTGGGCGTGGTGGGAGGCGGCCTGTGAACGTTGCCAACAACCCCACGCTGGCGCTGATCGCCTGCCTGATTGCCACCGTGATCCCGGTGTTTTTTGGCAAGCTCACCGTCACCCCCGCCTGGCTGAGCCTGCAGGCGCTGGCCCTGGGCTGGATCACACTCAACAAACACCATGAGCTGGACTTTCACGCGCTGGAGGCCGGGCTGGAGGTGTTGATCATCCGGGCCTGGCTGGTGCCGCACCTGCTGCGCCGCACGCTGGCTGACAACAAGGCCGCCGAGCTGGATGTGATGCCGTCGAACCTGTTCACCTGGGGCGTGGCGGTGACGCTGATCATCGTGGCGTTCCAGTTTGGCGACGGTGCCCGGGCCGATGTGCGCGCCCTGACCCTGGGCGTGATTGCCGCCACCGTCACCATCGCCTTCCTGCTGCTGGCCACCAACCGCGAGCCGGTGGCGCAGCTGGTGGCGCTGCTGTTCATGGAAAACGCGCTGGCGCTGTTTGAGTCCCTGATGCCCGAGCCCTGGCCGCTGCCGGTGCACATCGCCATCAGCGCGGTGTATGTGGGCACGGTGGCGGTGGGGAGCTGGTTGATACGGGGGCAGAAGTTGTGAGGGGTGGATGCAACGCGCTTCGCACCAACCCCATCACTGAAATTGCTTGATTTTTATGCTTTTTTCTCTGTCGCCCTTGTTCTACTTGCGCAAGAAGCTATCCAATTTACAGTGCCCGCCGGGTGTGCTTTGCACTGCGGTTAAATACGTTTCCGGCAAACTGCAGACGCACTGATTTGGAATGAAGTCCCCCACATGAACCCAGCTTCTCCACCACAACCGCCAGACGGCTTGCCCACCTACCGCTTGCTCACCGGGCCGGACGATGCAACGTTTTGCCACCGGGTCAGTGATGCCTTGGCGCTGGGTTACTTGCTCTATGGCTCACCGTCTGCCACGTTCAATGGCGAGAAGGTGATCGTGGCGCAAGCCGTCATCTGGCCCAGCATTCAACGCACGATGGTGCAGCCCACACCATGAAAAAAATCATCCTCATCACCGGCGGCTCCCGCGGCATTGGCGCCGCTGTGGCCCAACAAGCTGCCGAACAAGGCTATACGGTTTGCATCAGCTACCTCCATAACCAGGCCGCTGCCGAGGCGGTGGTGGGAGCCATCCGCCGGAAAGATGGCGAGGCCATGGCGGTGCAGGCGGACGTGGCGCTGGAGGGCGATGTGGTTCGGCTGTTTGAACAGGTGGATGCCGCTTACGGCCCATTGACCGCCCTGGTCAACAACGCCGGGGTGCTGGCAAAACAAGCGCGTGTGGACGAGATGGACAGCGCACGCATCCAGCGCATTTTTGCCACCAACGTGGTGGGCAGCTTCATCTGCGCACGCGAAGCGGTGCGGCGCATGTCCACACGCTACGGCGGCGCGGGCGGTGCCATCGTCAACCTGTCATCACGCGCATCGCGCCTGGGCTCGCCGGGTGAATATGTGGACTACGCGGCCTCCAAGGCGGCCGTTGACACCCTGACCATCGGCTTGTCCAAAGAGGTGGCGGCCGAGGGTATTCGTGTCAATACCGTGTCGCCCGGCGTCATCTACACCGACATCCATGCCAGCGGTGGTGAGCCGCAGCGGGTAGACCGGGTGAAAGAGGCTATACCGATGAAACGCGGCGGCTACCCCGAAGAAGTTGCCAGGGCCGTGCTCTGGCTGCTGTCCGACCAAGCCTCTTACACCACCGGCACCACGCTGGATGTGTCAGGTGGGCGTTAGGCCGAGAACGCCAGACCGACAATCATTTTTTTAACCACCCCTCACACGCCATGAAGAATATTTGCGTTTATTGCGGCTCCAACCCTGGTCGAATTGAGGCCTATGCTGACGGTGCGCGGGCGCTGGCCAAGGCATTGGTAGACCGCGGCCTGGGTCTGGTCTACGGCGGGGCCAGTGTCGGCATCATGGGGCTGATGGCCGACTCGGTGCTGCAACTCGGCGGGCGCGCCGTGGGGGTGATTCCTGAGGCGCTCAAACAGAAAGAAATTGAACACAAGGGACTGAGCGAGCTGCACGTCACCAAGTCCATGCACGAGCGCAAAACCCTGATGGCTGAGCTGTCTGACGGCTTTATTGCGCTGCCTGGAGGTGTCGGCACGCTGGAGGAGATTTTTGAAATTTGGACCTGGGCACAGCTGGGTTTTCATGCCAAGCCCTGCGGTCTGCTGAACGTGGCAGGCTATTACGACACGCTGACCACTTTTCTGGACCACACGGTGGCAGAGCAGTTTGTCAAACCCGCGCACCGCAGCACCCTGATGGTTGAACACGCGCCCGACACGCTGCTGGACCGGTTTGCCAGCTACCAGCCGCCCACGGTGCACAAGTGGATCGAAAAATCCGGGACTTAACGCACTATCCTTCAACCCAGGCTTGACAGACTTCATTACAAAATCACCCTTAAGTCCAAGTAAAACAAGCGATGACTGCTTCAAATTCAATAGCAACCGAAACACCTGCCGTGTCTTCGGCGACCGCCCACCAGCCGTTTGCCAGCCACATGGCCGACGAGCTGGTGCACGGCACGCACTGGATCTCACCGGCGCTGGTGGGGGTGGCGCTGCTGATGTGGCTGGGGGCCATGGGCGTGTTCCTGACCCAGCCTTTGAGCGCCCTGCCGCTGTACTTTGCCAACCGTTATCTGGTGCTCGATGCCACCTCGCTGCTGTTCATCGTGGTCATCAACACCGTGTTTCTGGGCATTTGTGTCTACCTGTACTCGCGCGAACGCCACACCCCGGCGCTCACAAGAGACATCCGCTCACGCGCCGCGCTGATGCTGCTGTTCATGGCGGTCATCAACATCGGGCTGATGGCCAACCACCTGGTGCTGCTGTGGACGCTGATCGAGATCAGCACCTTGTGCGCCGCGCCGCTGGTGGCGCGTGGTGACGCCGCCAACCCGCGCGCCACCGCCTGGCGCTACATGCTGTATTCGGCCATGACGCTGGCGGTCACCTTTCTGGGTTTCATGGCGCTGACGCAGTCGGCCCATGTGCGCGGGCTGGAGGTGAGCTTCATGGTGGACCAGTTGGGCGCCTCCCTGACACGGGACCCGGACGCCTGGCAGCGCCTGGGCCTGTCGTTCATGCTGTTTGGCCTGGGCGGCAAACTGGGACTGGCGCCGCTGTATGGCTGGCTGCCCGAAACCTATGAGGCCGCGCCCACCACCACCAGCGCCCTGCTGGCCTCCATCCAGTTCAACATCAGCGTGGTGGCGCTGTTTCGCATCCTGCAGATTTTTCATGGTACCGAAGTTGGCTTTGTCTCGCAGGAGCTGCTGGTGATGGGTTACCTCTCGCTGGTGGTGGCCGCCATCCAGATCATGGCCAGCAGCAACTACAAACGCCTGATTGCCTACGCCTGCATCAGTTCATCCGGTGTGATTGCGCTGGGCCTGTCGGTCGGCAAGGCCGCCGCTTACGGTGTGGTGCTGTACATCGTGAGCAATGCGTTTGTGAAGTCCTTGCTGTTCTTGACGGCCGGGCGCATGCGCGCCGTCTACGGCACCAATGAGGTCGGCCCCTTGAGCGGCATCATCCGCACCCTGCCGCTGGCCGGGCTGCTGTTCACTCTGGGTATTTTTGCCCTGCTGGGTTTTCCGCCGTTTGCCAGCTTTTTGGCTGAGATGCTGATCCTCTCGGGCATTGTGCAAGCGGGCAACCTGCTGGCGTTCACGCTGATGTGTGTGATGCTGACCGTGATTTTTGTCGCCACCGGGCGCACCGTTTTCCCGATGTTGTGGGGCCTGCCCAAGGTGCAGGTCTCGGCCCCGCCGCAGTCCTGGATCACGCTGCTGCCCAAGCTCGGGTTTGTCGCCGTGCTGGTGATGCTGGGCACCTACACCCCGGCGCCGTTCACCGACCTGCTGCGCGCCGTGGCGGTGTCGATTGGGGGTTAAACATGCACCACACCCTGCCA
>NZ_JAQTWM010000055.1 GCF_028689305.1 Rhodoferax sp. | reverse complement strand
TCCACCCCTTTGACGGCGTTGATGCCCATCATGGCGTAGGCAATGTCGGCATCCATCTTGTCAAACAGCGGCTCGCCCAGGCCGACCGGCACGTTGGCGGCGCTGACCCGCAGGCGGGCGCCGCAACTGTCGCCGCTTTTGCGCAGCGCTTCCATGTAGGCTTCCAGGGCCGAGACATCGGCCACCGGGGCAAAAAACGGGTTGTGCGGCACATGCTCCCAGGACTCGAAGGCAATCGGCAGTTCACCCACCTGGGTCATGCAGCCGCGAAACACGGTGCCGTATTTTTCAAACAGCCACTTTTTGGCCACCGCACCGGCGGCCACCATGGGCGCAGTCAGGCGGGCACTGCTGCGGCCACCACCGCGTGGGTCGCGGAGGCCGTATTTTTGAAAGTAGGCGTAGTCGGCGTGGCCGGGGCGGAAGGTCTGGACAATGTTGCCGTAGTCCTTGCTGCGCTGGTCGGTGTTGTTGATCAGCAGGCAGATCGGTGTGCCGGTGGTTTGGCCTTCATACACGCCGGAGAGAATCTGCACCGCGTCGGGCTCATTGCGCTGGGTGACAAATTTGCTGGTGCCGGGGCGGCGGCGATCCAGGTCGGGCTGGATGTCGGCCTCGGACAATGCCAATCCGGGCGGGCAGCCGTCAATCACGCAGCCGATGGCCGGGCCGTGGGATTCACCAAAGTTGGTGACTGCGAATAGGGTTCCAAAGGTATTGCCGCTCATGGGGCGTGATTATCCCAGAGCGCCCAAGACCGCACCAGGCAGGCTGAAAACTAGAGTTTGGGCGCCTCTTCTGGATCTTCACCTTCGGGCCAGTCGTGGATATAGGCCTTGAGCATCTTGTTCTCGAAGTTCTGGCTGTCCACCACGGCACGGGCCACGTCATGGAAGCTGATCACCCCCATCAACATGCGTTTGTCCATCACCGGCATGTAGCGTGCATGGCGGTCCAGCATCATGCGGCGCACCTCGTCCATGTCGGTTTCCATGGTGCAAGTCAGCGGCGCATCATCCATGGCGGTACGCACAATGGTCTTGCCAATGTTGCCTGCGGTCTTGACCAGGATCTGGGTCAGTTCACGCACGGTCAGCATGCCGACCAGGTCACCATGCTCCATGACCACCAGCGAGCCGATGTCTCGCTCAGCCATCAAACCCAGTGCATTGATCAGAGGTTCGTCTGGCGTTGTGGTGAACAAGGTGCCGCCCTTGATGCGCAAAATGTCGCTGACTTTCATGATGTTCCTCGTCTTCTGGGTTGAATGGTTGCCAACAACCTTCATCTTAATGGCAAAGCGGGCACTGTAAAGCCCCCGGGGGTGATCTGTGAGGGTCAGCTGCGTCAGCCCAACGGGTTCAGGGGCTGTTGCGCGGTCAACAGGGCCTCCACCTCGGTCGCGGCCAGCGGCTTGGCATAAAAATAACCTTGGGCAAAGTCACACCCCATCTCCTTGAGCAGCTGGTGCTGCTGCAGGGTCTCCACCCCTTCGGCAATGACTTTCAGATTCAATTGGTGGGCCATCACCACCACCGCCTGGGCCAGCGCCAGCTCGTCCGAGGCGGGTGCCAGGCGCTCAATGGTGGCGCGTTCGATCTTGAAGTAATCCACATGGCGTTTCTTCAGCTCAAAAAACGTCGAACAACCCGCGCCAAAATGGTCCACGGCCACACCAGTGCCGGCATCGCGGAACTCCTGCAGCTGGGCTGCCACGGCCTGGGACGGGTCATGGAGCATGTTTTCCGAAATCTCGATGACAAAATTCTGCCCGCTGATGCCGCTGGACGCCAGTTGCTCACGCCAGCCGATCCGGTGCACATGGGCCTGCAGCAATTGCAGCGGCGACATGTTCAGCGCAATCTTGAAGCCCGCACCCATGACCTGGGACCAGCGCTTGGCCTGTTCGAGGGCCTGGCCAAAAACCCAGTCACCCAGCTGGTGGATCAGCCCGCACTCTTCAGCCAGCGGAATGAATTCAGCCGGGCCCACCATCCCGCGCTGCGGGTGAAACCAGCGCAGCAAAGCTTCCACCTTGTGCAGCCGCCCGCTGTCCAGCGCCACAACGGGTTGGAAAAACAACTTGAGCTGCCCATTTTTCATTGCAAGACGCAGGTCGTTCATCAGTTCCAGGTGCCCCTGGGCCCGCAACTGCATGGCGCGGGTGAAGAAGCTGAAACGGCTGCGCCCGGCCCGCTTGGCCTCGTACATGGCCTGGTCGGCGTTTTGCACCAGCCCCTCCAGATCGGTGCCATCGTCCGGGTACAGGGTAATGCCCACGCTGGCTGTCACATGCGCTTGGTGCCCCTCCAGCTCATAAGGCGCCGACAGTGACTGGATGATGTTGGTGGCAATCACCTCCACATGGGCCGGGTCGTCCAGTTCCGACAGGATCACGGTGTATTCATCCCCGCCCAGGCGTGCCACCGTGTCCGAGGCGCGCGCACAGGCCGTGATACGGCGCCCGGCCTCGACCAGCAACAGATCACCGATGTCGTGCCCCAGGGTGTCATTGACCAGCTTGAAATGGTCCAGATCCAGAAACAGCACAGCCAGTTTGAGGCCACTGCGGATGGCCTTGAGCAGCTCCTGAGCCAGCCGGTCGTGAAACATGCGCCGGTTGGGCAGTCCGGTGAGGGCATCGAAATTGGCCTGCGTCCAGACCAGCTCCTCGGCACGCTTCTTTTCTGTGACGTCCGAAAACAGCGCGACCCGCCGATGGACCGAACCATCGGGGTGATAGATGGTGTTGATGGTCAGCCATTCGGCATAAATCTCGCCATTCTTGCGTTTGTTCCACAACTCACCCTGCCAATGGCCGCGGGTCACCAGTTCCTGCCACAACACACGGTAAAACTCGCTGCTTTGCTTGCCTGAGCGCAACAAACTCGGGTCCTGCCCCAACACCTCGTCACGGGTGTAGCCGGTCAGGGTGGTGAAGGCCGGGTTGACGTCCACAATGTGGTTGCCGGCGTCCACCACCACCATGGCTTCGCTGCTGTGTTCCAGCACCATGGCAGCCAACGTCAGCTTGTCCTGCGCCGCTTTCTGGGCCGTGACGTCGCGTGCCGTGCCCACCAGCCCGACCACGCTGCCCGCCGCATCCCGCAGGGGCGCGGTCTGCACGTCCAGCGTCACCCATTGCCCGGCCACCTCGCCCTGCACTTCAAACCGGCAGGGCTTGCCATCAGGCACCCGCTGGTCACCGGCCAGACCGCGCTCCAGCAGCAGCTGCCCCGGCGCCGCCGCAGGGCTGCGTTCACGTGCGCGCCGGGTGAAATACTGATCGTCCCGGCCCACGATCTCATCGGGGCTATTGGCATGCAGCAGCCGCTCACACATGACCTGGTTGGCCAACAGATAACACTGATCCAGGTCTTTGGCCCAGATCATGTCGGGCACGGCATCCATCACCGATTGCAGCAATTGGCGCGCATCAAACAACCGGTCCATGTCAGCATGACGATCTTTGTTGGATTTTTTTCCACTCAAAAGCTCCCCTTTTTTGCCATTGGGCTGACGCGGCTTGATCGTAGAACAACTCAGGCTTGAATCATTTTCTGTCGGCAAACCCGCCCGAAAATGCGCGCAAAATGGCGCCCATTGTTACTACAACCCTTGAAAGAAGTCCATGCCCGGTTACGCTGACCCCGGTTTTGACACCCTTGCCCTGCATGCCGGGGCCGCGCCAGACCCCGCCACCGGCGCCCGCGCCGTGCCGATCCACCTGACCACCTCTTTTGTCTTCGAGTCCAGTGACCACGCCCAGTCGTTGTTCAATCTGGAGCGCGCCGGCCACGTCTACAGCCGCATCAGCAACCCGACCAACGCGGTGCTGGAAGAACGCATTGCCGCGCTGGAAGGCGGCATTGGCGCCATCAGTTGCGCCAGTGGCCAGGCCGCCCTGCACCTGAGCATTGCCACGCTGATGGGGGCAGGCAGCCACATCGTGGCCAGCACCGCGCTGTATGGCGGCAGCCAAAACCTGCTGCACTACACGTTGCGCCGCTTTGGCATCAACACCACCTTTGTGCGGCCCGGCGACATCGACGGCTGGCGCGCCGCCGTGCGCCCCAACACCAAACTGTTTTTTGGCGAGACCGTAGGCAACCCTGGCCTGGATGTGCTCGACATCCCGACCGTGAGCTCAGTAGCCCACGAGGCCGGGGTGCCGCTGCTGGTGGACTCGACCCTGACCACCCCCTGGCTGATCAAGCCGTTCGAACATGGCGCCGATCTGGTCTACCACTCGGCCACCAAGTTCCTCAGCGGCCACGGCACGGTGATTGGCGGGCTGGTGGTGGATGGCGGCAGCTTCGACTGGGATGCCTCGGGCAAGTTTGCCGAGCTGAGCCAGGCTTATGACGGCTTTCACAACATGGTGTTCAGCGAGGAATCCACCGTCGGCGCGTTTTTGTTGCGCGCCCGCCGCGAAGGCTTGCGCGACTTCGGCGCCTGTTTGAGCCCGCATTCGGCCTGGCTGATCCTGCAAGGCATGGAAACCCTGCCGCTGCGCATGGCGCGCCACCTTGACAACACCCAGAAGGTGGTGGACTTCCTGGCCAGCCAGCCGTTTGTCTCTCGCGTCGGTCACCCGCTGCTGGAGAGCCACCCCAGCCATGGACTGGCGCAACGGTTGCTGCCGCGTGGCGCGGGCTCGGTGTTCAGCTTTGACCTCAAAGGCAGCCGCGAGCAGGGCAAGAAGTTTGTCGAAACGCTGAAAATCTTCAGCCACCTGGCCAATGTGGGCGACTGCCGCAGCCTGGTGATCCACCCGGCCAGCACCACCCACTTCCGCATGACCGACGAGGCCCTGGCCGCTGGCGGCATCACCCAGGGCACGATCCGCCTGAGCATCGGGCTGGAGGACGCCGACGATCTGCTGGACGACCTCAAGCGCGCCCTGAAGGCTGCCGAAAAAGCCTAATTACTATCAAAATGATAGCTACTTAGGCTTAATTTATCCGGGCTAGAGGCCAATTTAGCTTGTAAAACAGCGTATTTTCACAGGACCGCGTATGTATCTGACCGTCAACCACGCCCCCACCTATTGCTACACCGGTGGCCGGCCCTTTGATGCGGGCAAACCCACGGTGGTGTTCATCCACGGCGTGATCAACGACCACAGCGTCTGGATTCTGCAAAGCCGCTACCTGGCGCACCATGGCTACAACGTGCTGGCCGTGGACTTGCCCGGCCATTGCCGCAGCCAGGGTGAGGCACCGTCCAGCGTCGAAGAAGCCGCCGATTTCATTGCCGCGCTGCTCGATGCCGCCGGCGTGGCGCGCGCGGCGCTGATCGGCCACAGCTGGGGCTCACTGATTGCGCTGGAGGCGGCATCCCGGCTGAAGGAGCGTGTGAGCCACCTGGTGCTGGTGGGCACGGCGTTTCCGATGAAGGTGTCAGGCGCGCTGCTGGAAGCGTCGCAAAACGCACCCGAGCAGGCGCTCAAACTGGTCAACGTGTTTTCACGCAGCACCCTGGCGCCGCCGCCCTCCGCGCTGGGCCCGGGCACCTGGGTCTATGGCGCCTCGATGGCGCTGGGGCGCCGGGTGATCGCCAGCAACCCGCGCGTGAACGTGTTCCACCGCGGCTTCAAGGCCTGTGACGACTATGCCAACGGCGAACAGGCCATCACCCAGATCACCTGCCCGGTGTTGTTCATCCTGGGCGCGCAGGACCAGATGACCCCGCCGAAGGCCGCGCAAAGCCTGATCCAGGCGGCACGCGCCAGCGGCAAGACCGTGCGGAGTGTCAGCCTGCCGGTGGGCCACCACCAGATGACCGAAACCCCGGACGCCACGCTGTTTGCCATGCGGGATTTTCTCGGCCAGTGACCCTGGCCGCAGGCTCAGTCTGTGGCCCCAGCCAGGGCAACAAACTCGCCCGAAAACCGTCCGGCCACCTGCCCACCACCATCCTCCAGCACCGACACCACCGTGATCCTGGCCTTGCCCTTGCGCGCCAGCATGCGGGTGAACGGAGCCCAATCCTGCGGCTGCGCCAGCGACGCCCGGGCCGTGAAAGCGCCATCGATCGGCAGGTCATAACTCATGCTGTTGCGCTGGATCACCAGGCGGCTGCTGATGCCGGCAGCGGACAAACGTGTGTGCAGCAGGGACCAGGCCGAGAGAATGGCCAGCGCCGAGGCACTGCCGCCAAAAACCGTGTCGCGATGGTTGATATTGGGGGCCAGCGGCGCCGCCAGCACCACGGCGTTGTCCTGCAGCGTCTGCACGGAAACCTGCATCGCCTTGGACAAGGGAATGTGGTCGTGCAGGTATTGGGCCAATGCTTGGGGTGACACCTGTTCTCCTTGAGGTTGAAAGCTATTTATTTGATAGCACTTCATGCAGTTTTAACGTGGGCAGAAGGCTCTTTTGCCATAAATTTTCAGTGCTGGGCTCGCGCTTGAGCAATAAAGCCTGAAGCAAAGGCGCCAGCGGCGTGGCCTGCGGGTCGGCCAGCAGCACCAGGCGGGCGGTGTCGTCGGGGCGCTCTTCCTGCAGCTGGGCAATCCAGTCCAGGGCCACCAGCGCCTCCACCACCGGCTCCAGCTGCAATGTGTCCACCCGCAAGGCGGCACCGAGCTGTTCCACGCTCAGGCCCTTGTCGGGGGTCAGGCGCACCCGGTCCAGCTGCTGCAACAGCTCCAGCGCCAGCAAAAACTGCCAGCCGTGCGCGCGCACGCGGCGCTGCACACCGGTCAGCAAACTCGGCAGATAGGCCGTGATCACCGCCCCCAGCAGCACAATCACCCAGGCGGTGTAGATCCACACCAGCAGAATCGGCACCGTGGCAAACGCGCCATACAACACCGAATAGGTCGGCACCTTGCCCAGATACCAGACCAGCACCCGCTTGGCCACCTCAAACCCGGCCGACACAAACAGGCCACCGGCCCAGGCATGGCCCCAATGCACCCGGGTATTGGGCACATAGTGGTACAGCGCCGCCATGCCACCGGCCAGCAGGCCAAACTGCAAGGTGTCGAGCAACAGTTGGACACTGCCCGGCATCACGTCCACCAGGCCTTTGGAGGCCGACAGCGCGTAGGAGGTGATGCTCAGGCTCACCGCCAGCAGCAGCGGCCCGAGCGTCATCACCGCCCAGTACACCAGCACGCGCTGGCCCAAGGGCCGTGGCTGGCGCACCCGCCAGATGCCGTTGAGGGTCCGGTCAATCGTCAGGATCAAGGCCAGCGCCGTGAAGAACAGCACCGCCACCCCCACGCCGCCGAGCCGGCTGGCCTTGCCGGCAAACTGCGTCAGGTAGCCCAGCACCTGGCGCGCGATGCTGTCGGGAATCAGACTCTCGATCAGCCATTTCTGCAGCACCAGCTGCAACTTGGCAAACATCGGAAACGCGGTAAACACCGCCAGCACCACGGTGAACAGCGGCACCAGGGCGATGGTGGTGGTGAAGGTCAGGCTGCTGGCGGTCAGCCCCAAGCGGTCTTCGCGGAACCGCTCACGCAGGGTGTGGGCGGTGTTTTTCCAGGGAAACCGGCGCAGATTCTGCAAAAAAACATCCAGGCGCTGGGACCAGTGTGTAGGGGCAAGAGGCATATCGGTCATGGCCGCTATGATGCCATCCCCATGAACGCATCCACCGCCCCCCCCGCCAACACGCCATCCGCCCCGGTCGCCGCCACCCGGGTGCTGGCGGTCGCCAGCCTGCTCGGGCTGATCATT
Organism: Rhodoferax sp.; assembly: GCF_028689305.1. Classification (GTDB taxonomy): domain Bacteria; phylum Pseudomonadota; class Gammaproteobacteria; order Burkholderiales; family Burkholderiaceae_C; genus Rhodoferax. The sequence goes on along the minus strand of NZ_JAQTWM010000055.1, from coordinate 17,078 downwards.
CTGGGCCTGGCCTGGGAACTGGCGCTGGCTCCGCTGCGGCCCGGTGGCTCCTGGCTGGTGCTCAAGGTGCTGCCTCTGTGCCTGCCGCTGATTGGCCTGCTGAAAAACCGCATGTACACCTACCGTTGGGTCAGTCTGATGGTGTGGCTGTACTTCATTGAAGGCACGGTGCGCGCCTATGGCGACAAGCCGCCCGGCAACTATCTGGCGATGCTGGAAGTGGGCTTGTGCCTGCTGCTGTTTCTGGCCTGCGCGCTGCACGTGCGGCTGCGCCTGCGCCATCCCCTGATCTCTGACACCACCGCCCCCGACCATGCAAACCCTGCTTTGTGAACTGAGCGCCATTGTTGGCCAGCCCCATGTGTTGACCGACGGTGACCTGAGCGCCTGGGAACAGGACTGGCGCAAACGCAGCCACGGCAAGGCCCTGGCCGTGGTGCGCCCGGGTAACACGCCAGAGGTCGCCGAGGTGGTCAAAGCCTGTGCCCGGTTCCGGGCCGCGCACCCGGACAGCCAGCTGAGCCTGGTACCACAGGGCGGCAACACCGGGCTGGTGGTGGGCTCGACACCGGACAGATCAGGCCAGCAGATTGTGTTGAGCCTGCAACGCCTGAACGCCATACGCCAGCTGGATGCGGCCAACCTGACCGTGACGGCCGAAGCCGGCTGCATCTTACAAACGCTGCAGGAGCGCGCCCGCAACGACGGTTTCCTGTTTCCCCTGAGCCTGGCGGCCGAAGGCTCCTGCACCATTGGCGGCAATCTGGCCGCCAACGCCGGTGGCACCCAGGTGCTGCGTTTTGGCAATGCGCGCGAGTTGTGTCTGGGGCTGGAGGTGGTCACGGCCCAGGGCGACATCTGGCAGGGTTTGAGCGGACTGCGCAAGGACAACACCGGTTACGACCTGCGCCACCTGTTCATCGGCTCCGAAGGCACGCTGGGCATCATCACCGCCGCCACCCTGAAGCTGTACCCGCTGCCCGCCGCCCAGCTCACGGCCTGGGCGGCCGTGCCCTCGTTGCAGGCCGCCGTGACCCTGCTGGGGCTGGCGCACCGCCACCTGGGCGCCGGGCTGACCGGCTTTGAACTGATGGGGCAGTTCGCCCTGAGCCTGGTGGACCGCCACTTTGCCCAGCTGCGGGTACCGCTGTTTCAGGACGCGCCGTTTTGTGTGCTGCTGGAACACTCGGACCAAGAGTCCGAAGCCCATGCCCGCCAGCAACTTGAACAACTGCTGGAGGCCGCGCTGGAAGACGGCTGTGTCAGCGATGCGGTGGTGGCTGAAAACCTGACGCAGGCCCATATGCTGTGGCAGATCCGCGAGAGCATTCCGCTGGCCCAGGCCGAAGAGGGGCTCAACATCAAACACGACATTTCACTGCCGGTATCGGCCATTGCCGAATTTGTCGACACCACCGATGCCCTGTTGCAACAGGCGATTGCCGGTGTGCGGCTGGTGAATTTTGGCCATTTGGGCGACGGCAACCTGCACTACAACGTGCAGGCGCCGGTGGGGGTGGATGCGGCCGCCTTTCTGCGGGAACAGGAAGCCTTGGTGAACCGCCTGGTGTTTGATTCGGTCATGGCATTTGGTGGCTCGATTTCGGCTGAGCACGGTGTGGGCAGCCTCAAGGTGGACCACCTTACCCATTACAAATCGCCGGTGGCGCTGGGGCTGATGCGGGCCATCAAACAGGCGCTGGACCCACAAAACCTGATGAACCCGGGGCGGGTCATCCGCCCCTGAACGGGCGCTCAGCCCTTATCATGTACCACCACGACCTGACGCCTGACACCTCCCCACGGGAAAAGTCCAGAGGGTGCCTGGCGTTCTTTGCATAGGAAGTTGCTATGGGATTCTTCGACCGCCTGTTTGGCAAAAAAAAGGACGACAACGACAACAACCTGTCCGGCAGCGCCGGGCCGGAGTCACAACAAGCCAGTGACATGGGCCTGGACGGCAAATCTGCCGCGGCCATCCTGGCTGAAATCGACATCGACAAAGCCATCAGCGCCCACGAAAACTGGAAAGCCCGGCTACAGAACTACCTGGACGGCCAGTCCACGGAAGACCTCAAGCCTGAAGTGATTTGCCTGGACAACCGTTGCGACCTGGGGCAATGGCTGCACGGGCCAGGTCAGCAGCGCCTGGGCAAATACCCCGCTTTTTCAGCGTTGATTGCCCGCCATCAACACTTTCACCTACAGGCGGCCAACGTGGTGACGCTGGTACAGGCCGACAAAAAGGCCGAGGCCAGCCGGGTGATGGACAGCAGTTACCGCCATGCGTCCAACCAGGTGGTGCTGCTGCTCAAAGAACTCAAACGCGGTCTGGGTCGCTAAGACCTCTTGGCGGCGCCGGCCTTGCCGTCCTCGATGGCGGTGACAGGCCTGCCACCCTAAAATTCGCCCTGCTCTGGCGCCGGTGACAAGGTGCCCATGTCCTTCCCAACCAACGCTGCCCGCATGAACCCATCCGCCGCCCCGATCCGATCCCAGTACGAAGACTTCCTGCGCCACGTCCACACCCACGGCGTGGCCAAGGCCGACCGCACCGGCACCGGCACCCAAAGCGTGTTTGGTTATCAGATGCGTTTTGACCTGAACGAGGGCTTTCCGCTGATCACCACCAAAAAAGTGTTTCTCAAAGCCATCATCGTCGAACTGCTCTGGTTTTTACGCGGCGGACGCAATGTCAAGTGGCTGCAGGAACGCGGCTGCACCATCTGGGACGAATGGGCACGCGCCGACGGCGACCTGGGGCCGGTCTATGGGGTGCAATGGCGCAGCTGGCCCAAACCTGACGGTGGCCACATCGACCAGATCGCCGAGGTCATCCAGACCCTCCGCACCAACCCCGACTCGCGCCGCATCATCGTCAGCGCCTGGAATGTGGCCGATCTGGACAAGATGGCGCTGATGCCCTGCCATGCCTTCTTTCAGTTCTATGTGGCGCCCTCCACGGCGCCAGGCGGGCGCGGCAAACTCAGCTGCCAGCTCTATCAGCGCAGCGCCGACATCTTCCTGGGCGTGCCGTTCAACATTGCCAGTTATGCATTGCTGACCCACATGGTGGCCCAGCAATGTGAGCTGGAGGTGGGCGACTTCATCTGGACCGGTGGTGACTGCCATATTTACAGCAACCACACCGAACAGGTGGAACTGCAGCTCAGCCGGGCGCCTTTTGCCTACCCGACGCTGCAGATCAAGCGCCGTCCGGACTCGATCTTTGACTACAACTACGAAGATTTCGAGGTGCAGGGCTACCAGTGCCACCCGGCCATCAAAGCCCCGGTGGCCGTGTGATCAGCCGTCGCCAGCTCTGGGGCCTGGTGGCACTCACCCTGATGTGGGGTGTGAACTGGCCGATGATGAAGCTGTCCCTGCAAGGTCTCAGTCCGCTTTACTTTCGCGCCAGCACCATGTCCCTGGGTGCGGTCTGGTTGTTTATCTATGTGGCGCAACGCGGCGAGCGCATGTGGCCACGCGGGCGCGAATGGACCAGCATCGCCACCCTGGGTTTGCCCAATGTGCTGGGCTGGCACACCCTGTCCATTTTTGGCGTGCAGGAGCTGGCTTCGGGCCGTGCCGCGATTTTGGGTTTCACCATGCCGATCATGACCGTGCTGATAGGTGCCATCGCTTTTGGCGAGCGCATCACACCGCGGGTTCGTCTGGCGATGTTGTGTGCCGGGCTGGCCATCGGCCTGCTGTTGTGGCATGAGTTGCAGCGTCTCAGTGGTCGCCCGGCCGGGGTGGTCTGGATGCTGGGCGCCGCACTGTGCTGGGCAGTGGGCACCGTGCTGTTCCGGCGCGCCCAGCTGACACTGTCATCCGTGGTCGTCACTGTCTGGATGTTGCTGCTGGGCAGTCTGGTGTTGTGGGTGCTGGCCCTGTTACTGGAGCCGGTACCACAGCCTTCGGGGTTTTCCGTGCCGCTGTGGATCAGTCTGGCCTACGGCGTTCTGGTGAACTATGGCATCGCCCAGCTGATCTGGTTTGGCATGGCGCGCGACTTGCCACCGGCCACCAGTGCCATGAGTGTCATGGCCATCCCGCTGGTAGGCACCCTGAGTGCGACCCTGATTGTCGGGGAGACGCCGCACTGGCAGGACTGGCTGGCGATGGTGTTTGTGATGCTGGCCATCGCCAGCGTGTTGTTGCCACCCCGCAAGCCCGTCACGTCCTGATTTTTGTGAATTTTTGCCTGTCGACCAGCTCCACCATGCAACTCAAACTCATTTTTGCCCGCGCCAGCAATGGCGTCATTGGCCTGAACAACACCCTGCCCTGGCACCTGCCGGAAGACATGGCGCACTTCAAGCGCACCACGCTGGGCTGCCCGGTGATCATGGGGCGCAAGACCTGGGAGTCACTGCCCCCCAAATTCCGGCCACTGCCCGGACGCCTGAATGTGGTGGTGACGCGCCAGCCGGGCTGGGCAGCCGACGGTGCCGTGGTGGTGCACTCGCTGCAAGCCGCCTGTGCCGCCTGCCCCCCTGAAAGCACCGCCTGGGTCATCGGCGGGGCCGAGATGTACGCGCAAGCCCTGCCACTGGCCAGTGAAGCGGTGGTGACCGAGATCGATACCCCCTTTGAAGGCGACGCCTTTGCCCCCACCTTCGGACCGCGATGGCACGAAACCGCCCGCGAATCCCATACCGCCGGCAACGGCCTGCGTTTCAGTTTTGTCACTTATCACCATTCATCAGGAGTTTGAAACATGTCAGGACACGGTTTTCACGTCCACGGCCCGCACGATCACGAGTTGGAACACGCCCAGCAGGGTCACCACGGGGGGGCCCATGGTGACCATGGCGGCATGATCAACCAGATTGCGCTGTTCACCGCCGTCATCGCCACGGTGGGTGCGGTGTTTGGCTACATGGGTGGTGCCACCCAGGCCAACGCCGGGTTGTACAAGAACAACGCGGCGATCAAGAAAACAGAAGCCTCCAACCAGTGGAATTATTTCCAGGCCAAGAGCACCAAACAGTCCTTGGCGGAGCTGGCGCGTGATCTGGCGCCGGAGGACAAAAAGGCAACCTACCAGGCCAAGGTGGACCGCTACGACAAGGAAAAAGGCGAGATCAAGGCCGTTGCCGACAAGCTCGAAGCAGAGGCCACGCAGTGGGACAAACAAAGCGACGAACAAATGCACCAGCACCACCGCTGGGCGCAGTCCACCACCGTGCTGCAAGTGGCCATTGCCCTGGCGGCGATTGCGCTGCTGACCAAAAAGAAATGGCTGGAAGTCGCCATGTTTGGCGCTGGCGGCATTGGTTTGCTGGTGGGCGCATTGGCCTGGCTGCACATCTGACCACCGGCCAGACCCATTTGATCCCTGCCAAAGGCCCTGCGCATCATGAAACTCGCCACCTGGAACGTGAATTCGCTGACCGTGCGTCTGCCCCAAGTGCTGGACTGGCTTGCCGCCAACCCGGTCGATGTGCTGGCCCTGCAAGAGCTCAAGCTCACCGACGACAAGTTCCCGCATGCGGCTTTTGCGGCGGCGGGCTACCAATCGGTCTGTTTTGGCCAGAAAACCTACAACGGTGTGGCCTTGCTCAGCCGCACCGCTGGGCAAGACGTGGTGCGCAACATCCCGGGGTTTTCTGACGATATGGCGCGCGTCATCAGCGCAACGTTTCCCCTGGCGTCTGGGGCAATCCAAGGTGATACACCGCCAGGCATCCGGGTGGTGGGTGCCTATTTTCCCAACGGCCAGGAACCCGGCAGCGACAAGTTTGAATACAAGCTGGCCTGGCTCCAGGGCCTGCGCGCCTGGCTGCGCAGTGAGCTGCAGGCCTACCCCAACCTGGTGCTGATGGGTGACTACAACATCACCTTTGACGATGCCGATGTGTGGGACCCCGAAGGCATGCGCGACCAGATTCATTGCACCGATGAGGAGCGCTATGAATTAAACGCCCTGATCGCCCTCGGGCTGGCGGATGCTCACCGTTTGTTCCCGCAAGCCCCCAAGAGTTATTCGTGGTGGGACTACCGCGACTTCGGCTTCAAACGCAACCACGGCATGCGCATCGACCACATCCTGATCAGCCACGCCCTCCAGCCGCTGGCGACGGGCTGCTGGATTGACAAAATCCCACGCAAGAATGAGCGCCCCAGCGACCATGCACCGGTGGTGCTGGAGCTGGCTCTCAATCACTCCTGAATTTATAGCTACAAAGAGCCATTTCATCTGGGCTGGATGCCATTTTTACTCCAAACCCAGCTCCTGAATCTTGCGTGTGATGGTGTTGCGGCCAATGCCGAGTTTTTGCGCCGCCTCAATGCGTCGCCCGCGGGTGGCCGCCAGCGCGGCCAGAATCAGGCGCGACTCGAAGCGCCGGGTCAGCTCGTCCCAGACATCGCAACGATCGGTGGCCAGCAGCGCCTGCGCGTCGGCATCCAGGCCCAACTCCCAGCTGGCGAGTGACGCAGGCACCAAACCAGTGCTCACCTCTGGCCTGGGCGTTGCCCCAGGTGCAGACACACTGTCAAGGACAGCAGCAGCTACCAGACCGGCATCGGACGCCGACGCAGCCTCGGGCGCTGCAGCCCGCGCCAGGCTGGTGTCCACCCCCACTTCAGGCGGCAGGTCCTTGGGCTCGATCAGTTGTGCTGGCGCCATGACCGTCAGCCAGTGGCAGATGTTTTCAAGTTGGCGCACGTTGCCCGGAAAACCGAATTGACTGAGCCAGGCCAGCGCCGCCTCCGAAATGCGCTTGGGCTCCACGCCGAGCTGCGCCGCACTTTGCTGAAGAAAGTGGCGTGTCAGCATCGGAATGTCTTCACGCCGCTCACGCAAGGGCGGCAGGCGCAGGCGGATCACGTTCAGGCGGTGAAACAGGTCTTCACGAAACACCCCGTCCTTGACGCGCTGCTCCAGATTCTGGTGCGTGGCGGCAATCACCCGCACATTGGTCTTGACCGCGCCGTGGCCACCGACGCGGTAGAAATGACCATCAGACAGCACCCGCAACAGCCGGGTCTGCAGGTCAAACGGCATGTCGCCAATCTCATCGAGAAACAGGGTGCCGCCGTCGGCCTGCTCAAAACGACCACGCCGCATGGTCTGCGCGCCGGTGAAGGCCCCGCGTTCGTGGCCGAACAGTTCGGACTCCAGCAAGTCCTTGGGAATGGCAGCGGTATTGATGGCCACAAACGGCCCGTTGGCGCGGGGTGAGTGTTTGTGCAGGGCACGGGCCACCAGTTCCTTGCCCGAACCCGATTCGCCAGTGATCAGCACGGTGACATTGCTCGGGCTCAGACGACCGATGGCGCGAAACACATCCTGCATGGCCGGCGCCTGCCCAAGCATTTCCGGCGCTTCGGTGATGCGTTCTTCAGCGACTTCTTCACGCTGGCTTTCTTCCACCGCGCGGCGGATCAGCTCCACCGCCTTGGGCAGGTCAAAGGGTTTGGGCAGGTACTCGAAGGCGCCGCCCTGAAAGGCCGACACGGCGCTGTCCAGATCGGAGTAGGCGGTCATGATGATGACCGGCAGGCCGGGAAACCGGGCCTTGACTTTCTCCAGCAAATCCAGCCCGGAGCCACCGGGCATGCGAATGTCACTCACCAGCACCTGGGGGCCGCGGTCATTCTCATCCGCCAAGGCATCCAGCACATCCCGGGCGTTGGTGAAACTGCGGGTCGGCAGGTCTTCACGCAACAGCGCTTTTTCCAGCACGAAGCGGATGGACTGGTCATCGTCAACAATCCAGATGGGCTTCATATCGTTGGGTCACCTTGGTTGGACCCCGGCTGCTGGCCAGAGTCGGGTCAGGGCAGCGGGATCAGTATTTTGAAATCAGTCATTCCCGGCACGCTGTCACACTCAATCAGGCCATGGTGTTGCTGGACAAAGGTTTGTGCCAATGTCAGCCCCAGGCCAGACCCCCCCTCCCGCCCAGACACCAGCGGGTAAAAAATACGGTCCTTGATTGAGTCCGGCACGCCGGGCCCGTTGTCGATGACATGCAATTCCAGTGCCAACCGGTAGCGTTGTTTGCCAAACGTGGTCTGGCGCGCCACCCGGGTGCGAAAAATCAGGCGCGCGTCACCCTGGGCGATACGCTCCGCCAAGGCTTGGCAGGCATTGTGCGCAATGTTGAGCACGGCCTGGATCAGTTGTTCTCGGTCGCCGCGGAACTCGGGCAAAGAGGTGTCGTAGTCCTGCACCACCACCAGGCCCTTGGGAAATTCGGCCAGGATCAGCGAGCGCACGCGTTCACAAACTTCATGAATATTGACGTCCCCCACCACATGGGCCTTGCGATGGGGTGCCAGCAAACGATCGACCAGTGACTGCAGGCGATCGGCCTCATGAATGATGACCTGGGTGTACTCATTGAGCTCGGGCGCGGCCATCTCCATTTCGAGCAGTTGTGCCGCACCACGAATGCCACCCAGCGGATTCTTGATCTCGTGTGCGAGATTGCGAATGAGTTCCTTGTTGGCCAGCGCCTGTTCGGCCAGCCGTTCTTCCCGGTCCTGGCGCGCCTGTTGCTCCAGCGGCAGCAGTTCCACAATGATGTCCGCCCCTTCGGTCAAGGTCACGATCACATGCACCGGCAAGGGCTCGCGCGCCATGCGCAACATCCAGGCGTCATAACGTAGCGCCGCAAAACCATGATCACTCACGCGGGTGAGCAGACTCTGAAGATAGTCCGGTTGCGTGAAACTGTCCGGAAAATGAGAGCCAACAATCACGCGGCGGGAGATGCCTCGGGCATCTTCCAGCGCCGCATTGGCAAACAGCACCACCCCATCATGACGTACCACCGCCACCAGCGTGGCCAACATGTCAAACGCCTTGTACCGATCTGCTGACGAGGCGGTCACGGCAGACAACTCAGGTGAGTTCACAGGCACCTCGTCGAGCTATTTTTGTGCTGGCGGAAGATCGCCTTTGCCGGGCAGGCGCTCCAGTTCACGGCGGATGCCCGCCATGTCACTCTCGTTGCGCGCTAGGCTGGCCTTGAGTTCTGCCACTCGATCGAGGTATTTCTGGTGGTTGCGGAATTCATCACCACGTTTGTCGGGCTCGCCATTGTTGTATTCGGCCTTGAGCGCTTCCTGGCGGGCTTGTGCCTTTTTCAATTCGGACTCCAGAATCAGGCGAGCATCCGAATCACGCGTCTTTTGCTGTTCGGCATTCACCCGCGGCCCGCTGGTGGCAGCCCCATTGCCCGGAGGATTGGCCTTGCTGGCAGGCGCTTTGGGTACCCGGGTGCCCTGTACCACGGTGACGTTGCCACCTTCGACCAGCTTGCAGTTTTTGTTGCGGGGATCAGGCTTGGTGTTGGTGTATTCGTTGCCACAGCGGTAAATCGGGTCCTGTGCATGCCCCGGCACTGCCATCACGCCGCACGTCACCAGCACCACCCACAGTTGTTTCATAGGCCTTCCACGCTTTTCAACCATCACAGATCACCTTCGCAGGATATCCAACAACACGCCAACGTTTCAGTGTAGTTTCCCACAATAAAAAAGGACGGCATTGGCCGTCCTTTTTGTTGAGCACCCGGGCTGTCATGGCTGAGCGGCCCGGGTTGGTCCGCCAATCACAGCGAATAGTACATGTCAAATTCAATCGGGTGAGTGGCCATGCGCAGGCGGGTCACTTCCGTCATCTTCAGTTCAATGTAGGCATCCAGCAGGCTGTCGGTGAACACCCCGCCTTTGGTCAGGAAACTGCGGTCCGCATCCAGGCACTCCAGCGCCTGATCCAGGCTGTGGCAGACAGTCGGGATCAGCGCGTTTTCTTCGGGCGGCAGATGGTACAGATCCTTGGTCGCAGCTTCGCCGGGGTGAATCTTGTTTTCCACACCGTCCAGACCGGCCATCATCAGCGCCGAGAAGCCAAGGTACGGGTTCATCAGTGGATCGGGGAAACGGGCTTCCACACGGCGGGCCTTGGGGTTGGCCACATACGGAATGCGGATCGAAGCCGAACGATTCTTGGCCGAGTAAGCCAGTTTCACCGGCGCTTCAAAACCAGGCACCAGACGCTTGTAGCTGTTGGTACCGGGGTTGGTGATCGCGTTCAGGGCACGGGCATGCTTGATGATGCCGCCGATGTAGTACAGGGCAAAGTCGCTCAAGCCAGCATAGCCGTCGCCAGCAAACAGGTTCTTGCCGTCTTTCCAGATCGACTGGTGCACGTGCATGCCGGAGCCGTTGTCACCCACGATGGGCTTGGGCATGAAGGTGGCGGTCTTGCCATAGGCATTGGCCACGTTTTGCACCACGTATTTCAGAACCTGGGTCCAGTCAGCGCGCTCAACCAGCGTGCTGAACTTGGTGCCCAGTTCGCATTGGCCAGGAGCAGCCACTTCGTGGTGGAACACCTCAACCGGGATGCCCAACGATTCAAGAATCAGGGACATTTCAGCGCGCATGTCTTGGGTGCTGTCGACTGGAGGCACAGGAAAATAGCCACCCTTGGTGGTGGGACGGTGGCCACGGTTGCCGCCTTCCAATTTCTTGCCAGAGTTCCACGGTGCTTCGTAGTCGTCGATCTTGAAGAAACAACCCGACATGTCGGTGTTCCAGCGCACATCATCAAACAGGAAGAATTCTGGCTCAGGACCGAAGTAAGCTGTGTCGCCCATGCCAGAAGCTTTCAAGTAGGCTTCAGCGCGGCGTGCAACGGAACGTGGATCTCGGTCATAAGCCTTGCCATCACTGGGTTCAATGACATCACAGCTCATGAACAGCGTGGTTTCTTCAAAGAACGGGTCGATGTTGGCGGTGTTGGGGTCGGGCATGAGTTGCATGTCCGAAGCTTCAATGCCTTTCCAGCCCGCCACCGACGAACCGTCAAAGGCATGACCCGAGGTGAATTTGTCTTCATCAAAATGTGAAACCGGCACGGTCACGTGCTGTTCCTTGCCACGGGTATCGGTGAAACGGAAATCAACAAATTTGACTTCATTGTCTTTCACCATCTTCATGACGTCTGCGACAGTCTTGGCCATCAAATACTCCTGGTTGAATTGCTGTTGAAAAAGGGGTTTATGGGGATGAATGCAGGTTTTATGCCAGTCTCCAAAGCAGAACAACCCGATCAGCCCCCTATTTTGCACTGAGTTGGGCGATCACTCGGCACCCAACTTGCCATGACAGCGAGTACGCCATCAACATCATGGCACAACACAATAAAATGCACCAAAATAATGCGTCGATATGCACCAAAATAGGGAAATTAGGAATGCACCAATTCAGGGCCTAATTTGAGATCAAAAGGCTTCAAACCCGTCAACAGCGCCGCGTAGGCAGGCGCCACCAGATCTGGTGCCCCTTTGACACCCAGCTCAATATGCCGGCCAAACTGCGGATGGTCTACACTGGGCAAGCTGAACACCTTGACACCCGGGTGGTCGCGTTCCAACTGTTCCATCAATGGCGTCAAAGTGGCCTCCATCGCACCAAAAACGATCACCGACTGCTCCAGCCAAGCCTGAACCTGAAACAAAGCCGGGTAACAGGTGTCGAGTACCCATTCAATCATCGGCCAGGCCATGACCGGAAATCCTGGCACAAAATGAATCTGGCCACAACTGAATCCAGGTATCTGGTTGTAGGGGTTGGGAATGATGCTGGCCCCAGCCGGAAACACCCCCATGTTCAGGCGATGCATATTGTCAGACGCATCCGGCTCATAAACCCGGCCCTGTTCGCGGGCCAAGTTCTGCATGCGTTGCTCGATCAGGGTCTTGGCTTCGGGGTGCAAAACCAGCGGCAGGCCCAGCGCACGTGCGGCACACTGGCGGGTATGGTCATCAGGCGTGGCGCCAATACCGCCCGTGGAAAACACCACATCACCAGAATCAAAGGCCCGCCTCAGGGCGGCAGTGATACGTTCAGGTGCGTCTCCCACATACTCGGCATAGTCCAGCTGCAGGCCACGGGCCTTGAGCAGCTCAATGACTTTGGGCAGGTGTTTGTCAGCGCGCTTGCCGGAGAGGATTTCATCACCAATGATGATCAGTCCAAAGCGCGGTGGGGTGTCATTGGTTTGGTGGGTCACTTGGCTTGGGTTCATGGTGCAATGGTAGCGCCTGCGGATCTGTCACAGCTATGTCTGGCGGTGTGACCGGTTCCACAGTTGCTGGGGTCGGCTCGATGCGCAAGGCGTGCAGTGCCGCCAGACAATAGTGCGCAAACCACAGAGATGAGAGCGCAAACACCAGCGCATACAGCCAGACGCCGATCGGAATCAGCACCATGAAGGCGGTGGCAAACAGAACACCAGACGCCCAGATCACACTGGGCGCGGCACCAAGATAACCACACACAACCCCCATCCCCAGCAAAGCCAGGCGATGACGGCGAAAGATTTCGCGTCGCTCCTGGCGGCTGGCATGCACCGCCAGAGCGTCAAACGCCATCACGCGGTAGGTCAACCAGCCCCAGATCAGTGGCGGCAGCACCAGGATGAGCGGTGGAATCAGCCACAATGGCACAGACACCAGCAAGGCCACCAAGGCCAGCACGGTCGACATCAATGACCACATCAGGCTCTGCAGCAAGGAGCCGCCATTTTTACGCTCTAATGTGGCAAAGCGTTTGTCCGCCACCAGGGCGGTAAGTGCCGGTGTCATCAGCAGTGCCACCAGCAACAGGGAAACCACCACAATCACCGGCATCACAGCCAGCAGCACCAACAGCGGTGCCAGAAAAGCCGTCGGGCTGGCCAGACCAAAACCCTGCAACCAGCCCTGCACCGTTCCCATGATGGTGGATGTCGTGAGCAACTGGGTGACCCAATCCAGGAGGCTTTGCCAATACAGATAACGGAAACCCAGGGCCAGCAACAACATCAGCAGCAACGGCATCACTGACAGCAACATCACCCGTGGCCGGAAGCAATAAGCGACCGCGCGCCAGAAAGAGTCAAACAGCAGGTTCATTGTGCAAGCATACCCGACCGTCCATCCGGGCCCAGCCTGCCCCACAACTCACACGGTCTCTGCGCCACTGACCCGTGCCAGATCAGCCGCGTCCAGCCAGCGCCACTGCCCTGGCAGCAAATCATCAGGCAAGCGCAGTCCGCCAATCTGCGAGCGATGTAAACCTTCCACCCGGTTGCTGACTGCCGCCAGCATGCGCTTGACCTGATGGTATTTCCCTTCGGTCAGCGTCAGACGCAAGTGGAACTCACTCAAGGCTTCACAGGCAGCAGCACGCACGGGCTTGGGGTCGTCATCCAGCACCACCCCCTGGAGCAATTGCTGCACTTGTCGATCAGTCAGCGGATGCTTGACGGTGACTTCATACACCTTGGGCACATGGTGGCGCGGTGAACTCATGCGGTGGATGAACTTGCCGTCATCCGTCAGTAACAACATGCCGGTGGTGTCTTGGTCGAGCCGACCCACAGCCTGCACACCCTGCACTGCGCCCTTTTGTGGCCGCTGGCGCAAGGGCGCTGGCAACAGCGTGTAGATGCTGGGATAGGTTGAAGGTTTTTGTGAACACTCGGTGGCAACGGGTTTGTTCAACAGGATATAGGCCTTTTCAAAGTACGGCCAGTCCACACCCTGGACTCTGAAACGCAACCCATCAGCGTCAAAATCAGTAGCAGCATAAGTACATTTCACGCGGGCTAGAGGGTTGTTTTTATCATAAACTTCGACCAAACCCTGTTGAATCAGGCCGATGCAAACACGCCGCGTGCCAAAGCCCTGGGAATAAAGAATGTCTTGGAGTTGCATGGCAGGAGTATCGCAAAGGCGCACCCCACGGTGCCCAATGCTGGGGGATGCCCTTGTCAGGAAGTGATCAAACGCGCGGCTTCGCGGGCAGCCACCACACCTTCATCGGTGGGAACCACCCACACCTCGACCTGGCTGGCCGGTGTGTGAATCGCCATCACCGCATCACCTGTGGCTTGGGCGTTCAGGTCAGGATCAATGGCGACGCCCATCCAGGTCAATTTTTGGCCGACTTCAGCGCGCAGGGCCACATCGTGCTCGCCAATGCCGCCACTGAACGCCAGCACATCGAGCCCTTGCAGACAGGCCACCAACGCACCACTTTCGCGTACCACACGGTACGTGAAAATATCAATTGCCAACTGCGCGGATGGACTGGTATCAGCCCGCAACCGGCGCATGTCAGCCGAGATGCCGGACACCCCCAACAAACCACTTTGCCTGTACAGTAGCTTCTGCAGGCGGTCATGGTCCCAGCCCTGCTCCAGCAGATAAAGCACCACCCCGGCATCCAGTGCCCCGGTACGCGTGCCCATCATGAGGCCATCCAATGCCGAAAACCCCATGGTGGTCGCACAACTCTCGCCCGCACGAGCTGCGCACAGGCTGGCACCATTTCCCAGATGCGCCATCAGCACTCGCCCCAGCGCACGCGGGCTATGCTGCTGCAGCGTTCCCATCACGTACTGATAGGAGAGCCCATGAAAACCGTAGCGACGCAGACCCTGCTCATAAAGCGCCTGCGGCAAGGCAAAACGGAAATCCACCTCTGGCAAGCAGGCATGGAAGGCGGTGTCAAAACAGGCCACTTGCGGCAAGTCGGCAAAGGCTTGCCGGAACGCCCGCACACCATCGAGATTGTGCGGCTGGTGCAGGGGCGCCAGGGAGTTGAGCTGCGCCAATTTCGCCAACACCTCATCCGTCACCACCACGCTGGCCCGGTAGAAGCGGCCACCGTGCACCACACGATGCGCCACGGCCCGCAACACCGGCACACCCGGCAACGACGCCAGCAACTCGCGCAAACTCTGCAATGCCTGGGCGAACACATGTTCGGCCGCCAGCGCCAAGGGGCGACTGTGATGCTGCGTCCGATAGGTCCAGCGCATCGTGGGTGCGCCGCCAGGTTCCAGACCTTCGATACACCCTGACAGGATCTGCGACTGGACTTCGGCGTTAACCAGCGGGTAGAGGGAAAACTTGAGCGTGGATGAACCGGCGTTCACCGCCAGGATAGCCATGTTGACATCTACCAGACAACACGCGGCTGATCGCGCCGGGCATTGTGGGCAACCAGCAGCCCCAACAATGCCGAAGCCACCCGGTTGGACGGTCCTTCGGCGCGGCTGGTCAGGGCGATCGGAACCCGAGCGCCCAGAACGATCCCAGACCCGCTGGCGCCCGCCAGATACTCAAGCTGTTTGGCCAGCATATTGCCACTGTCCAGATCAGGTACCACCAGAATGTCTGCATGCCCCGCTACGCTGGACTTGATGTTCTTGATTTCCGCCGCTTCTGCCGAAATAGCGTTGTCAAACGCCAGCGGGCCATCAAGCACTCCACCGGTGATTTGACCTCGATCAGCCATCTTGCACAACGCTGCTGCATCCAGGGTTGACGGAATGTTCGGGTTGACCATTTCAACAGCCGACAGAACCGCCACCTTGGGCACAGCCACGCCCATGATGCGGGCAAAGTCAATGGCGTTCTGAACAATATCGATTTTGTCCTGCAAAGTCGGGCGAATGTTCAGCGCGGCGTCGGTGATCAGCAAAGGCTTGTGATAAAGCGGTACATCAAAACGGAACACATGAGACATGCGTCGCTCGGTACGCAGGGCAGGCCGGGCCAGCACCGCATGGATCAGTTCATCCGTATGCAGACTGCCCTTCATCAACATTTCAACCTTGCCCGTAGCGGCCATTTCAGCACCGACATCGGCCGCAGCATGGCTATGGGGTTGCGAAATGATCTCAACACCCGTCAGGTCAATCCCTTCATTGGCGGCCATATGGCGAATTCGCACCTCCGGGCCAATCAGCACCGGGATGATCAGCCCACAACGCGCTGCATCCATGGCACCGCTGAGCGAACCCTCATCACAGGGATGCACCACGGCACAACGAACAGCTTCCAGGTTCGCACCCAAAGACAGGAGCTGTTTGAACCGGGCCTGCGGATCAAACAATTGGATTTGGGGCACCTCCACCCGCGGTAAACGCACCTTGATGGTGGGCGCCAACACCCGCGCCGTCCCACTCAAGACACATACACCACTCTGATTGGTCACCTGACAGTCCAGCTCAATGCTGTGATCGGCCGGATTTTTCGATGTCACCGTCACGATCACAGTCAGGGTGTCGCCAACACGCACCGGTTTGACAAAGTGCAGCGCCTGATCCTGGTAGATCGTGCCAGGGCCAGGAAACTGGGTTCCCAGCAATGCCGATATCAGTGCACCACTCCACATGCCGTGAGCGATGACCCCGTGGAACAGCGTGTCATTGGCGTAGACCGGATCCAGGTGAGCCGGGTTGGTGTCACCAGAAACAGCCGCGAACGCCTTGATGTCATCCAGTGTCAACGTGCGCAGCAGGCGGGCACTTTGACCAATGACAATTTCATCAAAAACATAGTTTTCTACCAATTCCGCATCCAGAGGAAGATTCATAAACAGTCCGTCATATCGAAAAACAAAAGGCAATCACTACCCTGCCTTGAACAATTCATTCAGATCCATGCCGGCGGCGCCAGGCTTGAAGCCCTGCATCACCAGATGCTGTTCCGCCTGCTCCACAATTTGCCGCGTCGTCGTCAGTCCGTTATCGTTCAAACTGACGGTTTGCATGTGATAACGCAACACCAGCAAACCGCGCAACTCCTCACGCAGATGGGCGACACGACGATCATTGGAGGGCTCCCAACGCGAGACCGGCCCATCGGGACGAGTGCCCCTGCGCTCATGCGTGATCGGTGGCTGCGGGTGCGACTCCATGAGTTTGGTCACTGCCGACTGATCATCCAGATTGACACTGAGACCAATGGCCAAACGTGCAATGCGCGCATTGAGCCCTTCAAGCGACAAACGTAAACGTTGCGGGGAGTCGTCATCAATCTGCATGGCCATACCTTCCATGAACAATCAGACCAGCGAATGAATGCCGCTGTGCTGAACAAAAAATGGCACCAAAGCCACAATAGCCTCCCGCTGCACGAACATCAGTGGAGCCGGCAGCTTGACATTGGTCTTGACCGATCAAAGAGGCACCGGTACCGCTGCATTTTACGGGTAAACCCTAGACTAAAGTCATAGATCAAGCA
Source organism: Rhodoferax sp. (assembly GCF_028689305.1). Taxonomy (GTDB): domain Bacteria; phylum Pseudomonadota; class Gammaproteobacteria; order Burkholderiales; family Burkholderiaceae_C; genus Rhodoferax. The sequence continues at coordinate 30 of NZ_JAQTWM010000055.1, read as the reverse complement.
GCTTACTGAGTTAGGTCAAGTGCCGCTCTT
>NZ_JAQTWM010000054.1 GCF_028689305.1 Rhodoferax sp. | reverse complement strand
TGCTTTGGCATCCAGGCCTTGACGCTGCATGGCAAGAAAATCGCCCACCAGTTTGATGTAGCCATCAGCTGCGGGCAGGTAGGCCTTTTCCAGAAGACGATTGGCCTCATCGGCCTTGCCTTCACCTTTCAATTTAGTGACTTGGTCGCGACTCTCCAGATAGGCCTTGCGCACCTCGGTGATCCTGGCAAACAATTCTTTTTCCTGTGTACTGGTGATCAGGGGTTCAATCTGCTTGAGCAGGTTGGAGGTGCTTTTGGTAATTTCTGCGGCATTGGCGGCAAAAAAAGGAACCAGACCAGGGTCACTGCTTTTGGCCACGGCGGTGGTGCGGATCACGGCCACGTTGATGTTGCGGCTCCAGTCGCTGATGTAGCGTTCCTTGGCCAAGGGTTCCTGCATCATTTGCCGCGTGGCATTGGCCAGTGCACCAAGCTGCCAGACACCAATCCCGGTGATGACAACAGCCAAAGCCAGAACCAACGCAAAACCAAACGCCAGGCGCTTGCCAATGCTCATGCTTGCAGACAAATTCATATGTATTCCCCCTCAAATTAGGTGACCCATCAACCGCTTGCTGCGCCAACGCATGCTACTGCGATTTGGCGCCTCCAGGTCATCCGTCGCCGCGGACAGAGGGGTGATTCCGGGAATCACCCCGACGATCAGTCGCCTGAAACGAAAAATTTGAATTTTTTTACCCTCCAGCGTAAGTTTTTGGCGCCTGGTCCGACTGACTCTGTGCCAGCGGAAGCAAAGTGCCCAAAGCATGAGCCCCGCCCGCAATTGAACTTCGTCTTATTGATTTAACCTTCCAAGGAGCTACCATGACATCATCCCAATTCAAATCCGCCATCGCTCTGGCCAGCGCCGCCGCCGCCCTGTTTGCCATGGGTGCCACCGTCACCAGCACAGCCCAGGCAGCCGACATGTCGGTCAAATGTGCCGGTCTGAACAGCTGCAAAGGCCATTCCGACTGCAAAACCGCCAAGAATGAATGCAAGGGCATGAACAGCTGCAAGGGTCAGGGCTGGAACGCCAAGGCCTCGGCCCAGGAATGCACATCAGCTGGCGGCACGGTCCTCAAATAAGCCGGCCAACACCACCACAGGCCCGTGCCAGACCGGGCCTGATTTCATGTCACTCCCGATTGACCTCCATGAACTCCATCCAAGGCTTTGGTGTCGGACTGCGGACCGAACACTACACCGCGTTTGAATCCGAATCCCAGACCCGCGTCGACTGGCTGGAGATCATTTCCGAAAACTACATGGTTCCCGGTGGCCCGCCGCTGTGGCACCTGGACCGCATCCGCCGCGACTTCCCCATGGTGATGCATGGCGTCTCGCTCAACATCGGCGGCAATGCACCACTGAACCTGGACTACCTGCGCGACCTGAAGGCACTGATTGCGCGCGTCCAGCCCGGTTGGGTGTCCGACCACCTGTGCTGGACCGGCATGAATGGACTGAACCTGCACGACCTGCTGCCCCTGCCCTACACCGAGGCATCGCTGCAGCATGTGTGCGAACGCATCCAGCGCGTGCAGGATGTGCTCGGGCGGCGCCTGGTGGTCGAGAACCCCTCCACCTATGTGGCATTCGCCGGCAACGACATGCCCGAGTGGGATTTCGTCGGCGAGATGCTGCGCCGCACCGATTGCGAGCTGCTGCTGGACGTGAACAACGTCTACGTCAGCAGCGTCAACCACGGCTTTGATCCCCGCCAGTACATTGATGCCATCCCGGCCGCGCGCGTGCGCCAGATCCACCTGGCCGGGCACGAGACCCGCGAGGGCTACCTGATCGACACCCACGACCATCCGGTCTGCGAGGCCGTGTGGCAACTCTATGGCCATACCGTGCGGCACTGCGGCTCGGTGCCCACGATGATCGAGCGCGACGACAACATCCCCGCACTGCACGAACTGCTGGACGAGCTGGACCACGCGCGCCAAGTCCACGCCCAGGCGCTCCAGATCGAGGAGTGCCCGGCATGACCGGCTTCCAGACCCTGCAATCCCAATTCCAGACCGCGCTGCTGCACGACCGGCCGCCCGCGCCCGGCCTGCTCAGCCCCCGTGGTGACCTCCAGTTCGGTGTCTACCTGAACGCCTACCGTGCCCGCCTGCGCGCCGCGCTGCGCGACAACTACGAAGTCCTGCCCCTGGTCATGGGGGACGACGCGTTTGACGCGCTGGCCAACGCCTACATCGCGGCCCACCCGTCCACCCACTACTCGCTGCGCTGGTTCGGCCACCAGTTGGGCGCCTTCATGGCTGCCCAGGACACACTGGTCGCGCACCCGGCCATGGTGGATCTGGCCCATCTGGAATGGGCGCTGCGCAACGCCTTTGACGCCGCACCGGCCAGCCCCCTGGCCCCCGCCGAACTGGCGGCCCTGCCAGCGCAAGACTGGCCAGCCCTGCGATTTGTGCTGCACCCGTCCGCGCATCTGCTGGCGCTGCACTGGGCGGTGGGGCCAGTCTGGCACGCGCTCAAGAACGGGCAGGCGGAGGTCCCGCCGCCCGATGCCCTGGCGCACCACCTGCTGGTGTGGCGCGAGGGCATGCAGACCCGCTGGCAGTCTCTCACCGAAGCCCAGGCCGTTTTTTTGCAGGGCCTGCGGGCAGGCCACCCGTTTGGTCGGATTTGTGAAACCCTGGCCCAGCAGGTTGGAGACGACCATGCCGCAGCGACAGCGGTGGCGGTGTTGCATGAACTGCTGGCCGGCGGTGTGCTTGCAGAGATGCAGACTGCAGCCTCTGCATCTCTAGCGTGTTGAATCACAACCCAAACTGAGTTCTTCTTGGGGTGATTCACACTGAATATTGAGTCACGTTACCGGCTACGCTGCTGAATTTTTAGCACGTTGTCGTATACGGCGGCTCCCCTGCCGGCGAACTTCGGCTAGAGCTTCAACTGAAAAATCCAGCCAGCCTCGGCACAGGCATTTTGCGCCCATTGCCGCGCTTCGCCGTAATGCATCAGACCACCCCCGCCGACACCGACATCCTTGCGCTTTTCCGTGACCTCCAGGCCATTTTGGCGGGTGGTATTGAAACTGATCGTCGGTGGCGGCATACCAGTTGCCACTTCGGTCGCTGTCTCCCTGTATCGCAGGGTCTTGGCCGACTCGTCGAACTGACAAGCGATGCGCAACTTCACCCGCCGACTCCCCAGGAACCACTTTGACAGAATCACTTCTTTCGTTGCCGCGAGCGTGGTGCCAGAAATCGCCGCATCCCAACCCTCCGCCTTCAGCCGGGCCAACACCTGTTCTTTTAAATCCGTCATGGCTGCTCTCTCCTAATGACATGGCTGACTCATGCCAAGCGACAGGCCGACCAAGTCAACCGCAACGACCATGTATCTGGACTTCATTTTATATATCGGTACGCCAACGTCTTGCTCAGAAAAGCGATATCCGGCGCACTGGATGCGCCGTCATCTCCCTGTCTGGCTCACCTGGCATCTCGTCGCCCATCTGCACATCATATTCATCCCACAGTGGTAGCCCGCGTGCCGGTGGGTACGTGTCCGGCTGCGTCAACAGATGGACACGCTTCAGTCGCTCAAGCCGCTTGACTCACGTCCACCGCGCCAGCCAGGCCCAGCCGGTTCACCCCACCGAGCAACGTCTTGATGTCGGTGTAGGTTTGCACCTCGCCCGAGAACGCCAACGATGTTGCGCCAGCCCTTGGAGTCGCCTTCAACACCGATCCTGCGACTGCAGCACAACTGGATGAAGATCAGATTTTGCTGAGCAGTACGCCGGCCTGCGTATGCCCGGACTCGGGACGGCTATGGCGTAGCCACCAGGCGCTGCACGATGCGCCGCGTGACCGGGGCCACCAGCAGGACCAGCGGGAAGGCTACCAGCCAGGCGGTCAGCCAGGCGCCGATCCACAGGGCTAGAAAGTGATCCACCAGGCCGGTGGCACGGAAGGTGGAGATACCGGACACCAGCAGCGACATCAGTCCCGACAGGATCAGGCCAAACAGCACGGGTGCAAAGCGGGCGGGGAACATCAGACAAGCTCCTCTTCCTGCACCGCCATGCGGCCCAGCACGCTGGCAAAGTTCCGGCCAAAGACCTCGGCCGTGCGCAGGTCACCCGGCGCAAAGGACTGACCCGGTGCGGAATGCCCGGCCTGCGCCATCATCCCGGTCCACGACCCGAGGCGGTTCAGCGCCTGCTCGTAGGGCACACCATTTTGCTGCTCGGGCAAGAAGGGGTTGCCGGCCCAGATCATGCCGTGCTGCATGGAGAAGGTGAACATGGACAGCAGCGTGCCCTGCTTGTCACCGGACGGCAGCGCCGACACCGTGAAGCCTGCGGCGAGCTTGCCCTTGAGCTGCTGCGTGCGCCAGAGTCGCCCGGTGGAATCCATGAAGGACTTGAAGGGGCCGCTGACGCCGCCCAGATAGGTGGGTGAACCCCAGATGAACCCGTCGAATGCAAGCAGTTGGTCAGGATCGCTGGTAAGGGCCTCGGCCTTGAACAGGCCGACTTCGGTGTCGGGCACGCTGCGCGCGCCGGCCGCGACCAGACGGGCAAAGTGCTCGGTGTTGCCGTGGGCGCTGTGGTAAATGACTGCAATGTGTTTCATGGTTGCTTGCTCCTAGGAAAGAAAGATGGATGCGGCCAGGGCCGCTACGTACAGGCCGAGCCCGAAGATGGTGTGGTTGACCAGACTCTTCAGACAGTTCAGTGCTGGTGTTTTCGTGCGCATTGAGGCAATGCCCGCGCCCATGGCGGGTTGCATGACAAGCAGGGGCACGGCGACCGTGACGATACCCAGGGCCAGCGCTGGTGCCACGGTGGGTGCTCGCAGCCACTGCGGGCCAGCCACGTACGCCAGCAGTGTTGCGAAGACGATGCCGGTGGCGTAGTGCACAACCCAGCCCAGTGCCAGTTCGCCTCGTACGGGCGCTGCCTTGGCGATACCGTCATGCCTCCAGTGGCCCTGCGGCATGTGCCCCACCCAGCGCCCCAGCAGCGCGAAGTTGAGCGTGGGCACATTCAGGAATTGGAGCAGCAACAGCCACATGTCCATCACGGCGGTCGCGCCGATGCCGATGGCGGCAGAGCGCAAAAGTTCTTCATCAAAGGGTGTCATGGATCGTCCTTTCGGTTGACGGGTTGATTCGATAGGGGCAATATACGAATTCAAGTCAACTTGAAGTCAAGACATTTGTTTTCTATGGACATTGCAGAAGTCGCCAAGCGCTCCGGCATGCCGGCCTCGAAGCTGCGCTACTACGAGGAGAAGGGCCTGATTGCCTCGGTGGGCCGGCAGGGCCTGCGCCGCACGTTTGCCCCCACCGTGCTGGAGCAGCTCGCCCTCATCTCACTGGGGCAGGCGGCCGGCTTTTCGCTGGAGGAAATTGCGCAGATGTTCTCGGCGGATGGCCAGCCCAGCATCGACCGCACCATGCTGGCGGCCAAGGCCGACCAGGTTGATACATTGATCAAACGGCTGCAAGCCATGAGCAACGGCCTGCACCACGCGGTCAACTGCCCCGCACCCAGCCACATGGAATGCCCGTCGTTTCGGCGGCTGCTGAAGGCTGCGGCGGAGGGCAGGCTTGCCAAGAAGGGATAACTGATTCAGAACGAGCCAGCCCTGCGCTGCTCGAGACGGATAACGGATAGAAAATTCAACCGCATGAAGCTAGGTATCGCCCCTTGAAACAGTCCCAGATCCGCGTCAAAAACACCACCTGAGCTGGGCGGTGTCTATGCCAGCATAGTGTGCTTGACCACGCCTGCCACACGCTCGAAGCGCTGGAGGTGCAAACCAGCCAGCACCAAGCTCAGGTGGATTTATTTGCCACCCGCCCCCTACAGAAACAGTAGCTCTCAACGCAATAGATAATTGGGCTAGAGCCTTAAATCCGTTGAGCCCGCGCGAGGCTCTGTATCAATTGAAGAAACTGAGCGACTTATGCGAACAGCCATAAAAATCCTGTCCGGCCTGCTGCTGTTTTTGAGCGCGTGCTCAAGCGGCCGTTATTACAAGCCAGCACAGCAAAATTCCTTGTCCTATTCCCACACCAGCCAGGAAGCTCAGGCATTCAGTGTTAAGTTGAACACCTCATGCAATTTTGCCAAACACCCTCATCCTCCAGATCAACGCAACACCGTATTCGTTCACCCGGGCTTACTGCTACTCAATTTCGACTGGGATCAAAGTCTGGCCATCGACAGCGCTAAATTGCTGGTGCGAGAAGGGTTCGCCAGAGATTTTCTTGAGTTACGCGACCGCAAAGTCACAAAAGTCGGACCTATATTGCTGAAAGATCCGGGCACGCGCTTCATGGGTTTGCATTACAGCATGGGTGGGCATCCCCAACTAATCGCCCAGACCCTGCAACAGTTTCCACAAGCCAGAGAGGCAAGTGGCAAAAATTTGGTGTATTACCCGGTACTTATTGATCCCTTCGACATTGGGCAGATCAGCAAATTTATTGACTTGAATGCTGAGTACCTAGGACAGATTTTCATTGTCCTGTCGGAAGAAAAAGCATTTTTCAGACCTAGCATCGATGACATGTCAGAGGACACATCAAACCACCCCAAAGTGCATTTCATTTACGCCGAAGACATTGGCGCGAAATGGGGACATTTTGATGCACTAAAGAGCATCAAAACCGATACCGTCCCATCCAGGTTTCGAGACATTTTTTTCCTGATTGCCAATACCATTGTTGAAGGAGCGACTCCGGCTGAGTTTGAAGCGCGGTTTGCAGTGCTCAAGGCTAAATATGCAATTGAAGACGCGCGAAACATCAACGCTGCCTGGCTGCAACTTGCCAGCAGGTCTGAATGCAATCAGCCAGCCCAGCACCAAAACCCCTGATAGCCAAAACGGCAAGTGCCACTGAACCCGCTGCATGTAACCTTTTGTTTTATCCTTTGAAAAGGACCTACTGCGTCGCCATCACACTCAATGCCGGACCGGTTTTTTTGTCCGATTCCCGGAGCAACGCCGGTCTGAACCAGATCAGCACTGCAGAGGACGTCTTCCCGGTGTCGATGGACATGACGGGCTCCCTGGGGTGATGTGGGTGAGCGGACCGTAGTAAAGCCTTGCTGGTTTGTCACGCTGTGGGACAGATGGCATGCAGACTTACAGATTGACTTCGATCTACGCTGGGGCCGAGCGCTTGCCCTTTGTCGTTCTAGAACAGGTATCGCAGCGTGAACATCAGATTCATCTGCTCAGACCAGACCTTCACCCCGTTGGTCCAGACCAGTTCGGCTTGTTGGACACTGTCTGTCCAAAGATGATCGCCCGTGGTTTCGATGCGCAAGTATTCAAACGCCACGCCTGCCGTCAGGTTCTTGTTTAACGGGGCGGACAGTCCGATCAGCGCGTGCCAGGCGTTGCCGCGCGTGTTTTCATAGGTCATGCGGATGCCAGGACGGAGCAGATGGTGGTCGCGGTTCTTCCCAAACACGATGGCACCATCCATTTGACCGGTCAATGTCAGTCCAGGCACGTTGAAGTGCCGGCTCAAGTCATAGGCCATGCGTGCACCCAGAAAGTATTGCCAATACTTTTGGCTGAATCGGATGCCCTCTCCTGGCAAGGGATCAGCTGCGAGGCCCGGATCCGCCGGGTAGACCTGCACTCCATCGCGAGAGAGAAGATTCAGATCCTGCCAGCGCACGCCCACGACGGGTCGCACATCGAGTCCTTTGGGCAGAGGCATCCAGTCATCAACCCGCATGTCGATGTCCAGGCGCGCCATGTAACTGGGCTCGAACCGCATGCTGGATTCCGAATAGATGTCCATCACGTTGGTGGGGTGTGTTTCGCCTGTCCAGTCTGAATCCTTGAACTGTTCATCCGAACGTTGCGACATGTTGCGCAGGAGTTCACCGCTGAACGTGAACCTGTCGAACTTGCGGCTGGCGACCACCCCACCGAACCACCCGTTCATGGGGAATTCGAGTCGGCTCAAAGGCACTTGGTACGGCGGTTCAGGGTTCCCGAATTCGTAGGAGGTATGGCTACTGAAATAGCGCTTGGCGACGACGTCGACCGTCCAGTCCCCCAGCTCGGCAGCATGGCCTGGAACCGTCAGGACGATAAACAACAAGACGAACAGCTTCAGCATGGGAGTGATATGGTAGCCAGTTTGATTTGATGCACCACAAGGGCCTAACGGATAGAAAATTCAACCGCATGAAGCTAGGTATCGCCCCTTGAAACAGTCCCAGATCCGCGTCAAAAACACCACCTGAGCTGGGCGGTGTCCATCCCTCAAGGCCCTGCTCAGAAAAGCGATATCCGGCGCACTGGGTGCGCCGCACGCAGATTCATCCCGCAGTCCGTCTGATTTGCCGTCTCATCCTCTCACCAACTGACGTGCTGATCGACCTCATCGCCCGGCACCGGTTACGCCGTCATCTCCCAGTCTGACCCGCGTGCCGGTGGGTACGTGTCCGGCTGCGTCAACAGATGGACACGCTTCAGTCGCTCAAGCCGCTTGACTCACGTCCACCGCGCCAGCCAGGCCCAGCCGGTTCACCCCGCTGAGCAGCGCCTTGACCGAGGCGGTGACGATGTTGCTGTCCATGCCCACACCAAAACGCTCGGTGCCACCGGCGGCAGGCACCAGTTCCAGAAAGGCGCAGGCCTGGGCATCACCGGCATCGGTGCTGGCGCGGGTCGAGCGCTCTTCATAACTGCGCACCTGCACCTTGATGCCCACGGTTTGCAGCGCATGCACAGCGGCATCGATCGGGCCGTTGCCCATGCCGGTGAGCTGCAGCGGCTGCCCATTCACTTCCACACCGATGCGGATGCCCTGCATCTGAGCTTTGCCGCTTTGCGCCGGGGGCTCAAACAGGTGGTGTTCCACATAACGCAGGGCGTCCGCCGAGGCTTGCAAATAGGTCGCATCAAACAAATTCCAGATGTCTTGGGCACTCATCTCACCGCCGTGGCTGTCGGTGTAGGTCTGCACCTCGCCTGAGAACTCCACCTGCAAACGCCGCGGCATGACCACACCGAACTCGGCCTCCATCAAATACGCCACGCCACCCTTGCCACTCTGGCTGTTGACGCGGATCACCGAGTCGTAGTTGCGGCCCAGGTCAGCCGGGTCAATCGGCAGGTAAGGCACGTTCCACAAGCCGTCTTTGTCCTGCACCGCCAGGCCCTTTTTGATGGCATCCTGGTGCGAGCCGCTGAAGGCGGTGAACACCAAATCGCCTACATACGGGTGGCGCGGGTGGATCGGCAACTGGTTGCAGTGCTCCACGGTGCGGGCCACAGCGTTGATGTCAGAAAAGTCCAGCCCCGGCGCAATGCCTTGGGTGTACATGTTGAGTGCCAGGGTAACGATGTCCACATTGCCGGTGCGCTCGCCATTGCCAAACAGGCAGCCTTCGACCCGGTCGGCCCCAGCCATCAGGCCCAGTTCTGCCGCCGCCACGGCACAGCCGCGGTCATTGTGCGGGTGCACACTGATGAGCACACTGTCGCGTCGCGCCAGGTGGGTGTGCATCCACTCAATCTGGTCGGCGTAGACATTGGGCGTGGCCACTTCAATGGTTGCGGGCAGGTTCAGGATGACCTTGTTGGCGGGCGTGGCCCCCCACTCGGCGGTGACCGCATCGCACACCTCGCAGGCAAAGTCCAGCTCGGTGCTGGTGAACACTTCAGGGCTGTACTGCAAGACCCATTCGGTCTCGGGCGCTTCAGCACACAGCTCTTTGATGAGTCGCACCGAGGACACCGCCAGCGCTTTGATTTCATCCTTGCTCATGCCAAACACAATCTCACGGAAGGCGGGTGAGGTGGCGTTGTAGACGTGCACGATGGCGCGGCGTGCGCCCTTGAGTGACTCAATGGTGCGGCGGATCAGGTGTTCGCGTGACTGGGTCAGCACCTCAATGGTCACATCGTCGGGGATATGGCCACCCTCAATCAGGGTGCGCATGAAGTCAAATTCGGTTTGCGAAGCGCTGGGGAAGCCGACTTCAATCTCTTTGAAACCCACCTGGCACAGGGTGCGGAACATGCGCATCTTGCGCTCCACGTTCATCGGCTCAAACAGCGACTGGTTGCCGTCACGCAGGTCCGAGCTCATCCAGATCGGTGCATGGGTGATGCTGCGCGAGGGCCATTGGCGATTGGGCAAGTCAATGCTGGGGAAGGCGCGGTATTTGGTGGCGGGGTTGGACAACACGGTGAATATTCCTCTGGAAACGATAACAAACAATGAGGGTTATCTTAGGCCTGAAGGCAGGGTGAATGATTGCGTTATTTCCATGAATAGCAACTTTAAAGGCAAATAATTGCTTATTTGTTATGAATTCAGCAATTTTCATGATCTTGCAAACTTAAACACATTCCTGACAACGGATGGGGAAATCGGCGCGGTCGCTCATTCCCCCAATACCCTACATCCAACGCGTCATATGATGCCAACAGCCATCCATCACATGCGCCTGGACGGCCAGAAGCTTCATCACCCGTCACCATTTGCCCACACCAGGACTGAGAAAGTTTTATGCGTAGCCTCCGTGTTGCACACACTTTAGCTATACTATTTATAGCTATCTATGCAAATAACACCTGGGCTACAGCCAGTTTTAATGATGTGAAAGCGAGCCATCAGCCGTCTGACACGCTGCTGCTGGACCGCCATGGCGAGCTGCTGCACCGTCTGCGTACCGATGCCAGCGTGCGCCGTGGCCAGTGGGTGACACTGGCAGACGTGTCACCGGCGCTGCGCACCGCGCTGGTGTTGTCGGAGGACAAGCGTTTTTACGAACACAGCGGGGTGGACTGGCAAGCCGTGTCCAGCGCGGCCTGGGCCAATCTGTGGCACAGCAAAACACGCGGAGCCTCCACCATCACCATGCAACTGGCCGGGCTGCTGGACGAGGATTTGAAGCGTGGCAGCGGCGGGCGCAACGTGGTGCAAAAGATCGACCAAGCGGTCTCGGCCCAGTGGCTTGAACGCAGCTGGCGCAAGGACCAGATCCTGGAGGCCTACCTGAACCTGGTGCCGTTTCGCGGTGAACTGGTCGGCATTGACGCCCTGAGCCGAACCCTGTTTGGCAAAGCCGCCCACGGGCTGGACCAGCGCGAGGCGGCGGTGGCGGCAGCGCTGGTGCGTGCGCCCAATGCCCCGGCGGCGCAAGTGGCGCAACGCGCCTGCGCCGTGCTCAAAACGCTGGACCCGGCCCGTACCCCCAACACCCGTGCAGCCAGTGCCGACTGCGCCGCGCTGGACCTGTTCACCAGCGCCGCACTGCAGCGCCGAGACTACGCCGCCAGCGACGGTCTGGCGCCTCACGTGGCACGCCAGCTGGCGCCCGGCACCAAGACCACCACCATCCGCACCACCTTGAGCGCGCCGCTGCAACGTTTTGCCGTACAGACCCTGCAGCAACACCTGCGCGAACTCACTGGCCGCCATGTGCAGGACGGCGCGCTGCTGGTGCTGGACAACGCCAGCGGCGAGGTGCTGGCTTGGGTCGGCTCCTCCGGCGACCTCAGCAACGCCGCCGAAGTGGATGGCGTCACCGCGCTGCGCCAGCCCGGCTCCACCCTCAAGCCCTTTTTGTACGCCCAGGCCATCGCCGAACGCCGCCTCACCGCCGCTTCGCTGATTGAAGACTCGGGCACGCAGATCCAGACCACCAGCGGCCTGTACATCCCGCAGAACTACGACCGCCAGTTCAAGGGCTGGGTGTCCGCCCGCACGGCGCTGGGCGCCTCGCTCAACGTGCCGGCGGTGCGCACGCTGGTGATGGTGTCGCCCGACGCCTTCCACCAACAACTCGTCCAGCTGGGCCTGCCGCTGAAAAAAAGCGGCGACTACTATGGCTACAGCCTGGCGCTGGGCAGTGCCGAGGTGTCGCTGCTGGCGCTCACCAACGCCTACCGTGCCCTGGGCAACGGCGGTCGGGTCAGCCCCACCACACTGACGCCGGGCCGACAACCCAGCTGGCGAGCGGCGCTGGACCCCCGCGCGGCGTTCATCATCGGCGACATCCTGAGCGACCCCCATGCCCGCGCCCGTACCTTCGGCACTGACAGCGTGCTGGCCACCCGCTTCTGGACGGCGGTGAAAACCGGCACCAGCAAGGACATGCGCGACAACTGGGCCGTCGGCTGGTCGCAGCGTTACACCGTGGGCGTGTGGGTCGGCAACGCCAGCGGCGCGCCGATGTGGGACGTCAGCGGCACCAGCGGCGCCGCACCGGTCTGGGCCGCCGTGATGAGCTACCTGCACCGGACCCGGGCCAGCCGCGCACCCACAGCGCCAGCCGGCGTGGTGCAAACCGCCGTCCAGTTTGCCGGCGCAGCAGCCAGACCCGCAGCACCGGTCGAGGCCGCGCGACAGGAATGGTTTCTGCAAGGCACCCAGCAAACCACATTTGCTATCAATACAGAAGCTACCCAGGCAAACAACACGCGGGCTAAGGGCCAAAATCTTTCACAAAACCCCGACAAACCGAGCGCCCGCATCACCGCGCCGACCACCGGCACCATCATTGCGCTGGACCCCGACATTCCGCCCCAACACCAGCGCGTGAGCTTCGCGGCCAGCGGTGACAAGCTGCGCTGGCTGATGGATGGCAAGGCATTTGCGGCAGGGTCCACGGCGCAGTGGCTGCCTTGGCCCGGGCGGCATGTGGTGCAAATCATCGGTGCCAAGGGCCAGGTGTTGGATGAAATCCGGCTGGAAGTGCGCGGTGCCGGGGTCAAGGGCGCGCCCGAGCCCGGCGCCCGCCCGCGCTGAACGGTCCACCCGGCCCGGCCAGACCGGTGCCGAGTTCCAGCCGCGTTTCACACCGCTGGCGACGGAACAGGTGATGGAAAAAAACGTGACGGACGCCTTTGCCGGTTCCGGGCTGGAACGCTGGCTGCGTGGGTTTTGCCACCACCGTGGTGTCCGATGCCACCTTTGCCTTTGACCGGACCGATCTGGCCGGGTGATGCCACGGTGGCCCTGCACCGCCACTCAAAAGCTATACATTTAATAGCTGAATAAGCTTATTTCTTCTGGGCTAGAGCCCCAAAAGGCTTGCAAATTTCACGAACCTGGGGCCACCGGGGCCGGCTTGGCGGCGGGCAGGCGCAGCACAAATTCGGCGCCGCCTTGTGGGTGGTTGCGCGCGGTCAACGTGCCGCCGTGGCGCTCGACGATGCCGTAGCTGATGGACAGGCCCAGGCCGGTGCCCTTGCCCACCGGCTTGGTCGTGAAAAACGGCTCAAAAATGCTGGACAGGACTTCGGGGGCGATGCCGGGCCCGTTGTCGTGCAGCGTGATGACCAGGGCATGGCCTTCGCGCCGGGTGCTGATTTTCAGCACCGGCAACACCCCAGGCTGGGCGCTGGCCGCGTCGTAGGCGTTTTGGATCAGGTTCATCAACACCTGCAGCAGCTGGCCCGCATTGCCGGGCACCACGCAGCCCGGGCTGGCTTGCAGTTCCACGTCAAAGTCCAGCTTCATGCCGGTGCGCACCCAGTGGATGGCGCGCTCGATCACCGCATCGACCTGGACCGCCTCGCGCTCCTCGCCATCCAGCGCCGAGAAGCGCTTGAGCCCATCGACGATGCTGGCCGTGCGCTGCGCGCCTTCGATGGTGCCGTCCATCAGCGAAGGCAGATCGTTCAGGATGTGCTCAATGCGCAGTTTCTGCGCCAGCGCCACCAACTGCGGGTTGTTGCCCAGCGCGGCCTCGGCATGCACCGCGTCCAGGTACTGGCGCAGGCGCATGGTGTAGCGGTTGAGCGCGTGCACATTGCCGAGCACAAAGCTGATCGGGTTGTTGAGTTCGTGCGCCACACCGGCCACCAGGCGGCCCAGGGACGACATTTTTTCGGCGTGCAGCAGTTGTTGTTGCGTCAGCTTGAGCGCTTCATGCGCCTCGTGCAGCTGGCGGTAGGCGCGCTTGATTTCCGCCATGGGCCGCCCGACAAACACATAACCCACGCAGCGGCGGCGAGCGTCGTAACGCGGTGTGGCGGTGAAATCCACCGGCACCGGCTGGCCGGTGGCGTCGTGCAGCATCAACTCCACCGTCTCGCCCTGGCGCAGCGTGACGGTGCGGCGCATCATGTCCTGCAGCACGCCGGTGTCGGCGCTGCTGTGCAGCAAGGTGTGCATGGGGGCGCCCAGCAAGGCCTCTTCACTGCAGCCCACCAGTTCGCACAGGGCCTGGTTGGTCTGCTCAATCAGCCCCTGCGCGTCGGCGGCGACCAGCACGTCCGACATCGAGGACAGCAGGCTGTAGATCAACTGCTGCGAGACCTCCAGCTGCGCGTTTTTTTCCTCCAGCGCCACCTCGTCGCGCAACAGCTGCGAGTACACGTCATCCATCTTCTGGATCACGTCCAGCCAGGTGTCGTCGTCCACACCTTTGGGGTGCGGATGGGCGGAAGGAGGGGCGGCGTGTCGGGTCATGCGCGGTCGGGCTCCATCAGTGCACCGTGCACACCATGCAAGGGTCAAACGAACGCACGATGTGCTGCACCGCCACCGGCGTTTTTTCACCCGGCTGCACCGGCGCGCCCACCAGTGCGGCCTCCAGCGCGCCGGGCGTGCCGTGGCGGTCGCGCGGGGAGAAGTTCCAGGTCGTCGGAGCGATGATCTGGTAGTTGGCAATGCGCCCGCCGCGGATCGACAGCCAGTGGCCCAGGCTGCCGCGTGCGGCTTCGCACAGGCCAAAGGCGTCGGCCTCTTCCGGCAGCACCGCGTCGTTGGCGCAGGGGGCATCGGGCGCTATGGCACGCAGGCACTGCTCGGCCAGCAACACCAGCCGCGCCAGCTCGATGGCACGCGCGAGCACCCTTGTCGCCACATTGCCGCCGGTGCGTGCCCACAGCGCGCGTATCAAGGGCTGGCCATCCGCCAGCTGGCGGGCCAGGGCGCCGGTTTCCAGCACCCGGCCATCGAGCCGGGGCGCCTTGTTCCAGGTGTAGGCATCGGGTTTGTCCATCTGCGGCAGGGTCAGCCCGCTTGATGGGTGCAGCGCGGCTCCGGCATCGGCCAGCCAGGCGTGGCGCGCATCCTCGGCGATCTGCGCCGTGTTGACCGGCGCCAGCGTGTGGCCGTCCCACACGCCGGGTGCCATCGCATACTGGCCGCTGGGGTCGGCAAAGCCGCCATAGCTCAGCGTCAGGCCGGGGCCCCGGCCCAGGGTGTCGAGTTGCAGGTCGCGGGCAATGGACAGGAACAGCCGCAGGTCGCCCTGCAAGGGGTCGCGCTGCAGCCACTGTTCCAGCGCCGGTTCGCTGTCCAGCGCGACCACTTCTTCCAGCGGGGCGGCATACAACACGCGCTCCAGAAAGCTGCGCATCTCCGCCACGCGCGAGCCCAGCCGGTAACGCTCGGACCCACTGAGATTGCGGGTTGATCCGCCGGGGACGATGGACTGGGTGTGCGGCCATTTGCCGCCCAGCGTGCCCATGATCTGCATCCAGCGCTGGCGCGCCGCCACCGCCTCGCGGGAATGCGCACCCGAGTGCGTGGAGAAACGCTGCAGCGCCTGCGCATGCCAAGGGCGCTGGGCATACACCTCGCGCGTGAAGTCAGGCATGAAGAACAGGTAGAAATGCGTCAGATGGTCGGCCGCGTTCTCGCAGGCCAGCATCAGGTTGGTCAGCCACACGCCATTGGGCGGCACCGCCACGCCACAGGCCGCGCCCAGCGCGCGCGCCGCCGCCACCGACTGCGTGACCGAGCAAATGCCGCAGATGCGCGGCACATAGACCATGGCGTCAAACGGGTGCTTGCCTTGCAGGATCTGCTCGAAGCCGCGGTACATGGGCGCGTTGACCCAGGCTTCGTTCACCTGCCCGTCGGCCACTTCCAGGCGGACTTCCAGATCGCCTTCGACGCGGTTGAATGGGCCTACCAGCAAACGTGTCATTTGAGTCGGGTCTTCCGGGTCAGGGGCGCCACCACCAGGTGGTCAGAGGTCGAGTTGACCTTGACGCGCTGCGGTGTCGCCGATTTGGACAGTGAGGCCAGCGCCACAAACCAGGCCTTGTGCATGTCGATGGGCAAGCCGATGGGAATACCCGCCACCTTGGGCGTCTGGTGAAATGGGTGGCCCGGCTCCTCAAAGCCCGGCTCGGTGCAGCTGATGCAGGCGTAGCCGCCACGCGTGCACGAGCCCTCGCCGTTCCAGAGCCGGATGTTGCAATCGGCATGCGCCTGCGTGCCCTTGCAGCCCATGTGCTCCATCATGCAGCCCAGGTCCGACGGCTTGTCGGCGCTGGCCTTGTACTCGTAATACTCGTTGCGCGAGCAGGCGTGGTGCACCAGCTGGTCGGCATAGGCGCGGGGGCGTCCCAGCGTGTCGAGGGCGTCCGCCGTCATCGGCAACTCAGCGGCCAGCGCCGCCAGCGTTTCCAGCACCCAGCCGGGGTGGGTGGGGCAGCCCGCCACATTCACCACGGGCAGGCCCGACGGATCACGCCACTGTGCGCCCAGCACGCCACCGGCGTGGTCACCTTCGTATTGCAGCCCGCAGGCGTCGGTCGGGTTGATGCCGCCGGCGGTGATGCCGCCAAAGGTCGCGCAGCTGCCCACGGCCACGACGTGCTGGGCGACAGCGCTCAGGCGCTCCACCCAGTGCAGCATCGGCTCTTGCGTGCCGGCCAACATGTGGAAGCGCCCGCTGCCCTCAGGCCCCCGCAGCACCGCGCCTTCCAGGCACAACGCGTGCAGCGGTACCTTGCCACTCAGGCAGTCCTGCAGGATGGCCAGCGACTCGTCCCCCGACTCCAGTGAAAGCGCCGGATGCCACAGCAGGTTCACGCCGATCTGGCGCAACAGGCCCCGAAAATCGGCCGTGTCGGCGCACAGCAGCGACATGCTGCAACCGCCGCACCCGCCGGATTGCAGCCACAGCACGTTGAAGTGGGGTTCAGCCATCGGCCTGGCCCTCCAGCCCAAAGCGGGCCAGCTTCTGGCGCAGGCCGACGCGCGACAGGCCCAATTCCTTGGCCGCGTGGGTTTTGTTCCAGCGCAGGCGCAACAGGGTCTCGCGCAGGATCACGGCCTCAATCGCGTCCAGGCGCTCTTGCAGGGTGCCGCCTTGCGGCAGGCCGTTGCCCGGCTGTTGGGGCGTTGCCATGCCGGGCTGGCCGTGCAGCACGCGTTTGGAGAAGGCGCTGGCGGACACCGTCAGCCCATCGGACAGCGCCACGGCACGGTAAATCTCATTCCTCAGCTCGCGGATATTGCCCGGCCAGGGGTAGGCCAGCAGGTTGGCCCGCACATCGCTGGCAAAGCGCACGTCGGGGCGGCCCAGCTCCTGGCCGGCGCGCAGCAGCAGCATGTCGGCAATCGGCAGGATGTCGGCGCTGCGCTCGCGTAAGGGCGGCACCGACAGCGTGATGCCAGCGATGCGGTAGTACAGGTCTTCGCGGAACCGGCCCGAGCGCACGTCCTGCTCCAGGTCGCGGTGGGTGGCGGCAATCACCCGCACATCGACCAGTACCGGGCGGCTGGCGCCCACGGGGCGCACCTCGCCCTCTTGCAGCACGCGCAGCAGCTTGACCTGGAAAGCCGGCGAGGTGTCGCCAATTTCATCCAGAAAGATGGTGCCGCCATCGGCCCGCTGGAACAGGCCCACATGGTCTTCAAAGGCGCCGGTGAACGCGCCCCGCTTGTGGCCAAACAGTTCCGACTCCAGCAGCGTGTCGGTCATGGCGGCGCAGTTCTCCATGACAAAGGCGCGCTCGCAGCGCGGGCTGGCGTAGTGGATGCCGCGCGCCAGCAGCTCCTTGCCGGTGCCCGACTCTCCGGTCACCAGCACCGGCAGGTCGTAGCGGGCCACGCGGGCGGCCATCTCACACACGGCGTTGAGCGGGCTGTTTTCCGAGCGCTCCAGGCTGTCAAAGTCGAACGCGGCGCGCGCCGTGGCCAGTGTCTCGGTGCCGCGGCGGCGCAGCACCGGGGTGCTGGTGCGCAGCTCCAGGTTCAGGCGCTGGGTCTGCATCTGCAGGCTGCGCGCCTCAGCCGCCTTGGCCACGGTGGACAGCAGGTGCTCGGGCACCCAGGGCTTGAGCACGTACTGGTAAATGCCCGCGTCGTTGATGCCGGCAATGATGTCCTGCGAATCCGTGTAGCCCGAGATGATGATGCGCACGGTGTCGGGCCACGCCTCGCGCACTTCCTTCAAAAACTTGACGCCGCTGGTGCCGGGCATGCGCTGGTCGCACAGGATCACGCTGACCTCGTGGCGCTCCAGCAGGCCGCGCGCCTCGTCGGCGGAGCTGGCGGTGAGGATGCGGAAGTCTTCCTCCAGATTGCGGCGGATCGAATCCAGCGAACGGGTCTCGTCATCCACCACCAGCACCAGCGGCAGCGAATCGTGGGGGTCGGGCAAGGCGGGTGGCGACATCAAAATACTCTGTTTTTAATAGCTGATCAGGCAGGTTTTATGCGGGCTAGAGGCGGATTTTATTGATGAACCAACCATGGCTGGCAGAATGGGTATCAAACAGGCGCTGACGCAGGCTGTTGACGCTGGGAGTGGGCAGGCGGGTTCGCATGATGGCTTTCAGATTCCCCATGAAATTCCAACATGCCATGTTCGAATTTCATGGTCTTTTCTCAACAAATGCGCGGCAGCTGTTCGCCGCTGAGCCAGTCCACCACGCGCCGACCGCCAAAGCGGGTGGCCATTTGCACAAAGCAATGGCTGTCCTGGGTGACCGTGCCGATGCGCTGCGCGCCCTGCCCCAGCGGGTGGGCGCGCATGGCGGCCAGCAGGGTGTCGGCCACCTCGGGCGCGCAGATGGCAATCAGCTTGCCCTCGTTGGCCACGTACAGCGGGTCCAGGCCGAGCAGCTCGCAGGCGGCTTCGACCTGCGGCAGCACCGGAATGGCGGCCTCTTCCAGCAGCATGCCAACCTGTGACTGGGTGGCAATCTCGTTGAGTGTGGTGGCCAGGCCGCCACGGGTGGGGTCGCGCAGCACATGCAGCGCCGCCGGGTCGGGCAGCGCATGCAGCATGGCCTGCACCAGGGTGTGCAGCGCGGCGGTGTCGGATTGAATCGCGGTCTCAAATTCCAGCGACTCACGCAGCGACATCACGGCCACGCCATGCTCACCGAGCGTGCCGGAGACCAAAATCACATCGCCCGCCTGGGCTTGGCGGCCGTTGATGCACAAGCCTGTGGGGGCCACGCCCACGCCGGTGGTGCTGATGAAGACGCCGTCGCCCTTGCCTTTTTCCACCACCTTGGTGTCGCCGGTGACGATGGGCACACCGGCCTCACGCGCAGCGGCGGCCATGGATTCCACAATGCGTTTCAGGTCCGCCAGCGCAAAGCCTTCTTCGATGATGAAGCTGGCCGACAGGTACAGCGGCTGCGCCCCCGACATGGCCACGTCATTGACCGTGCCGTGCACCGACAGGCAGCCAATGTCGCCGCCCGGAAAGAACAGCGGCGAGATCACATGCCCGTCGGTAGCCATCACCAGTTGCCCGCTGCCGGGTAGGGGCAGCAAAGCGCCGTCGTGGCCCTGGCGCAGGTAGTCGTTGTCAAAGGCGCGGGCGAACAGCTCGTCCACCAGCTGCGCGGCGGCGCGGCCACCGGCCCCGTGCGTCATGTCGATGTGCCCATGCTTGAAGTCGATGGGGCGCAGGTAGTTTTTCTTCTGTGTTGTCATGCTGAGACCACCGCAATGTCACGAAACCGCCCATAGGCGTAATGGGCGGCGCACGCGCCCTCGTTGGAGACCATGCACGAGCCCATCGGGCTCTCGGGCGTGCACACCGTGCCAAACAGCTTGCAGTCGGCCGGGCGTTTGACACCACGCAGAATCGCCCCGCATTCACACTGCTTGTGGTCGGGCACACTGGCATAGTGCAGATCAAACTTGCGCTCGGCATCCCAGGCGGCGTAGGCTGGGCGAATTTTGAGGGCGCTGTGGGGCACTTCGCCCAGGCCGCGCCACTCAAAACTATCACGCAGCTCAAAGACCTGCGCCATCAGGGCCTGCGCCGCCTGGTTGCCCTCGCGCGTGACCACGCGCGAGAACTCGTTTTCCACCACCGCCCGGCCCGCGTTGATCTGGCGCACCAGCATCAAAATGCCTTGCATCACATCCAGCGGCTCAAAGCCGGTGATGACCACCGGCTTGCGATACCTCTCGGCAAAGCCCTCGTAAGGCCTGGAGCCGATGACGATGCTCACATGCGCCGGCCCGATGAAGCCGTCAATCGGCACCGTGCCCAATTGGTGAGCCTCGGCGGCTTCCAAAATGTGCGTGATGGCCGCTGGCGTCAGCACATGGCAGCACAAGACGCTGAAGTTGGGCACCGCCCGCGCCGCCGCATCACGCAGCACCAGCGCGGTGGGCGGCGTGGTGGTCTCGAAGCCAATGGCAAAAAACACCACCTCGCGGTCGGGGTGCTGCTCGGCCAGCTTGAGCGCGTCATGCGCCGAATACACCATGCGCACATCCGCACCACGCGCCTTGGCCTTGATCAGGGACAGCCCGTCCGAGGCCGGCACGCGCATGGTGTCGCCATAGGTGCACAGCATCACGCCCCGGTCCAGCGCCAGCCGGATGGCCAGGTCCACCCGGCCAATCGGCAGCACACACACTGGGCAGCCCGGCCCGTGGATCATGCGCACATTGGGCGGCAGCATGTCGGCAATGCCGTAGCGCGAGATGGCATGGGTGTGGCCGCCGCAGAACTCCATGAAGTTGTAGCTGATGCCGGGGCGCACTTCGGCAGCGATGTTGGCCGCGATGTGCCGGGCCTGCGCACCGTCGCGGAATTCGTCGATGTATTTCATGCCTGGCCCTCGGTCTGTGCCAGTTCGGCAAACAGCGCCAGCGTGCGCTGCGCCTCCTCGGGGTCGATCTTGCCGATGGCGTAGCCCACGTGGATGATCACGTAGTCGTCCACCTGGGCGTCGTCGACCAGATCAATCGACACCTCTTTGCGCACCCCGGCCAGATCGACAACGGCACGCAGCTTGGGTAACAGTTCCACCACACGGGCGGGAATGGCTAGACACATGTTGGCTCCTTCTTATGCTATATAATTCGTAGCTTGTTAGACAGTGTTTATCTGGGCTGGGAGGTGATTTGTTGATAAAGCTGCAGACGTTGGCTCCCATAGGCCCGTGAACAGTGCTGCCAGCTCTGATGTACGACCTGCTGCAAACAGCTGTGCTGCGCGAAGCCCACATGTCTCTTGGGCCATCGCGGCAGAAGAAGCGGTCAGTACAGCTAGGGCAATGTGGCGAAGGTGCATTGATTTCTCCAGAGCGAAGTCTTGCGGTCAACGTGGAGGTCACCGGCGCTGCGCGGCTTTATCGCGCAGCGTCCGGTGGACCACAGGGTTAGCCCTCAAGTCAATGGCCAAGTAGCTCACTTTCAACGATGTCAAATATCGAAGAAAAATTGCGAAAGTGTTCCGCTGTTCCATTGGAACAGAACCAGTCACACAAATTCTTCTTCTCATCCTTGTTGATGGACTTCTTTGCGGGCGAAATCATTGCATGACCACGAATCCGTGTAGTGGTTGGGTCGGTTGAATCGATAAACTGAGGGTGGCTGTTTTCAAGCTGCTCAACGATCTCTGCGGGTATGAGATTCTCAATGCCTATAGTTATCGCAGAGTCTTCGATTGAAGGGATAGCACGCTTTATGAGCTTCCCTTTCTCTGATGCTGCCTTGTTTGTATCGCAGTCGTAGAGCAAGAGAATTTTTGATGGGAGCAATTCCGCCAGTTGAACTTCGTAGGATCGCCAAATCTTGTCTAGGTTGCCAAAGCCAGACCCATCTCTAAGTTGAATGGCGTGAAGGACATGCAGCTTCCCAAGCAACTCAGCCGCCCTAGTTATGTATCGAATATCGTAATCGCCCTCGACAAAGACGATTGGGCGTGAGTTGGCCCTTAGAGTGTTGGCGATCTCTTGTCGGTGCAGGTTTGTTTGTTTGAATGTCTCGTAGGCTGCCGTGAACTCTGAAAAATCTGATGCTGAGACAACTTCACCATCTGGCATATTTATTGTTTTGAAGCCGTCGGCTCCAAGCCTTTCCTCCATTCCCAGCAGAAACAGGGGCGAGTGAGTAGTTATTATGAATTGCACGTTTGGGAAAGATGCGAGAAGGTCAGGCAAGACTTCTTTTTGGTGACGCGTATGAAGATGTGCATCGATCTCATCGATGACTACGATCCCACGTATGTCGCTTAGGTTCTCCAACGATCCCCCACTTAAGTCGTAATCACGCATCGTGGACAGGAAGAGGTTAAGTAGCAGAACCTCTCCTGTTGAAAGTTGAAATATGTTTGGAATCCATGGCGCCTCATCTTTCAATATTGAAATTAGGCGATTGCGCCTATCACCAGCGCCGAGACGAATCGTTCCGTCAACGCGAAGTGTCGTGCGGAGTAGCTGTAAAACGGCTTCGTAGATTCGCGAACTCTGTCCTTGAAACCCCACGAAAATAGGGATGTTAATGGGTTGCTGGTTTGGCCCAACTGGAAGCGCCATGGTCGAAGTCTGGAGCTCAAATGCTTGGCGATCAAAGATTAGATCCAGAAGCCAGTTTCTATTTGCCTTTAGGGGCGATGTTGAAATCAGACTTCTATTCGAGTAACGATTGATGCGCTTTAGCTCGGTGTAGGTCGCTCGATCCTTTAGATTGTCTATGTTCAACCATGCGGGCTCTTCAAACCGGTTGACCGGGAAATATAGGCAGCATTTCTTCTCAAATAGCTCCTTAGCTGCTTGTTCGTTGTGGGTCATGGAGCTTTGAAAGTGGGACGAATCATTTGCAGGAATGGCGGTCCAGGTTCTCTTTGCCGGAGAAAAAGAATAGGCTTCCTCAAATTGGGATTTTTGTGTGTCGAGTTGCCATTCTTCGACATACTGCCCGTTCCCAAAGTCAGCACGTCCATATGAGTAGTGCGCTCCGGCTCTAATGTACTGAGGGCTTCTGTACTTGTAGACCTTCCCATGTTCAACTTCAGTATCGTCAAAGGCCGTCTGCTTTGCAGTGATCAGTGTGTTGACTAAATAGGACAGAAGAATTGTCTTCCCCGTACCATTTTCACCGACGACGACTAATGGCTTGGGACTACCTGAATCGGTTGTGGGGAAATCGATTGATAGATGGTCGATTGGCCCGGCGTTTTCAATTTCAATTTTCTTGAAGTACATAGCGACCGTTCAGTTGTGAGGGATAACGCCCAGGTTAACCGGCGCCGGAGCGCGAAGCGCGGAGGGCACCAACACTGGCCATAAAAATGCCGAAGGCATGGCCAGTGTTGGCGTCCGCGTTGAACCGACAGTTAGATTTCATTCGTGCCCTTCCTTTTCAATTTTTCGAAGAACTACATGGATTGTTGCTAAGTACATGTAGTACATCCAGCTAAGCCAGATATTTGCGTCGTATCCTGTTTTTTGCTTGTCGTTGTTGTGACGAATACAAAAGTTGTTGGCTATGTTGAAGAGGTCTTTTTCGTCGGAACTGGTCAAAAGGTCTTTTACTTTTGATCGCAGCAATTCCAAAATTCCAACCAAATCTTGAACTGCGTGCCGACGATCATCAAGCGTCGACCCATGCCTGCGATAAAGCCGTGTTGCTGCAGAGACGCGCGCGAGAACATTTTCATCGTTTGTTGGCAAGTCGGCGTCAAATATTGCTTCGAACCCGGCCTCAGGCTTGCGCAAGACCTCTCCATCGGTTGAGAGCTCAAACGAGTGCTGGTAATGAGCAAGAACCGCATTTATTTTGTTTCTGAAATCGGCACGGCCCAGTACCCCATTGAAGGTTTGCCAATGCATGCCGCAGTCAGAAAAATTGTGAGGAGTGCCTTTTATCGGTCGTGAAACATGCTCATGCAAGAACTCCAGTACATCGAAGAAGTTGTCCTCCGAATAGAACGGCGCTTTCTGATCGATTGGCCATAGACCTTTCGTTCGAATGCCCAGGAACATTTCAAGCTCTGGATCTTTTAGCTTTCCCTGGATGTGTCCCGCATCAACGCAATAGAACCCGAAGGCCTCATCGAAGTACCCGTCAGACCTGAGTTGCCCATAGACGCGCACAAAGAGGTCGAGCACGTTATGAAGCGGCAGCCCTTTGATGTTTGGGTTGGTTCCCTTGCGTTGTGAGTAGTATTGGCGGGTCATACGGTGAGCATGAAATCTAACGTAATGTAGACGAGTGCCTAATCTGGCCAGCCCAAGTTAGACGACGAAATAAACTGAATGGCACAGGATGCCATTCCCAGGAAACGGAGTCACTGAGACGCAGGTGTTTGGCTTTCATTGACATACTTGCTATCTATTGAGTAGCTGTTTGCGCACCATCTACCTGGGCTACAGTTCTATTTTTCTCTTGATTTTTGCCACGCAACAGTGCCAGCCGCTGCCCGGCCACCCAAGCCTGCCCCAACGCCAGCCCGGCGTCACCACATGACAGTGTTTGGGCTGGCAGCACGCTCAACCCCGCGCCTGACAGCTGCGCCACGATGCGCTGCGTGAGGATGCGGTTGAAAAAACAACCGCCGCCCAAAGCCACATCCCGCAGCTGGTGAAGCTGTGCCTGGGCGACGGTGTGGGCGCACAGGGCGTCGGCCAGGGTCAGGTGAAAGCGGGCAGCGGCCTCATCGACCACTGCCGGGTTGGTGACATCCACGTCGATCAGGCTGGAGCGCAGCAAGGGGCGCAGGTCGATCTGGCCGTCGGGCGTGACCACCCAGTCGCCGGTGCGGACTTGCAGCGTGTGGTCTTGCAAGTAGCGTGCTGCAGCCTGCTCCAGGGCGATGGCGGCCTGGGCTTCAAATTCCTGCCGCACGCTCAAACCCAGCAAACCGGCCACCGCATCAAACCAGCGCCCGGCAGCCGTGGTGGGCGGGCAGTTCAGGCCCCGTTGCA
>NZ_JAQTWM010000053.1 GCF_028689305.1 Rhodoferax sp. | reverse complement strand
TTGCAGCGCAGCAGGAACATGAGTTCGGTGCCGCTCTCCGGGATGGCGGCAATCGCGCCGCAGTAGTGGTCGGCTTGCAGGTTGCTGATCCAGGGCAGCGTGCCGCTGACCCGGTAGCCGCCTTCGACTTTGGTGGCTTTGAGCAGCAGGCTCTCGATTTCGGCGTAGCTTTTCATGGGGTTGGACAAGGCGGTGCCGCCCAGGCCCAGACCGGCGACATGGCGGGTCAACACATCACCCGTCAGCGCCGGGTTGCCGGACTGTTGCAGGTACAGGCCGCAGACGGCCTGGCACCACATCATGAAGCCGGTGGCCCCGCACACCTTGGCGGCTTCGGCCATGGCCTGAATCGCCAGAAAGAAGTCGCCCGAGCCATGCGGTGCGTTCAGGTGGGCGCTCATGGCCCCCGCTGCGGCCAGCTCCTGGAGAATGGCCTTGGGGTAGTGGCCCTGGCGGTCAATGGCATCGGCCTGTTGACGCAGTGGGCCCTGGGCCACCGTGCGCACGGCGGCCAGCAAGGCCTCGGCAGCGGGTGGGGCCGTCAATTCGCGGGGGAGGTCAGCGGGGTTCATGGTGCGTCCTTGGGGTTTAACCGGGGTTCAATCAGCCAGGCTGATTTCAAACGGGATCGGGTTGCGCATGGTGTTGGCCACGGGCGAGTAGAAGTTGGCGTGTTGCACGATCTTGTCGAGTTCTTCGCGCGAGGCATCACCTTCGACCAGCACCTTGACGCGGATGGCTTGAAAGCCCATCTCCAGCGGCTGTTTTTGCAAAGCACCGTCGGCTCCCCATGCGGCGGGGTTGCCAATGTCGCCTTCCAGAAAGATTTCGAGCTTGGTCAGCTTGACCTGTTTCCAGGTGGCCACGGCGGTGATGCCAACAGCCAGGCAGCCGCCCAGGCCCGAGAGCACGATTTCGCCAGGGGCAGGCGCGGTGTCCTGGCCAAACAGGTGCAGCGGTTCGTCCACCACCACGGCAGCGTGGTTGCCGACGTAGCTCAGCGAGCGGTATTGACCTTCCATCACGGTGTGGACTTTGTTGGTGCCGCGCGAGGCGGGGTTGCCGCGGCCTTTTTCAGCAAAAGCGGCCAGGCCTTGTGCATCAATCGGGCGCAGGTAGGCTTTGACGGTTTGTACGGGGGCTGTAGTTTCAGCAGTGGTCATGGTGTCCTCTTGATGGGTTGAAAGGCGGATGCCTGACAGGTTGAGTGCAAGCCTCGTGCCATGCTGCATTGAATGGAACAATTTATGAAAAATAGGCCTTCAGCCCCTTTATTTAAAGCATAGTTAGCTATAAAAATAATAGCATTTCAAGTGATTGGAGTGGTCTGTTGAAAATTTGTGTAGACCTAATGTCTACAAAATGTCGACGTTGTTGGATGACGACGCTGGGAGGAACAGTGATGACGCAGGGGGAACGCGACCCAAGACAGGCATTCGTCGCCACACGCTATCTCAATCATTGATAAAACAAATTGGGAAGTATTTGGCATAAGACATAAACTATTTTTCGAGTCAGTTGCCAACCGCCCAAAGGAGATCGTCATGTCCACAGAAGCCAAGTGTCCCTTCCACCACGCAGCGTACAAAAACGCCACCGCTGCCGCCCCGTCCAACACCGACTGGTGGCCCCATCAGCTCAAACTGGGCATCCTGCACCAGCACGCTGCACCGTCCAACCCCATGGGGGCAGACTTTGACTACGCCGCAGAATTCAAGAGGCTGGATCTGGCGGCGGTGATCCAGGACCTGCATGGCTTGATGACCGATTCACAAGACTGGTGGCCAGCCGACTGGGGCCACTATGGCGGCCTCATGATTCGTATGGCCTGGCACTCTGCCGGCACCTACCGGGTGGCCGATGGCCGGGGTGGCGCGGGCAGCGGCAACCAGCGCTTTGCCCCCCTGAACAGCTGGCCCGACAACGGCAACCTGGACAAGGCTCGCCGCCTGCTGTGGCCTATCAAGCAAAAGTATGGCCGCAAGATTTCCTGGGCCGACTTGATCATTCTGGCGGGCAATGTGGCCCTGGAGTCCATGGGCTTCAAGACCTTCGGTTTTGCCGGTGGCCGCGTGGATATCTGGGAGCCCGAGCAAGATGTTTACTGGGGTGCTGAATCTGAGTGGCTGGCCACCAGCGACAAGGCCAACAGCCGCTACAGCGGCGAGCGCCAGCTTGACAACCCGCTGGCTGCCGTTCAAATGGGCCTGATCTATGTGAACCCCGAAGGCCCGGACGGCCACCCCGACCCGTTGGCTTCTGGCCGTGATGTGCGCGAAACCTTTGCCCGCATGGCCATGAACGATGAAGAAACGGTGGCGCTGATTGCTGGTGGCCACACCTTTGGCAAGGCGCACGGTGCGGGCGACCCGGCCTTGGTCGGCCCCGAACCCGAAGCCGCTCCCATTGAAGCGCAGGGCCTGGGCTGGATCAACCAGTTCGGCAGTGGCAAAGGGGCGCACACCACCACCAGCGGCATCGAAGGGGCCTGGAAGCCCAACCCCACCACCTGGGACCACGGCTATTTCGACATGCTCTTTGGCTACGAATGGGCGCTGACCAAGAGCCCCGCCGGAGCCCACCAGTGGCAAGCCCAGAACGTGCGGCCCGAACACATGATCCCCGATGCCCACGAGCCTGGCAAGAAACACGCGCCGATGATGACCACCGCCGATCTGTCGCTGCGCATCGACCCCGCCTACGAAAAAATCGCCCGGCGCTTTCACCAGCACCCGGCCGAATTTGCCGATGCCTTTGCCCGTGCCTGGTTCAAGCTGACGCACCGCGACCTGGGGCCGCGTTCGCGCTACCTCGGCCCCCTGGTGCCGCAGGAAGTGCTGCTTTGGCAAGACCCGGTCCCGGCGGTGGATCACCCGCTGGTGGATGCGCAGGACGTGGCCGCGCTCCAGGCCCAGGTGTTGGCATCGGGTTTGTCCATCGCGCAACTGGTGAGTACCGCATGGGCTAGCGCCGCCAGTTTTCGCGGCAGCGACAAGCGTGGTGGCGCCAACGGCGCGCGCATCCGCCTGGCTCCGCAAAAAGATTGGGCCGTCAACCAGCCCGCGCAACTGGCGCAGGTGCTGCAGCAGCTCGAAGCCATTCAGCAGGCCTTCAACGCGGCGCAGTCGGGTGGCAAAAAAATCTCTCTGGCTGACCTGATCGTGCTGGCTGGTAACGCCGCCGTGGAAGCTGCCGCGAAAGAGGTTGGGCAGAACATCACCGTGCCCTTTGCGCCGGGCCGCACCGATGCGTCCCAAGCGCAGACCGATGTGGACTCGGCGGCCGTGCTGGAACCTGCGGCCGATGGTTTCCGCAACTACGTGCGCAACGACCTGCAAGGCGTGGCTGCCGAGCTGCTGCTGGACAAGGCGCAGCTGCTGGCCCTCAGCGCTCCGGAAATGACGGTGTTGATCGGTGGCCTGCGGGTGCTCAATGCCAATGTGGGCCAAGCGCCGCACGGTGTGTTCACCCAGCGCCCGCAAACGCTCAGCAACGACTTCTTCGTGAACCTGCTCGACATGCGCACTCAGTGGCAAAAGTCTGCCACGGAGGGGCTGTTCGAAGGCCGTGACCGCCGTACTGGAGCGGTGAAGTGGACGGCGACGGTGGTGGATCTGGTCTTTGGCTCCAACGCGCAATTACGTGCCTTGGCCGAGGTTTATGCCGCCGACGATGCCCAAGCCAAGTTTGTGCGCGACTTTGTGGCCGCCTGGACCAAGGTCATGAACCTGGATCGTTTCGACTTGAAATAGTCGTGGTTCTACGGTCACGAGAGAGCCACCTCGAACGGCCTGTTTGAGGTGGCTCGGAGGGTGACAGTTAGGGTGACGAAATTGCCAGACCCAGTCACTGCAAAATCGGCGACAAACTCACTGACCTGACGCACATTTGCGCAATCGATAGGCAAATTGCCGCACCGTCAAGCCCAGCGCCTGCGCGGCGCGTGATTGGTTACCGCCATGCCGGGCCAGGGTCTGTTGCAGCTCTTCCTGTGAATGGGAGTGTACGGGCAGGTAGTCACGTACCAGCGGCGGCGCAGCGCGGGTCGGCCGCTGGCTGGGTACGCTGGTGGCCATCGGTTCAGCGGTGCCTGTGCCGCTGGTTATGCTCGGCAAAAAGCGTTCCAGTTCGGCGGCTGACACCATCGGGCCGTCGGCCAGCAGCACCAGCCGCTCGATCACATTGCCCAGTTCGCGGATGTTGCCGGGCCAAGGGTGTTCTTCAAGCCGGGTGAGCGCAGCGGGTGAAAGATAAACGTTGCGTTGATTGGCCTGGTTGGCGCGGTTCATGAAATGGATCGCCAGCGTGTGGATGTCCTCGCGCCGTTCACGCAAGCTGGGCAGGCGGATCGGGATCACGTTGAGACGGTAGAACAGGTCGCGGCGGAAGCTGCCGCTGGCAACCTCGGTTTCCAGGTCACGATGGGTGGCGGCCACCAGTCGTACATCGACCTTGATTTCGCTTTTGCCGCCCAGGCGCACGATGGTGCCTTCCTGCAGGGTGCGCAGTAGCTTGGTTTGCATGGCCAGCGGCATGTCGCCGATCTCGTCCAGGAATATTGTGCCCTGGTTGGCCTGCTCAAACCAGCCGACGCGGGTGCTGGCCGCGCCGGTGAAGGCGCCACGTTCGTAGCCAAACAGCTCGGACTCAAACAGCGTGTCGGGGATGGCGGCGCAGTTGACCTTGATGAACGGCGCATCACGGCGCTGGCTGGACAGGTGCAGGGCGCGTGCAAACAGCTCCTTGCCGGTGCCCGATTCACCCAGCAGCAGCACGCTGGCCTGGGCTTGCGAGACCCGTTCGAGTTCGTCAATGGCTTGCAGCAGCGCCGATGAGGTGCCAATGATGCCGTAACGTACAGCTGCGGCATCCAGTGCATGAGTCAGCAGGGTGTTGCGGGTTTCCAGCGCCCGGGTTTGCTGTTGCATCAGGTCTTGCAGTTGCAGCACCTGGCCTGCCAGTGTGGCCATGATCTTGAGCAGTGCCATGTCGTCATTCAAGCGGCGCTGGCGGCTGCGGATGCGGTGGCAGGCCAGCACGCCGACGGTGACCCCATTGACGGCAATCGGCAGGACGATGAAGGCCACGGTTTCCCTGGGCAACTGGTCGCGCTTGACGGCACGCGCCAGAAACAGCGGCTCGGCATCAATGTCCTGCACCAGCATGGGCTGGCCCGTGGCCAATACCCGGCCAGTGATGCCTTCACCGGGGCCATAGACACCACACGCCATTTCGGCCTGGGTCAGGCCATAGGCAAAGCAGATGCGGGACGTGCCGGGCGGGCTGTGCTGGGCGCTGTCGGGTGAGTCAAGCAGCACAATCCGGCCCCGGTTGAGGCCCAGCAGTTCAGAGAGCAAATGCAGCATCTCGCGCAACACCACGCCGGGGGCCAGGCTTTTGCCGATCAGGCCGATGATTTCGCGCATCAGCAGGTGCTCTTGCGCTTGCAATGGCGGGGCAAGAGAGGGCAGTGCGGGGGACGGATCGGACATCATGTGGTGATGCTAGCAAGAAGTGGGCTCACCCACGGGACGGGGCTGGCCGCGGCCTTGATCCGGGCGGGATAAATCGGGTGGGCACGATGCCTGAGCGCTTGAAACTCCCGCCAGGGGCCCCATGTGATGGGCAGTTCAAAATCTTTTGGAGTGTTCCATGCGTCCCGACAAATTCACAACCAAGTTTCAGGAGGCCCTGGCTGACGCGCAAAGTCTGGCACTGGGCAATGATCATGCCTATATTGAACCGGCGCACCTGCTGGTGGCCATGCTCAAGCAGGAGGACGGGCCCAAGGCCTTGCTGCAACGCGCTGGCGTGAATGTGGGTGGTTTGCTGACGGCGGCGGAGGCAGCCGTCAAAAAACTGCCACAGGTGACCGGGCAGGATCAGGTGCAGATCAGCCCCGATATGGGCAAATTACTGCAGGCCACGGAAAAAGAAGCCATCAAACGGGGTGACCAGTTTGTCGCCAGCGAGCTGTTTTTGCTGGCCGTGTCCGATGCCAAAGGAACGCTGGGCGATCTGGCCCGGGCCAATGGCCTGAGTCGCAAGAGCCTGGAAGCCGCCATTGCAGCCGTGCGCGGCGGCCAGGCCGTGGACAGCGCCGATGCGGAAGACCAGCGCGAGTCGCTCAAGAAATACTGTCTGGATCTGACCGAGCGCGCCAGAGCAGGCAAGCTTGACCCGGTGATTGGCCGCGACGACGAAATCCGCCGCGCCATCCAGGTGCTGCAGCGCCGCACCAAGAACAACCCGGTGCTCATTGGTGAACCCGGTGTCGGCAAAACCGCCATTGTGGAAGGCCTGGCGCAGCGTATTGTGGCTGGCGAGGTGCCTGATTCGCTCAAGGGCAAGCGGGTGTTGTCGCTGGACATGGCAGCGCTGCTGGCTGGCGCCAAGTTCCGTGGTGAGTTTGAGGAACGTCTGAAAGCCGTGCTCAAGGACCTGGCCAAGGACGAGGGCCAGACCATTGTCTTCATCGACGAGTTGCACACCATGGTGGGTGCCGGCAAGGCTGAAGGTGCCATGGACGCCGGCAACATGCTCAAGCCGGCGCTGGCGCGTGGTGAGTTGCACTGCGTGGGCGCCACCACGCTGGACGAATACCGCAAATACATTGAAAAAGACGCTGCGCTGGAGCGCCGCTTCCAGAAGATCCTGGTGGGTGAGCCCACGGTGGAGGCCACCATCGCCATCCTGCGTGGCCTGAAGGAGCGTTATGAGAAGCACCACAACGTGGACATCACCGACCCGGCCATTGTGGCTGCCGCCGAGTTGTCCAACCGTTACATCACCGACCGTTTCCTGCCTGACAAGGCGATTGACCTGATTGATGAGGCTGCCTCCAAGATCAAGATCGAGATGGACTCCAAACCCGAGGTGATGGATAAACTTGACCGCCGCTTGATCCAGCTCAAGATCGAGCGTGAAGCCGTGAAGAAGGAAAAGGACGAAGCCTCGCTGAAACGGCTGGAGCTGATCAACGAGGAAATCACTTCGTTGGAAAAGGAGATCGCCAATCTGGACGAAGTCTGGAAGTCGGAAAAAGCCAGTGCTCTGGGCAGTGGCCAGGTGCGTGAGGAAAAAGACCGGGTGCTGCAGCAGATTGAGGAATTCAAACGCAAGGGCGACTTCAACAAGGTGGCTGAGCTGCAATACGGCAAGCTGCCCGAACTGGAGAAACGCCTGAAAGAAGCCCAGGCCAAGGAAGCCAACCGGGGCGAAGATGCGGCTCCGCGCCTGTTGCGCACCCAGGTGGGCGCCGAAGAGATCGCCGAAGTGGTCAGCCGCGCCACCGGCATTCCGGTGAGCAAAATGATGCAAGGTGAGCGCGACAAACTGCTGCAGATGGAAACCAAGCTGCATGAGCGTGTGGTCGGGCAAGACGAAGCCATTGGCGCCGTGGCCAATGCCATCCGGCGCTCACGTTCGGGCCTGAGTGACCCGAACCGGCCCACCGGCTCGTTCCTGTTCCTGGGCCCCACGGGCGTGGGCAAGACTGAGTTGTGCAAGGCGTTGGCCGGGTTCCTGTTTGACAGCGAAGACCATCTGGTGCGCATCGACATGAGCGAGTTCATGGAGAAACACTCCGTGGCCCGCCTGATCGGCGCGCCGCCCGGCTATGTGGGTTACGAGGAGGGTGGTTACCTGACCGAGGCCGTGCGCCGCAAGCCCTACGCCGTGCTGTTGCTCGACGAGGTGGAAAAAGCCCACCCGGACGTGTTCAACGTGCTGCTGCAAGTGCTGGACGATGGTCGTTTGACCGACGGCCAGGGCCGCACCGTGGACTTCAAGAACACCGTGATTGTGATGACCAGCAACATTGGCTCGCAGATGATCCAGGCCATGGTGGGGCAGGACTACGAAGACATCAAGGATGCGGTGACCGACGAGCTGAAGAACCACTTCCGTCCCGAGTTCCTGAACCGTATTGACGAGACTGTGGTGTTCCACAGCTTGGACGCCAGCCACATTGCCGACATTGCCAAGATCCAGTTGTCGGTACTCAAAGCCCGGCTGGCACACATGGAATATGGGCTGGAGG
The DNA here is from genome assembly GCF_028689305.1 of Rhodoferax sp. GTDB lineage: Bacteria > Pseudomonadota > Gammaproteobacteria > Burkholderiales > Burkholderiaceae_C > Rhodoferax. The sequence goes on along the minus strand of NZ_JAQTWM010000053.1, from coordinate 17,022 downwards.
TCAGTGATGCCGCCGTGGCGGAACTGGCCAAGGTGGGCTTCGACCCGGTGTTTGGCGCCCGCCCGCTCAAACGCGCCATTCAGCAGCGTATCGAGAACCCGCTCTCGAAGTTGCTGCTCGAAGGCAAGTTTGTGCCTAAGGACACCATCACCGTCGATGTGGACCCGATCCGCGCGCCGGGGCAGTTCAGTTTTGTGTGATGCCTGAGCGCGATCTGCGACATCCTGCAGAAGGTCATTCGGGCCAATAGCCGTTTCAGTTCCAAACTGAACGAAACATGACCTTAGTAGCCTGCGCGCAACACCACATCGGTGCAGGGGTGGGCCACACAGGGCAACACGTAGCCTTCGGCCTTTTCCTCGGCGCTCAGGCCTGGCCACTCGATCTCGTAACGCACCTGGCCGCGCTCGAGCTTGCCAAAACAGGTGCGGCAGGTGCCATTGCGGCACGAACTGGGCCAGTCGATGCCGCCCGCTTCCATGGACAGCAGCAGCGGCTGCTGCGGCCAGGCGTCAAATTGTTGATCTTCGGGTTGTGTGGTGCCAGTGAAAAACGGGGGAACGGCCGGTGCATTCATGCGACGATTTTAGGAAGAACACAAAACCACGCGGGTGCGTGGCAAGGGGCGTGATTATGGCGTCCCGCTGGTTACCGGCAAGGCAGTCTTGGTGACCACCTGGCGCAGCACAAAGCTGGAGTGCACGCCGGTCACGCCTTCGATGCGAGTGAGTTTGTTGAGCAGCAGCGCCTGGTAATGGTCCATGTCGCGCACCGCCACCTTGAGCTGGTAGTCGGCATCCTGCCCGGTGATCAGCAGGCATTCCAGCACCTCGGGCAGCAGGCTCACCGTGGTTTCGAAGTTGGCAAAACGCTCGGGCGTGTGCCGGTCCATGGCAATGTGCACCAGCGCCATCAGCGACAGGCCGAGCTTCTTGGCATCCAGCATGGCCCGGTAGCCGGTGATCAGGCCCGACTCCTCCAACGCCTTGACCCGGCGCAGGCAGGGTGAGGGTGACAGGCCGATGCGCTCGGCCAGATCCTGGTTGTTGATGCGGCCATCGGTTTGCAGGATGTCAAGAATTTGCTGGTCGTAGCGGTCTAGTTTCATATTTCTGCCAATGAATATCCATGTGTTGGCAGAGTATGCCAAACAATTTGGTGCATGGGGTCCAATCGGCTATTCAGCCAGCGGACGCCACGCCCTGACGAAACCGCAGTGGGCTGACACCCATGTGTTGGCGAAAGAACTTGACGAAATTGGACGGGTCGTCAAACCCGAGTGTGATCGCGATGGCCTGCACCGGCTGGGTGGTGTGCGCCAGCAGCCGCTTGGCTTCCAGAAGCAGGCGTTGGGCAATGCACTTTTTGGCGCTCATCGTCGGCCCTGCCTGGCTGCGGATCACCCGTCCCAGCGTCTTGTCGTGCATGCCCAGTTGGTTGGCGTAATAGGCCACCTGGTGGTGCTGAGCAAACTGGGCTTCCAGCAAGAGGATGAAGCGGGCGTAGGCCTGGTGTGCCGCTGACGTGGGCACCGGCACCTCCTGCCTGGGCCACGCCATGAGGCGCAAGAATGCGGCGGTCAATTGCAGGCGCAGCAGCTCGTTGCGCACAGCCAGGGAGCGGTCCAGATTCATGTCTGCATGCAGGCTGTGCACACAGTGCATCATACGTTCGTGTTGTGGCGGTGTGAGCCGCCAGACACAACCCTGAGCCAGGGCCAGCTGAGCGCTCAAGGGCACTTGCTGGGCATGCGCGAGGCGCTCTTCCCATAGCGCTTCACGCTGGAATACCACCAATTGCCCAGACCACGGCTGGCGGAAGTCGTATTGCAGCACCTGCCCCGGATGGACCAGCATCCAGTCGCCCGGCCCCAAGTCCTGCTGGACAAAATCTACCACCGGCTGCGTGTGCCCGGATTGCACCGCATACAGCCGGTAAAAGTGGGCACGCAGCCATTGGTGGTGATGCGCCGGGGGCATCCGTTTTCTCAGTTCACTGATGCTCAACACCTCCACCTCCAGGCGGGCGTCGGAGGGGGGCCTGAAGTCCAGTTCAATGATCGAGTTCACACAGCCACTTTCACAAAATGTCTGGAATTTACCATCAGCTGTCGGTTTTTCCCATGGTGGTGAAGCGTTGTCGGCGCGACACTGCCACGGTACGCAAGACCCGCGCACAACCATTGCCAACCATGACTTTGAGAACTGATATGAACATGATCTCCAAACTCGCCGCCCAGGCCGTGCTCGCCACCCTGGTCGCCACTGGCGCCGCTTCGGCGCAAACCATCACCCTGGAGCAAGCCCATGCGCTGCTGGACCCCTTTTACGCGGCGTTGGACCGCCCGGCCACCAAGGACATCCGGGCACTGGTCGAACAAGCACTGTCGCCCGACTGGAAGTCGTATGCCAATGACACTGACTTCAAGGGGCGCGAGGCCTTCATCAACCAGATGGTCGGTCTGGCCAAGTCCGTGCCGGACATGCGCTGGGAGGTCAGGGACATGCTGGTCAGCGGCAACCGCGTGATTGTTCGCAGTATGGCCAGCGGCACGCCACAGGGGCAGTTCATGGGCATGCCGGTGGCTGGCAACAAATCGTTTGCCATCATGGCCATCGACATTCACACCATTGCCGATGGCCAAGGCATTCTGGCCCACCATGTCGAAGACTGGGCCAGCGCCATGCGCCAGCTCAAACCCTGATCGGTGCAATGTCTTGCGCCATTGTGTTGCACGGATGCGAGGCAATGGGGCCATAGTGGCTCACTCTGACTTGATCGTCTGCACGATCGGCGATCATGCCGTCTTTGCATCGTTCAAGGAGCTTTCATGTCTACGCCAGAATTTCCCACTGCCATCACCGCGCGGGATGCCGCGCCGCGCACCACACCGTCGACCTACCCCCAGCCTTTTGCCTTGCGCATGGTTGGCCGGGAAAAGCGCCCACTGGGTGACATCTTTGGCTTGAGCAACTTTGGCGTGAACCTGACGCGGCTGATACCGGGGGCCGGCTCGGCCTTGCGCCACGCCCACGCCAAACAGGACGAATTCATCTACGTGCTTGAAGGCTACCCGGTGCTGATCACCGACCAGGGTGAAACACCTCTGGCTCCGGGCATGTGCGCGGGTTTCAAGGCCGGCACTGGCAACGGTCACCAACTGGTGAACCGCAGCAACGCTGACGTGCTCTACCTCGAAGTGGGCGACCGCAGCCCCGGTGACGTCGCCAGTTACCCGGATGACGACTTGCAGGCCCACCTGGGTGACGATGGGAAATGGTGTTTCACCCGCAAAGACGGCACGCCGTATTGACAGGTCAGGGCCTATGGGTATGTTTTATACCTCTAGCCCGGAAGTCATATGCTTTCGATGCTATCAATTAAATAGCAATATTCAATCGTTCCAAACCACAACGACGTCGCCAGCCGTCGGCTGTGAGTGGTTGGGGTCAAGGTTGATGCCAAGCTGCCGGGTTCGGTGGTGGTGGGGCGCTTGCGTTGCCGCTACAGCGGTTTCAAACCACTCAACTCCTGCTTGATGAAGTCAATGAACGCTTTGGTGCGAGCTGGCAACAGCCGGGCGTGGGGGTAGACCACGCTGACTGGGCGCGGTGGCGGCTCAAAGGCCTCCAGCACCAGTTGCAGCTTGCCTTGCGCCAGATAGGGTGCCACCTGATACGAGATAAAGGTGCCAAAACCCATGCCCGCCAGACAGGCATCCAGCACCGGGGTGATGTGGTTGAAATCCAGGTTGCCGCGCACTGGCACGCTGAAAGCCCGGCCGTCTTCATGAAATGTCCACCACGGCCCGGTGCTGCCCATGAAACGCACACAGTTGGCATTGGCCAGCTCTCTGGGGTGCGTCGGCACACCGTGGCGGCGCAGGTAGTCCGGGCTGGCCACCACCACCCGGCGCAGGGTACTCAGCGGTTGCGCCACCAGTGAAGAGTCTTCCAGCTGGCCGATCCGGATGCCTGCATCCAGCCCCTCTTCCAGCAAATTCACAATGCGGTCCTGCAGCACCAGGCTGCAACGCAAGCGTTCGTAACGCTGCACAAAACGCATCACCACCGGGGCCACATACATCTGGCCAAACAGCACCGGGGCAGTGATGGTGAGCTGACCGGTGGGCGCGGCAGCATCGGCGCTGAGCGCGGCTTCGGCATCGTCCACCGCAGCCAGGACCGCGCGGCAGTTGTCCAGATACCGTTTGCCCTCTTCGGTGAGTGAGATGCGCCGCGTGGTGCGGTGAAACAGGCGCACACCCAGGTGGGTTTCCAGCGCCGCCAGGGTGCGCACCACGGCGGGCAAGGACGAGTCACTTGCCCGCGCCGCTGCTGTCAGGCTGCCCTGGTCGGCAATGTGCACAAAAGTCTGCATGGCTTTGAGTTTGTCCATGGTCCTGATTCTTCCTGAAAGTGGAGTAGTTAAAACCATTTTTTACTATTTATTGTGAATCAGTAAGCAAACACAATGTGCCTAGGCTTCAGCCCTGCAAGCTGAGCTCGGTTGTCAGCCCACGTCTGCATTTTTTGAAAGTACTTCCATGAACACGCCTGCCTCGTCGACTTTGTCCCAACACCCGGCACAAGCCATCAAGCTGTATCGCTATGCACTGTCCGGTCACAGCCACCGCGTGGAGTTGTTTCTGTCGTTGCTGGGTTTGCCAGTGGAGTTGGTGGATGTGAACCTGCCCGCTGGCGAGCAAAAAAGCCCCGCCTTCTTGCAGATGAACGCCTTTGGACAAGTGCCGGTGATCCAGGACGGTGATGTCATCCTGGCCGATGCCAACGCCATCCTAGTCTACCTGAGCAGTCGTTACGCCGCCAACGCAGAAGCCTGGTGGCCGCGTGACCCGGTTCGCGCCGCAGCGGTACAACGCTGGTTATCGGTGGCTGCTGGCCCGCTGGCATTTGGTCCGGCAGTTGCGCGTGCCATTGCCGTGTTCAAGCGTTCCGCCAGCCCGGACGAAGCGATTCAACGCGCCAAGCAGTTGTTCACAGTGATGGACGCCACGCTGCAAGCCTCTGACTTTTTGACCGGCCCAACCCTGACGATGGCCGACATTGCCAATTACACCTACACCGCCCATGCCCCGGAAGGCGGCGTCAGTCTGGAGCCTTACCCGCAGCTGCGCCGCTGGCTGGCCCGCATCGAAGCCTTGCCAGGTTTTGTGCCGATGGTCAAAACACCGACAGGACTGGCGGCCTGAGATGCCCGCGTCAACCCCCATGTCACCGTTTCATGAAGGTGAGCTGGCCGTGCAAACCCGTGTGGGCGCGCGCGACAAGCTGGCTGCGGTGGGGCGTGTGGCCATTCGCGACCACATGCCCGAGCAGCACCGCGGGTTTTTCGCCCAACTGCCGTTTATGCTGACCGGTACGGTGGATACCGCTGGCCAACCCTGGGCCTCGGCATTGGCTGGCCCGCCAGGGTTCATCCGCTCACCCGACCCACAGTGCTTGACGGTGCAGGCACAGCCGCTGGTAGCCAGCCCCTTGGCCACCACTTTGCGCGTCGGCGGAGGTATCGGCCTGCTGGGCATCGAACCTCACACGCGGCGGCGCAACCGCGTCAACGGCGTGGTCAGCGCGGTCAATCCGGATGGGTTTGACGTGCAGGTGCAGCAGAGTTTTGGCAACTGCCCCAAATACATCCAGACCCGGCAGGCCTTGTATTGCCCTGAGCCCACACCGGTGGTCCGGCAGGTGTGTCGTGCCCCGCGGCTGGATGCCCAGGCGCGGCAATTGATCCAGCGCGCCGACACCTTCTTCATCGCCACCGCCTACGCTGGCGACGGCTGCCCATCAGCCCACGGTGTGGACGTGTCGCACCGCGGTGGCCAGCCCGGATTTGTGCGGCTTGACGATGACCGCCTGACCGTGCCTGATTACCTGGGAAATTTCTTCTTCAACACACTGGGTAACCTCACACTCAACCCGCGCGCTGGGCTGCTGTTCATTGACTTTGACACCGGTGATCTGCTGCACCTGGCGGTCAGCGCCAGCATCATTTGGGACGGCCCAGCGCTGGCTGATTTTGCCGGGGCGCAGCGCCTGCTGTGGCTGCAGGTGCATGACATGCTGCGTGTGCCAGCGGCTTTGCCTATGCGCTGGGAAGCAGTGATGCCCGACCCAACAGCCGGCATATTTCAGGCACGGCCCGGTACAGGCACGAATAGTGCGACAGCCCGCTGAAGCTTTGGCTTGAGGTGTGGCCGGCAATCGCCGATGCCAGGTACTGCGCCATCTGCGGCGGCGACCAGTTGTCCGCATCACCATGCCAGAGTTGTGTGGGCACAGCCATGTCGGCCAGCGTGGCGCTCCACGGCTGCACATAGGCCACCACATCGCGCGCGTAGCCCCGCACCCGCTGCCTGAAACAGGCGCGCAATATCGGTGTGATGCCGGCCTGGAATTCCGGATCGGCCGCCAGGGCCTGGTCTGCGCCTGCGGCGCTGGCAAACAGCAGACGAAACAAGGCTTGGGGCGCCAGCCAGGCGAGCAAACTTTGCCAGTAAGACAAGAGCAGAAACAGCGCCGGCGCTGCCTTGGCCAGCCGAAACACCTGTTGTCCCGCCATGGTGGGCAAAAAGGCTCCGGCCTCCAGCGGCGCAGCCGCAGACACCAGGTGCAGGCTTTTGACCCCGTGGGGCAGGTAACGGCAGGTTTGCAGCGCGATGAATGCCCCGATGGAAAAACCAATGACGTCGACCGGTTGTCCAGCGGCCTGCCTGGCAATCTCTTTGGCCAGCAACTGGTAATACGCTTCGCCGGTGACGGCTGGGTTAACAGCAAACCGGTCCAGGCAAAACACGGTCAGACCATGTTTTTGGGCTTCCTGATCGAAGATCTGAAATTCCTCTGGTGCACCGGGGGCTCCGTGAAAATAGACGACCAGCTTGCCGTGGGTGGCACCAAAGTTAGTCATCCGCACACGCCTTGAGCGCCTCGATATCACCGGCCACGATCACCGGCAAATGTCGGGTGATCTTCTCAATCGGCCAGTCCCACCACGCCATGCTTTCAAGTTCAGCAATGGTTTCGGCGGCAAAACGTTGCCGGATCAGTCTGGCCGGATTGCCGCCCACCACGGTGTAGGGCGCCACGTCCGACACGATGACCGAGCGCGACGAAATGATGGCGCCGTTGCCGATCTTGACCCCCGGCATGATGAGGCTGTCATAGCCGATCCAGACATCGTTGCCGATGATGGTGTCGCCTTTGTACGGAAGCTCGCCGGGTTGTGGCAGCACCTTTTCCCAGCCGTTGCCAAAAATTGAAAACGGGTAGGTGGACAGGCCCGACATCTTGTGGTTGGCGCCGTTCATGATGAACTTGACACCACGCGCCAGCGCACAAAACTTGCCGATCACCAGACGGTCGCCAATGAAGGGGTAGTGGTACAGGACCTGGCGCTCAAAGTGCTCTGAATCTTCCGGGTCGTCGTAGTAGGTGTAGTCACCGATCACGATGTTCGGGTTGGTCACGGTGTTCTTGATAAAACACACCTGAGGAAAGCCCGCCATGGGGTGTTTGGTGCGTGGATTGGGGCCGTTCACGTGGACTCCTTTTGAGCTCAATCGCCCGCTCTGACGGTTGCGGCAGGGATTTGAAAGCGCTTCTCCGTTGGGGAGGTGGATCATAACCAAGCAAGTGCCGGCCTGTGCCGTGACACCTTCCCGCACCGGTGCAAAATGCCACTCCTGACCCCCAAGGAGCCACCATGACAATCCTGAAAATAGCCGCCTTTTCCGATGGCGATACCGGCGGTAACCCTGCTGGTGTGATGCTGGCCGAAACTCTGCCAAGTGATGCCGAGATGCAGCGCATCGCCGCCGAGGTCGGCTTCTCTGAAACGGCATTTGCTGCGCCCATGGACGCCGACTGGCGTGTGCGTTATTTCTCGCCCGAAACCGAGGTGCCGTTCTGCGGGCATGCCACGATTGCGCTGGGGGCGGCGCTGGCGCTAAAGCAAGGCGACGGTGTGTTTGCCTTGACGCTCAACCAGGCCCGCATCACGGTAGCAGGCCAGCGCCAGGGTAGCCTGGTTGGCGCCGCGCTGCAGTCGCCACCTACCCGAAGCGCGCCAGCCCCTGAGTCTTTGGTGACCGCTGCGCTGGATTTGTTTGGCTACCAACCGGACGACCTTGACCTGCGCCTGCCGCCCGCGCTGATTCATGGCGGGGCGGATCATCTGCTGCTGGCGCTGAATTCCCGCGCCGCACTGGCAGCCATGCATTACGACCTGGCGGCGGGTCGCCAGCTGATGCAACAAGCAGGTCTGGTCACCATCGTGCTGGCGTTTGCCGAATCACCGCAGCGCTTTCACACCCGCAACCCGTTCGCCAGTGGTGGTGTCTATGAAGACCCTGCCACCGGTGCGGCCACGGCGGCGCTGGCGGGTTATCTACGTGACCTGGCCTGGCCACATGGCGGTGTCATTGACGTGGTGCAGGGGGAAGACATGGGCATGCGTTCCCGTCTGCGGGCCGAGATACCCCTCGCGCCGGGCAGCTCGATCCGTGTGTCGGGTACGGCGCGGATCATGAGCCGCTGAGTCATTCAGCCCGATGTCCCCAACGCGCCATGCACCCTGCCAGACAGCCAGCACGACATCAGTTTTGTCCTCGCCATCCTGGTCTTTCAGCTGATTCCCGGTGCGCGCACCATGGTCATCCTGAATGCCACGGCATGCCAGGGGGTGGCGGCCGGCATGGCGGCGGTGCTGGCAGACGGCCTACACTACGCGGGTCTCTGGTGCTGCGGGGTTTTATTGACAAAAATGACCTCTAGCCCAGAAAAATAAACCGTTATTAGCTATTAAATTAATAGCAATTTTCACTTTGAATGGGTTGACCTGGTTCCGTAACATGACTTTGAATTTATCTGTCTCTCCGCAAAAAAATGACCCCCAGCCGCTGGTGCTTTACCACGGGCGCAACTGCCCTGACGGCTTTGCGGCGGCGCTGGCGGCGTGGCTGTATTACGACGGCCAGGCCGAATTCCTGGCGCTGGACCATGGCGATGTCAAGTCGGTCGACGACCTGCCGGCGCTGACCGGGCGCGCGGTGTATGTGCTGGATTTTTCTTTTGCCGAGCCGATTCTGCGCGGCATTGAAGAGCGCGCGGCCATACTGGTCATGCTTGACCACCACCTGAGCGCCGCCGAAAAGCTCACCGGTTTTCGCTGCCGCTGCGGGGTGGTGCACTTTGACATGAAAAAATCGGGCGCCCGCCTGGCCTGGGCGTTTTTCCACCCGGAAAAGCCCTTGCCCGACCTGGTCCGGTTTGTGGAAGACCGCGACATCTGGGTCTGGCAGTACCCACAGAGTGCCGGTTTCCTGGCGGCGCTGGACATGGAGCCGTTCGATTTTGCGCGCTGGCAGGCCATTGCCAATTTTGACGCGGCACAACTGGCCGCCTACATCGAGCGCGGCCAGGCCATGGACGAGAAATTCAGCCAGCTGGCCGGGCAGATCGCCCAGGGCGCACAACCGCTGGTCTTTAACGGCGTGACTGGCCTGATGGTCAATGCCCCCGGCATGTTCCACAGTCTGGTGGGCGACATCCTGAGCCAGCAGTCGGGCACGTTTGCTCTGATGTGGGCCGTGGACAAAAATGGTGTGGTCAAGTGCGGCCTGCGGTCCAGGTCCGGCTTCAATTGCATCCCGCTGGCTGAAAGCCTGGGCGGGGGTGGCCATGCCCAGGCCTGTGGCTTCAAGCTGCCGCAGGCCCGCCTGCCCGAGTTGTTGGCCGGGACCTTGAACGCTGCCTGAGTGGGGTCAGGTCCTGACCCGGCCGTCGCCGGTCAGCATCGACAGCTCGACAAAGCTGGAGGCCACATGGTTGCTGGCTGACAGCTGCACCGAAAACCCGCCCAGGTGCTGGCGGCCAATGGACTCCAGTCCACGGATCAGGCTCTCGCGACTGGGCCCGCGGCCGGTGTCGCGCTGCAGCCCTTCGGTGAACAGGCGGGCGGCCAGATAACCTTCCATGCTGGAGTAGTTGGCCTGCACCTTGCCGCCGGTCTTTTTGATGGCGTTGACAAATTCGCGGGTGATGGGGCGCACCGGGCTGTAAGGTGAGGGCACCACCTGGGACACCACCACACCGGCACCGTCGGCACCGAGTTCGTCGGCCAGCGCCTGGGTGCCGACAAACGACACGTTGTAATAGGTGCCGCCAAAACCGGCTTTGCGTGCCGCCCGGATGAACGCCGCGCAGGATTTGTAGGCACTGATCTGGATCACCGCATCGGGGCCGGCGGCCATGATGGTCTTGACCGCTGCCGTCACATCCACCGAGTTACGCTCCACCGTGGCCTGTGCCACCGGCTTGAGATTGAGCTTGCTCAGGGCCAGGACCGAGCCGTCCAGGCCGGCTTTGCCATAGGAGTCATTCTGGTAAAAAACAGCGATTTTTTTCAGCCCCAGGTTGGTGAGCTGCTTGACGATCAGTTCGGTCTCGTCGTTGTACGAGGCGCGCAGGTGAAACACGTTTCTGAGCAGCGGTTCGCGCAGGCCCATGGCCCCGGTGAATGGCGCGATGAACGGGATTTGCGCCTTTTTCACCAGCGGCAGGGCCGCCAGACTGGTGGGGGTACCGATGTAGCCAAACAGCGCAAACACGTCCTCTTCAATGAGTTTGCGGGTGTTTTCGGCACAACGATCAGGCTCATAGCCGTCATCGAGGGTCTGGATCTCGATGCTCTTGCCGGCCACGCCGCCCTGGGCATTGACCTGGTCAAACCAGAGCTTGGCGCCTTGATGGAACTGGATGCCCAACTGTGCGGCCGGGCCGGTGAAGGCCGCGGACTGCCCGAGCACGATCTGGCTGCTTTGTGCCTGCACACGGGACAAACCGAAGGCAGGCGCAGCGCCCGCAAGAATGGAAAATTGGCGACGTGTGATCATGGTTGTGTGTCTGCAAAAATCATTGAACGGGATCGACGGACCAAGCCGTCAGTCCACGCCAAGCAACTGCGCCAGCGCCGCGGTTTCCAAGGCACCGTTGTTGCTGACGACTTCACCCGTGCGGCGATGTTTGGCCAGGATGAACGGCACCGAGTCAACGCCCAGGCTGGTCAGCAAGCCGGTGTTGGCCTTGACGGCCTGTTCCAGCTCAGGGGGCATGCTGCTGGGCGCTGCCATGCCACCCTTGCCGGCCAGCAGCGATTCTTCATGCGCCGACATGGCTTCCAGCGGGTTGGCGGCCGACAGCAGGGCCACCGCCTGCGGCAGACTCTTGGCACTGAAACCGACGGGCACCCAGATGAACTTCACCTTGTTGTGCAGGGGTTTGGAGGTCTCCCACAAGTGGCCGCAATGCGGGCATTGGGGGTCAAACAGCACATACACCGCCTGGGCGCTCATCATGGCGCCGACCGTGAAGCCCTTGGCACTGGCGGCCACGGTGTCGTAGCTGGAGGCCGTGATGGCGGTTGCCGCCGCCGGGGTGGGCGGTGTGTCATTTTTGGAGCAGGCGCCCAGCGCACAAGCCAGTGCGGCGGCCAGAGAGAGGGTCAATAACGCGGATTTCAAACCAAGTCCTTCACATGAGTGGGCTGGCCTCCATTTTGGCAGCCAAACCACAGCTCATGCGTCAGGGTTTGCCACCCCCCGGGATCAGCCGGTGATGGCGGCCTGGGCGGCAGCCAGCCGGGCAATCGGCACGCGGTAGGGCGAGCAGCTCACGTAGTTCAGTCCGGCGCGGTGGAAGAAGGCCACCGAAGCCGGGTCGCCACCGTGTTCACCGCACACGCCCAGGCCAATGTCGGGGCGCACCGAGCGGCCTTTTTGCACGGCCATCTGCACCAGCAGGCCCACGCCTTTCTGGTCGATGGAACGGAACGGGTCATGCTCATAGATGCCTTGCTTGAGGTAGTCGGGCAGGAACTTGCCGGCATCGTCGCGCGAGAACCCCAGGGTCATCTGGGTCAGGTCATTGGTGCCGAATGAGAAGAACTCGGCCTGCTCACCAATGCTGTCGGCCACCAGTGCGGCGCGCGGCGTTTCAATCATGGTGCCCAGCAGGTAGTCCAGCGTCTGGCCACGCTCGGCAAATACGGTGGCGGCCACGCGGCGGATCACCTCGGCCTGGATATTGAATTCGCGCACCGTGCCCACCAGCGGCACCATGATTTCGGCCTTGACAGTGATGCCCTCGGCCTGCACGTTCAGGCCGGCTTCAAATATGGCGCGCGCCTGCATTTCGGTGATTTCGGGGTAACTGATGCCCAGGCGGCAGCCGCGGTGGCCCATCATGGGGTTGAACTCGTGCAGTTCATCCACACGCATCCTGATCTTGCCCAGCGACACCTGCATTTCTTGCGCCACGATGTTCTGGCCGGCCTCGTCGTGTGGCACAAATTCATGCAACGGTGGGTCCAGCAGCCGGATCGTCACCGGCAGGCCATCCATGGCACGGAACAGCCCCTCGAAGTCGCTGCGCTGCATCGGCAGCAACTTGTCCAGCGCCTTGCGGCGCCCGGCTTCGTCGTCGGCCAGGATCATCTCGCGCACGGTGTGAATGCGTTCACCTTCAAAAAACATGTGTTCGGTGCGGCACAGGCCAATGCCGGTGGCGCCAAAAGTGCGTGCCACCCGGGCTTCGTCAGGGGTGTCGGCATTGGTGTGGATGTCCAGGCGTTTGTAGCGGTCGGTCAGGGCCATCAGGGTGCCAAAGTCGCCGCTGAGTTCGGCGTCCTTGGTGTCGATCTTGCCGGCGTACACCTCGCCGGTGGAGCCGTTGAGCGACAGCCAGTCACCTTCGTGGTAGATGGCCTCCCCGATGGTCATGGTGCGGCCCTTCAGGTTGACATGCACCGCGCCAGCGCCAGAGACGCAGCATTTGCCCATGCCGCGTGCCACCACCGCCGCGTGCGAGGTCATGCCACCACGCGCCGTCAGGATACCTTTGGCCACACTCATGCCGCGCAGGTCTTCGGGTGAAGTTTCCTGGCGCACCAGGATCACGGCTTTGCCACCTTTGGCCCAGGTTTCGGCCTCGTCGGCAAAAAACACGATCTGCCCGGTGGCCGCGCCGGGTGAGGCGGGCAGTCCGCGGGCGATGGGCTTGGCGGCCTTGAGCGCCTTGGGGTCGAAGATCGGGTGCAGCAGTTCGTTGAGCCGGTCGGGGCTGACGCGCAGCAACGCGGTTTTCTCATCAAGCATGCCCTGCTGCAGCATCTCCATGGCGATGCGCACCATGGCCGCGCCGGTGCGTTTGCCGTTGCGGGTTTGCAGCATCCACAACTTGCCTTCCTGGATGGTGAACTCCAGGTCCTGCATGTCCTTGAAGTGGTTTTCCAGCGTGGTTTCGAAGTGCAGCAACTGCTGGTAGATCTGCGGCATCAGCTCTTCGAGCGAGGGGTATTGGCTGCGGCGCTCTTCCTCGCTCACCAGGGCCAGTTCGGCCCAGCGGCGTGAGCCGACCAGCGACACCTGCTGCGGTGTGCGGATGCCCGCCACCACGTCCTCGCCCTGGGCGTTGACCAGGAATTCGCCGTTGAACAGGTCTTCGCCGGTGCCGGCATCACGCGAGAACGCCACCCCGGTGGCGCTGGTGTTGCCCAGGTTGCCGAACACCATGGCCTGCACGTTCACCGCCGTGCCCCAAGACTGGGGAATGTCGTTGAGCTCGCGGTAGACGCGGGCGCGGTCGTTGTTCCAGCTTTCGAACACGGCCCAGATGGCGCCCCAGAGCTGTTCCCACGGATCGGTGGGGAACTCGCGCCCGATGCGCGCCCGGATCAGCGACTTGAAACGCTGCACCAGCTCCTTGAGGTCGTCGGCGTCCAGCTCGGTGTCCAGGCGCACCCCCTTTTTGGCCTTGACCATGTCGATGATGACTTCAAACGGGTCGTGTTCTTCCTTGGACACCGGCTTGAGACCCATCACCACGTCACCGTACATCTGCACAAAGCGGCGGTACGAGTCCCAGGCAAAACGTTCGTTGTTGGCCTTGCGCGCCAGGCCCTGCACCGCTTCGTCGTTGAGGCCCAGGTTCAGGATGGTGTCCATCATGCCGGGCATGGAAGCACGCGCGCCGGAGCGCACCGACAGCAGCAGGGGGTCGGCGGCGTCGCCAAATTTTTTGCCCATTTCCTGCTCGACAAAGGTCACCCCTTGCAACACTTGGTGGCGGATCAGCGCCAACACGGCTTCCCGCCCTTGCTCGGTAAAAGCGGTGCAGGCTTCGGTGCTGATGGTGAAGCCCGATGGCACGGTGATGCCCAGGCGGCACATCTCGGCCAGGTTGGCGCCTTTGCCGCCGAGCAGGTTTTTCATCTCGGCGCCGCCTTCGGTGCGGCTGCTGCCAAACAGATAAACGTATTTGGGGGTGGTCGTCATGATGCTGTCCCTGAGTTGACATGTTGAAAAGGCAAGGCGGCCCGGCAGCGGTCAATCAGAGCACCAGGGCCCACACCTCGCTCAGAGCAGTATCGAACTTGCCAGTTCAGGTGGTCAAGTGACCTAGATCAATGTTTTTGCACTTTGCCATGGCGCTGCCGAGGCTCAATCCTTAAACACCGCCGCCCGCTTGCCCATATTGGCCATCATGGCCTCCTGCAAGTCATTGCTCATCAGCATGGCGGCGTTCCAGGTGGCCACATAGTTCAGGCCATCGGCCACCGTGTGGTCGCGGGCGTAGCTGATCATTTCTTTCACTCCTCGGATGCTCAAAGGCGACTTGGCGGCAATACTGGCGGCCAGTTCGCGCACACCTTTTTGTAGCGCTTCGCGTGACTCGAACACCCGGTTGACCAGCTTCATTTGCAGGGCTTCTGTCGCATCAAATTTGCGCCCGGTATAAGCCAGCTCACGCGCCATGCCTTCGCCCACCAGCTTGGGCAGGCGCTGCAAGGTGCCCACGTCGGCCGTCATGCCGATGTCGATTTCCTTGATGCTGAAAGACGCGTCGGCCGAGCAGTAGCGCATGTCGGCGCAGGTGATCAGGTCGATGCCGCCACCGATACACGCGCCGTGTACGGCGGCCAGCACCGGCTTGCGGCAGCGCTCAAGAGAAGTGAGTGTGTCTTGCAAATCCAGAATCACCTGGCGCAGGTTTTCTCGCGTGCGGGCTTCGCAGTCGTTCTGGATGGTGTCGCCCAGGCCCATCATCATTTGCAGGTCAATGCCGCTGGTGAAGAGTTTGCCTTCGCCTTGCAGAATCGCCACCCGCGCCTCGGGCGTGCGGTCAACCCATTGGAAAGCCTGGCGCAGCTCGTGCCACATCGCCAGGTTCATGGCGTTGGCTTTGTCGGGGCGGTTGAGGGTGATGGTGGCAATGTGGTCGGACAGGCTGACGGTCAACGCGGTGTAGTTTGATTTGCTATTGTTTTGAGAGCTGTTTGCGCTTGATTTATCTGGGCTAGAGGCTGATTTTGCTTGTAAATCACCAGGGGTAGGGCCGCTTGCCAATGCCACGGCCAATTCCAGCCCTTGCTTGATGGCGCGTTTGGCATCGAGCTCTTCGGCCTTGTCGGCCCCACCAATCAGGTGCACCGTCACGCCTGCGGCTTGCAGCTCGGCTTGCAATTCGCGCTGCGGCTCCTGCCCGGCGCAGACCACCACGTTGTCCACCGGCAGGGTACGCTCCTGGCCGTCCACGGTGATGTGCAGGCCTTCGTCGTCAATGCGGCGGTAGCTCACGCCAGAGAGCATGTCGACCTGGCGGTTTTTCAGCGAGGTGCGGTGAATCCAGCCGGTGGTCTTGCCCAGGCCGTCGCCCACCTTGCTGGCCTTGCGTTGCAGCAGGTAAACCTTGCGCGGGCCGGCCTCGATCTGCGCTGCTTTCAAGCCGCCGCGCTCGGCGTAGGTGGTGTCCACGCCCCATTCGGCAAAGAACTTGATCGGGCTTTGGCTCGGGCTCACACCCTCGTGCATCAGGTATTCCGCCGTGTCAAAGCCGATGCCACCGGCACCGATCAGCGCCACGGTTTTGCCCACCGGCTTTTTGTCGCGCAGTACGTCCAGGTAGCTCAGCACCTTGGGGTGGTGAATGCCGTCGATGGGCGGCGTGCGCGGCGTGATGCCGGTGGCCAGCACCACTTGCTTGTAGCCCGCTGCGGCCAGCTCCTGGGCGCTGACGCGCTGGCCCAGCTTGAGCGTTACGCCGGTCAATTCGATCTGTTTGCCGAAGTAGCGCAAGGTCTCAACAAACTCTTCCTTGCCCGGCACCTGTTTGGCCACGTTGAACTGGCCGCCAATCTCAGTCGCACCGTCAAACAGCGTCACGTCAAAACCGCATTGCGCGGCAGTGGTGGCGAAGCTCAAGCCCGCCGGGCCTGCGCCCACCACGGCGATGCGTTCGCGTGCTTGGCGCTCGGGCAGGTTGATCAGGGTTTCGTGGCAAGCCCGCGGGTTGACCAGGCAGGAGGTGATCTTGCCGCCAAAAGTGTGGTCCAGACAGGCCTGGTTGCAGCCGATGCAGGTGTTGATTTGATCGGCTTGGCCCGCTGCCGCTTTTTGCACAAACAACGGGTCGGCCAGGAAAGGACGGGCCATCGAGACCATGTCGCAAAAGCCGTCTGCCAGCAATTGCTCGGCGACTTCGGGCGTGTTGATGCGGTTGGTGGCCACCAGTGGAATACCCACCTTGCCCTTGAGCTGTTTGGTGACCCAGGCCCAGGCAGCGCGCGGCACCTTGGTGGCAATGGTGGGGATACGTGCCTCATGCCAGCCAATGCCGGTGTTGATGAGGGTGGCTCCGGCGGCCTCAATCGCTTGCGCCAGCTCGATGACTTCTTCCAGCGTGGAGCCGCCTTCGACCAGATCAAGCATGGAGAGGCGGAAGATGATGATGAAGTTGGGCCCCACTTTTTCGCGGGTGCGGCGCACGATATCGACCGGGAAGCGAATGCGGTTGGTGTAGCTGCCACCCCATTCGTCATCGCGCTGGTTGGTGCGGGCGGCGATGAATTCGTTGATCAGGTAGCCCTCGGAGCCCATGATTTCCACGCCGTCATAACCGGCGCTTTGTGCCAGCTCGGCACAGCGGACATAGTCGTCCACCGTCT
>NZ_JAQTWM010000052.1:23583-25535 GCF_028689305.1 Rhodoferax sp. | reverse complement strand
CACCACCAGACATTCCCAAACCCGCAACGGCGTTTCGCCTTTGCGGGTTTTTCATTGGATGGTGACAGGGGCTTATTCGGCACCGCTGGCCTGATCCGCCGCCGGACGCGGCTGGCGCACACCGGGTTTGGCGATCACTTCCAGATAAAACGCCGGCGCGCCGTCTTTGGCCGCGGCGTCAACCAGTGCCAGGATATTGCCCGGGTGGACCGCCACGGCATCCGCTTGACTGGTGCCGAACTGGCAGTCAAAGTCCCAGAAATCCACCCCCTCAGGCAAGGATTTGCGACGCTCGCGCTTGAAGTATTGGCGAATTTCGTGCTTGGTGGCGTCCAGCACACGGTCACGGTTTTTACCTTCGATAGAGAGTTTGAATGTTTTTTTCACAATGTCCTTTGCATCAATTCGCTTCCGCCAGCCATGGCGGACAGTCCAGGGTGGCGATTATGCGGCCCGTGCCTGACTGGACAGCGGCCGCCGAGCCTGTGTTACACCCCGTTCCCTCATCCAACGTCTGATGCACCTGCTGACCTCACCATGACTTTTTTATCTCTGGGCCTCTCGCCCGCCATGCTGGCCGCGCTTCACCGCCTGGGGCACGCCAGCCCGACACCGATCCAGCAAGGGGCGATTCCCCCCGCGCTGGCCGGGCAGGATGTGTTGGGTTCGGCCCAGACCGGCTCGGGCAAAACCCTGGCGTTTGGGCTGCCCCTGCTACAGCGGCTGGCGCGCCAGTCTGGCCGCCGGCGTGAACCGCAGGCGCTGGTGCTGGTGCCGACGCGTGAGCTGGCGGTGCAGGTGGGCGAGGTGCTGCGGGCCTTGGCACAAGGATTGAATCCGGTGGTCAAGGTGTCGGTGGCGTTTGGCGGGGTGTCGATCAACCCGCAAATGATGGGGCTGCGCGGCGGCACCGACGTGGTGGTGGCCACGCCCGGGCGCCTACTGGACCTGCTGGCGCACAACGCCCTGCGGCTGGACCAGGTCACGCTGCTGGTGCTGGACGAGGCCGACCGCATGCTCGACCTGGGTTTTGCCGACGAGCTGGCACAACTGCTGCAGCGCCTGCCTGCGCAGCGGCAAAACCTGTTTTTCTCGGCAACCTTCAGCCCGTCGGTGCAGACCCTGGTGCAGACCCTGCTGAACCAGCCGGTGCACATTGACGTGGCGTGCGCCAGCCAGCAGCCGGTGGACATCGTGCAGCGCGCCATCGCGGTCGATGCGCCGCAGCGCACCCAGTTGCTGCGCCATCTGATCAGCCAACAGCACTGGCCCCGGGTGCTGGTGTTTGTCGCCACCAAATATGCCACCGAGATCGTGGCCGACAAGCTGCGCAAAGCGGGGCTGACGGCCGAGCCGTTTCACGGAGAACTCAGCCAAGGCAAACGCACCCAGGTGCTGGCCGACTTCAAGGCCTCACGCCTGCAGGTGATGGTAGCCACCGATGTGGCCGCGCGCGGGCTGGACATTGCGGGGCTGCCGGTGGTGGTAAATTTTGACCTGCCACGCTCGCCCCAGGACTACACCCACCGCATTGGCCGCACCGGCCGCGCCGGTGAACCCGGCCTGGCTCTGAGTTTTGTCAGCGCAGCCACGCAGGCGCACTGGCGGCTGATTGAAAAACGCCAGCAGGTGAAGCTGGCGCTGGAAAGCGTCACCGGGTTTGAAGCCCAAGAGCGCGCGCCTGCCGCCAGCACCGAAGCCGCAGGCTCTGGTGGCATCAAAGGCCGTCGCCCGAGCAAAAAGGACAAACTGCGCGCAGCCGCAGCCCTGCAGGCCGGACTGCCCCCGAAAGCCACGCCGCCGTCACCTAAAATCTGACCCTCTCCACTGACCAGCCTCTGGATAAACACCATGACCCGCTGCCTGACCTTTCTGACCTCCCCCACCTTGTGGCTGGCCCTGCTGGGCGCGACCACTACGTTGTCGCTGTCCCCGGCCTGGGCGCAAAACTA
>NZ_JAQTWM010000052.1:8140-23483 GCF_028689305.1 Rhodoferax sp. | reverse complement strand
CACTGACCAGCCTCTGGATAAACACCATGACCCGCTGCCTGACCTTTCTGACCTCCCCCACCTTGTGGCTGGCCCTGCTGGGCGCGACCACTACGTTGTCGCTGTCCCCGGCCTGGGCGCAAAACTACCAGCGCCAGTTTCCGGCGGCGGCGCTGCGCGGCACACTGGAAGTCACCGCACCGCCGCAGGTGACGATCAACGGCAAACCCGAACGCCTGGCACCCGGTGCCCGCATCCGCAACACCAACAACCTGCTGTTGCTCTCAGCCAGCCTGGTCGGCCAGGCGCTGACGGTGAATTACCTGCGTGACCCGCAGGGGCAGATCCGCGAGGTCTGGCTGCTCAGTGCCGCCGAAGCCCAGGAAAAACGCACCGGCATGGACAGCAGCAACATCGTGTTTGACGCCGACACCACCCCGAGTGGCAGTGCCAACGGCCAGACGCCGCTGGCACCCATGTCGCGCTGAGGACCTGCCCGCAGCGGGTGCCTGAGCGCTCCAGCCGCCCGCCACGGGGCAATCATGAACAAAATTGGCTGCTAGCCAGCATAAACATTGCTCTTGAAGCTATCAAAACCATAGTTAATTCCAATCTTCACCATGCGTAAAAAAGTCTTTATCAAAACCTACGGCTGCCAGATGAACGAGTACGACTCGGACAAGATGAGTGACGTACTGGGAGCCGCCCAGGGCTACGAGCAAACCCACAACGTGGAAGAGGCTGACCTGATTCTCTTCAACACCTGTTCGGTGCGCGAGAAGGCGCAAGAGAAGGTGTTCTCCGACCTGGGCCGGGTCAAACACCTGAAGAAAAAAGGCGCGCTGATTGGTGTCGGCGGCTGCGTGGCCAGCCAGGAGGGCGCGGCCATCATTGCCCGCGCCCCCTATGTGGACGTGGTGTTTGGCCCGCAAACCCTGCACCGCCTGCCGCAAATGCTCGATGAGCGGGCCCGGCTGAACCGCTCGCAGGTCGACATCAGCTTTCCTGAGATCGAAAAATTCGACCACATGCCCGCCGCCCGGGTGGAAGGGGCCAGCGCCTTTGTCAGCATCATGGAAGGCTGCTCCAAATACTGCAGCTACTGCGTGGTGCCCTACACCCGGGGCGAAGAGGTGCACCGCCCGTTTGAAGACGTGCTGGTGGAAGTGGCCGGGCTGGCCGACCAGGGCGTGAAAGAAATCACTCTGCTGGGGCAAAACGTCAACGCCTGGCGTGCGACTATGGGCGACACGGCGGAGGTGGCCGACTTTGCCACGCTGCTGGAATACGTGTCCGACATTCCTGGCATCGAGCGCATTCGCTACGTGACCAGCCACCCCAACGAATTCACCCCGGCGCTGATTGCCGCCTACGAGAAACTGCCCAAACTGGTCAGCCACCTGCACCTACCGGTGCAACACGGCAGTGACCGGATTTTGATGGCCATGAAACGCGGCTACACCGCCATGGAATACAAAAGCACGGTGCGCAAATTACGCGCCATCCGCCCCAACATGGCCCTGAGCAGTGACTTCATCGTCGGTTTTCCGGGTGAGACCGAGGACGACCACGCCAAGCTGATGAAGCTGATGGATGACGTGGGCTTTGACAACAGTTTCAGCTTCATCTTCAGCCCGCGCCCCGGCACACCTGCCGCCAATCTGCATGACGACACACCGCACGAGGTCAAGCTGCGCCGCCTGCAAGAGGTGCAGGCCAACATCAATGGCAACATGGCCCGCATCAGCGAAAGCCTGGTGGGCACCCGTCAACGCCTGCTGGTGGAAGGTGCCTCCAAGCGCGACGCGGGTGAGCTGATGGGCCGCACCGAATGCAACCGGGTGGTCAACTTCATCGGCCAGCCACGCCTGATCGGGCAGATGGTGGAGGTGCAGATCACCGAAACCCGCACCTTCACCCTGCGCGGTGAGGTGGTGACCCAGTAAGCCACGCTGCTGGGCTGAAGCCGCCGTGCCGCCGACAGCTATCATTTTCATAGCTTAAACCCATCTGTTTATCCGGGCCAGAGGCCTAAAAGATCGATGTCTCTGACGGCAAAGGCTGGCTTGCGCTTGGCGCGCAGGGGACGTCCGGGCAGGTCAGCGCCAGCAGATGCCGGGCGTGGGCCTGCAGTGCCTCATTCAACTCGGGTGGTGAAACCACCTCGAAGCGGAACGACACCTGGGCCAGTTGCCGGGCAAACCAGCCCAGGTCATCCGCCTGGCTGTACAGCATCACCACCGCCCCAGCCGGGTGGAACAGACCCAGGGCGTCAAACAACTCGGCGCGGGCTGAGGCCAGATCGGTGTGCAGCCGCACCGTGATGGCATGGGTTCGGGGCAAAGTCGCCAGGCCCAGGGCCAGATGGCGCACCGCGTCAAAGTCAAACGGCGGCACAAAGCGGGTCGGCAGCACCTGCAACGACTGGATACGGTCCAGCCGGAATGACCGCAAACCACCGCGCAGGTGGCAATGCCCCACCGCGTACCAGCGGCCGGCGCGCCAGGCCAGGCCATAACAGTCAAAGTCCCGCTCGGTCGACGCCTGGTCGGCGGCGCAGTAACACAAGCGCACCCGGGCACGCTGCTCGGCGGCGGCACCCATCGTCAACAGCACACCGCTGCCCAGGGTGGCCACCGGCTGCGACAACGCCAGTTGCACGGTACTGGCGACGGCGCGCAACTGGTCACGCAGCGCCGGCGGCATCACCCGCAACAGTTTGGCTTGAGCATGAGCGGCACCGGCCACGGTGTCGGCCAGGCCCAGCTGCCCAGCAAACAGCAGACCCATTGACAACGCCACGCCCTCCGCGTCGGAAAACATCAGCGGCGGCAGCTTGGCACCGGGCTGGAGCCGGTAAGCCCCATAACGCCCGCGCACCGACTGCACCGGCACCCCCAGACCCTGCAGCCGGGTGACATAACGCCGCAAGGTGCGCCCGTCCACACCGAGCCGCTGCGCCAGCTCGGTGCCACGGAGTTCGCCGGCATTCTGCAAGAGCTCCAGCAGAGCCAGCACACGGGTGGTCGGGGAGGACATGGCGCCAGTTTAAAACCGGCCGGTTTTTATCAGGACAAATTGTGTCCGCATGCCTGCCTATATTTCGTCACACCACTGCTTCACCAACAAGGAACCTCCGATGGACACACTGTTTTGGCCCCATACCCAGCACCTCTGGCTGTTCAGCCTGATGGTGTTTGGCATCATCGCCCTGCCAGGCCTGGACATGGCCTACGTGGCGGCCAGTGCCTTGGCCGGGGGCCGCCGGCACGGGCTGGCGGCGGTGGCCGGCATTGTGGCGGGCGGTATGGTGCATGTGCTCATGACCACCCTGGGTCTGGGGCTGCTGCTGACGCTGTATCCGCTGGCCTTCAACGTCCTGTTGCTGGTCGGCTCACTCTACATCGCCTGGATCGGTTGGGGTCTGTGGCGTGGGGCCACGGCACTGGGAGAGATCGGCACGATGCCGCGCCTGAACACCCGGCAAACCATCTGGCGCGGCGCTTTGTCGTGCCTAATGAATCCGAAGGCCTACGTGTTCATGGTGGCGATATTTCCGCAGTTCATGCGCCCGCACTACGGGCCGCTGGCACTGCAGGCGCTGCTGATGGGCTTGATCATCTCGCTGACCCAGGTGCTGGTGTATGGGGCCATGGCCTGGGGCGCCGGCAGCATCCAGCAATGGCTGCGCAGCCACCCGGCCAGCCAGGTCCGGCTGGGACAAGCCGTGGGTCTGCTGCTGATGCTGGCCGCCGTCTGGACGGGCTGGAGCGGCTGGCGCACAGGGGGTTGAGGCCAACCGCGCCTGCAGCGCCATTTTTGCTATTTTTTATATAGCTATAAAGGCAATATTCTTCCGGGCTAGAGCCCTGAATCTTGTAAAAATCAGAACGGCATCCGGGGCATGCCCTTCAGGCCACCGAGGCGCTTCATCATCTTCATCATGCCGCCGCCCTTCATCTTTTTCATCATGTCCTGCATCTGCTCGAACTCCTTGAGCAAACGGTTGACCTCCTGCACTTGCACCCCCGCCCCCATGGCAATGCGGCGCTTGCGGGTGGCCTTGATGAGTTCGGGCTTGCGCCGCTCCAGCGCGGTCATGCTGTTGATGATGCCTTCCTTGCGCTTGATGTCCTTCTCGACCCGGCCCATGTCGACCTGACCGGCCTTGGCCGCCATGGCGGCCGGCAGTTTGTCCATCAGGCTGGACAGGCCGCCCATCTGTTTCATCTGCTGGATCTGGGCCAGAAAATCATTCAGGTCAAAACCGCCACCGCTCTTGACCTTGGCCGCCAGCTTTTGCGCAGCGGCCATGTCCACCCCGGCGGTGACCTGCTCCACCAGCGCCAGGATGTCGCCCATGCCCAGCACCCGCGAGGCATGGCGTTCGGCATCAAACACCTCCAGACCGTCGAGTTTTTCGCTGGTACCGGCAAACTTGATCGGTGCGCCGGTGATCTGGCGCACCGACAGCGCCGCACCGCCACGCGAGTCGCCGTCAAGTTTGGTCAGGACAATGCCGGTCAGCGGCAAAGCTTCCTTGAAGGCCTTGGCGGTATTGATGGCGTCCTGGCCCTGCATGGCATCCACCACAAACAGGGTTTCCACCGGGTGAATGGCTGCGTGCAGCTCGCGGATCTCGCGCATCAGGGCTTCGTCAATGGCCAGACGGCCGGCGGTGTCCACCAGCAGCACATCAAAGTAGTGCTTCCTGGCATAGTCCAATGCCGCCAGCGCAATGTCCACCGGCTTCTGCTCGGGCGTGCTGGGAAACCACTCGGCCCCCACCTGACCGGTCACGGTCTTGAGCTGCTCAATGGCAGCCGGGCGATAGACGTCGCCAGACACTGTCAGCACCTTTTTGTGGCGCTTCTCGATCAGGTGTTTGGCCAGCTTGGCGGTGGTGGTGGTTTTACCGGCCCCTTGCAAACCGGCCATCAGGATCACGGCCGGTGGTTGCGCGGCGAGGTTGATGTCGGCCACGCCGTCACCCATGGTGGCGGCCAATTCACGGTTGACGATGGCCACCAGGGCCTGGCCCGGTGTGAGTGACCCCAGCACCTCCTGGCCCAGGGCTTTTTCCTTGACCCGGGCAATGAAGTCACGCACCACGGGCAGCGCCACGTCGGCTTCCAGCAAGGCCATGCGCACTTCGCGCAGCATGTCAGTGACATTGCTTTCCGTGATGCGGGCCTGGCCACGAATTTCCTTGACGAGGCGGGAGAGTTTGTCGGTAAGAGCGGAAGCCATAAGGGAGTAAGTCCGCCGAAGCGGAACCTGGGTTGAAGCCAATGGAAATGGCTGGGGACAAAACGCTAAACTGTAGGCATGATTTTAGCCAGTGCTTCCCCTTTGACGCTGACGCTGTCGCTGGCAGCCTCGGCGGCCTATGCGGCGTCGGCCACCGGGGCGTCGCGCGTCAACCAGACGCTGCCCCGTGCCGCCGTCTGGGTGGCCTGGTGTTTGCACGGGATGGTGCTGGCCTGGGGGCTGTGGGGGGCTGAGCCGCGTTTTGGTTTTGCCCCGGCCCTGTCGGTGACAGCCTGGCTGGTGGGGCTGGTTTACGCGATCGAGAGTTACGTCTTCCCGCAACTCAAAACGCCCTGGCTGCTGTCGGGCATTGGTTCGGCGAGTGTGTTGCTGGCCCTGCTGTTTCCCGGTTCACCGCTGACGGCGCGCGCCTCCCCCTGGCTGCCGCTGCATTGGGTGCTGGGCATTGCCTCGTATGGCCTGTTCGCCGTGGCGGTGGTACACGCCTGGCTGATGACCCGGGCAGAGGCGCGTATCCGCAATGCGGGTGATGGGCGCACCGGCATACCGCTGTTGACCATGGAACGGCTGACCTTCCGTTTTGTCAACGTCGGCTTTGTGCTGTTGTCTGCCACCCTGCTGGCCGGCTTTTTCTTCGGCACCCATTTGTACGGAACCACCCACTCATTCAAGTGGAATCACAAGACCGCATTCGCCGTGTTGTCCTGGCTGACATTTGCCGTGCTGATGATCGGCCGAGCACGTTTTGGCTGGCGCGGCCGGCGGGCCATCCGCGTGCTTTACATGGGCGCCGGGCTGCTGCTGCTGGCCTATGTCGGCTCACGCTTTGTCATGGAAGTGATTCTGGGACGCGCGCTGTGAAAGCCTTGCTGCTTCTGGTGGTGGTGTTGGCCGGTGTCTGGCTCTGGCGCAGCCGAAACTCGCCAGGTCTACCCAAGTCCGACCGCCAACCAACGCCACCGCTGGACATGGTGCGCTGCACCCGCTGCGGCATCCATGTGCCCGGCAACGAGGTGGTCATGGGCGCCAAAGGTCCGTATTGCAGTGCTGATCATTTGCAACAATCGGAACCCTGAATGAAGCCGCTGCCAGAAGAAACCTCCTGGCCCGCCTCGCTGCTTCTGGAAGCTGCACCTGACCTGAGGCAACGCCCACGCGAATTTGAACGGGTCTGGCGCGGTTTCATGACCGCCCGCGCCACCTTGGGTCTGGTGCTGATGGTGCTGCAGGCCGGCATTTTCGTGCTGGCACCCCAACCAAGCACCACACCGCTGCTGATCTGTAGCGCCTACTTTGTGGCGGCGCTGGCGGTCCGGCTGGCCACGCGGCCCCAACAACTCAAGCAGCGGTTTGATGCCCAATGGCTGGGCACGGTCGGGGTTGATGTCCTGGCCTTTGCCACCCTGCAGGTGTTGCAAGGCGGCGCCATCAACTACACCCCCCTGCTGGCCCTGCCGGTCCTGATCGTCAGCGTGCTGGGATCGCGCATGCAGGCCCTGGCCGCCGCTGCGGTTGTCACCCTGCTGCTGCTGGCCTACGCCACCTGGCTGTCGCTGGACGCCTCGGGGGACATCAGCGCCTATTTTTCACAGGCTGCCCTCACAGGGGCCGGCTGTTTCGCCATCTCTTTCATCGCCAGCCAGATGGCCCGGCGTCTGGCCAGCATGGAGCTGCGGGCGCAGCGCAACCAGTTGGCGGCGACCGTGCAGCGTCAGGTCAATGAACTGGTGATTGAGTCGATGGCCGACGGCATTCTGGTCGTCGACGAACATGGCTGGGTGCGTTCTGCCAATCCGGCCGCACATCTGCTGCTTGGCACCCATGATCTGTTGCCTGGAAGTGGCTTCGACCTGCACAGCCACCCTGGCTGGCAGGCGTTGCTCGACATCGTCTGCGCCAGCTTTGCCGATCAAGCGGCCCGGCGGTCCGACATTGACATCCGGCACACCGGCCACGGCAGCCGGCGGTTGCGGGTACGCACCCAGTTGACCGCCTCGCCAGAAGGTGACACGCTGGGGTTGTGTGTGGTGTTCATGCAGGACCAACGGGAAATCCAGGCCCGCATCCGCGCCGAAAAACTCGCCAGCATGGGGCGCATGTCAGCCGCCGTGGCGCACGAGATCCGCAACCCGCTGGCCGCCATCACCCAGGCCAATGCGCTGCTGACGGAAGACCTGACCGACCCCGGCCAACAGCGGCTGGCGCGCATGGTGCAACAAAACGCCTTGCGCCTGGAGAACATCGTGCAGGACGTGCTGCATCTGACGCACGCCCCGGGGTCCACCCGCCAGGACCAGGCACAAACACTGGATCTCACCCTGGCCACCGGACGCATTTGCCGTGACTGGAAAAACCAGAATGCGGCCGCCGAGACCCTGCAACTGGATCTGTCCACCAAGGCACTGCCTGTCTGGTTTGACCCGGAGCCTCTGCGCCGCATCCTGATCAACCTGCTGGACAATGCCTACCGCTACGCCAGCCGCAGGGCGGGCTGCATCCAGGTCAGCACGAACGTCTCCGCCCCCTCCGCCAGCGTGTGCCTGCGCGTCTGGAGCGACGGTGCACCGCTGGAGCCGTCGGTGGAACAACACTTGTTTGAGCCTTTTTTTTCCTCCGAGAGCCGCTCCAGTGGACTGGGACTGTATATTTGCCGCGAATTGTGCGACAGCCAGGGAGCCAGCATTTCTTACGAACGCAGCGAAAGACGCATCAGCGACCAACTTGTATCAGGCAATGAATTCAGCGTGATGTTCCGTCCACCGCCTGCCCCGTCCACAACCGCCCACACGCCCAAGCCCGATTGACATCATGCACGCGCCTGCCAACCCCGCCCGCATTCTGGTGGTCGATGATGAGCCCGATCTGCGCACCCTGTATGAGCTGACCCTGCTGCGCGAAGGACACCGGGTCGACACAGCGGAAAATCTGCAGCAGGCCCAAACCCTGCTGACAGATCAGCCGTTTGATGTGGTGATCACCGATATGCGTCTGCCGGATGGGCTGGGCATGTCATTGATCCACCTCATCAAGGCCCAGGGTCGGGCGGAACGTTGCGTGGTCATCACGGCTTATGGCTCGGCACAAAATGCCGTGGACGCGCTGAAAGCCGGGGCGTTTGATTACCTGACCAAGCCGGTGGACCTGAAACAGTTCCGTTCGGTGGTGGCCTCCGCCGTGCGTAGCACCCCGGCACTGTCTGGTCCCGACAGCGTCGCCCCCGCAAGAAATCCTTTGGTGGCTGTCGCAGGAGTACTTGGCCAACGCGCCCTGGAGCGCCTGGTCGGGCCGTCGGACTGTATGGGCCAGATCAAGGAACGCATCCTCAAGGTGGCCACCAGCATGGCCCCCGTGATGGTGACCGGCGAATCTGGCACCGGCAAGGAGCTGGTGGCTTACGCTATCCATGCCAACAGCCACCGCGCCAAAGGGCCATGGGTGGCCGTCAACTGCAGCGCCATTCCCGAAACCCTGCTGGAGGCCGAGTTTTTTGGTGCCAAAAAAGGGGCCTACACCGGTGCCGTGCAGGACCGGGAAGGTTTTTTTCAGGCGGCCCGGGGCGGCACCCTATTTTTGGACGAAATCGGTGATCTGCCGCTGTCCATGCAATCGAAACTGCTACGGGCCATCCAGGAACGCCGCATCCGGCCCCTCGGGTCGAATCAGGAAGAGGTGGTGGACGTACGCATTGTCAGTGCCACCCACAAAAACCTGTCGCGGGAGGTGCTGGAGGGACGTTTTCGGCAAGACTTGTTCTACCGGCTCAATGTGATCGACCTGGTGATTCCTCCTTTGCGCGACCGGGTTGAAGACATTCCGGCACTCTGCCAGGCCTTGCTGGCACGTATTGCCGAGGAGTCCGGCTTACCGGCGCCGGCCTTGCCCGATGAGTTGTTGCGGGAGTTGGTGCAGCTGCCGCTGCCAGGCAATGTGCGGGAACTGGAAAACCTGCTGTACCGGGCGGTGGCGTTGGGTGACGGGCACAGGCTGAAGCTGGATGTGCCAGCCCCCCTTCCCCTCACCATGGGCCGGTCGGCACCGGATCTATCCATCGATCAACAGGAAACTGCCCGGACTGAGAGTGCGCCAGAGCTGCCAAATGATCTGCAGGCCTACCTGGACGATCTGGAACGTACCCTGCTGGCGCAAGCCCTGCAGACCACCGGTTTCAACCGCACGGCCGCCGCTGCCCGGCTGGGATTGAGCCTGCGCCAGATGCGCTACCGGATTGCACGCCTGCAGATTGAAGTTCCTCATGCGGGAGACGGCGGTGATGACCCCGAATAATGCACCAGACCACCGGGCTAACACCGCTTTATGGCAAGGCGGCTGGTATCGGTTTGCCGCCCGGCTGGATTCGCCCAATTTTGGGCCACGCCCGCCACAGGCCTTGATTGACCTTGTTGTGTTGCACTCGATCAGCTTGCCGCCGGGACAGTATGGCGGCAGCGAGGTTCAGCAGCTGTTTACCAATCAACTCGACTGGCAGGCTCATCCGTATTTCCAGCGTATTGAAGGCCTCACCGTGTCGTCCCATTTTTATATCCGGCGTGACGGTGAACTGTGGCAGTTTGTCAGTTGTGATGACCGCGCCTGGCACGCCGGTGTGTCCAGTTACCGTGGGCGGTCCAATTGCAACGACGACAGCATTGGCATTGAACTCGAAGGCCTGGAGGGTGACTGTTTTGAACCCGCACAATACGCGACGCTGTGCGCACTGTGTGCCAGCCTGATGCAGCGTTACCCGATTGCCCACATTGCCGGTCATGAACACATCGCATCAGGACGCAAATACGACCCGGGTGCAGGCTTTGACTGGCCACAACTGCAAAAGAATCTGGGACTGTCCCCTCAGTATTTACCCGCAGAAGTGCGTTGAACAACATCTGCCCTTCCTTCTGGAAGCGGTCTTCCAGCATCCCCAAAATCAGCAGCAAGCCCGCGTCATAAAAAGCCTGGGCGCTATCAATTTCTGAGAAGCATCTTCTTTTTCTGGTGAACGGAAGATTGATCAAAACACTACAGGTAGTGTCAGCAAGCCACGCCAAACACCAGATATGGTGGTAAGCTCTTCAGCCAAGCGTTCTGCAGGAGGCCCTTTGGCAGGCCCCTCATCAAACAACGCACACCCATTCAAACCAGTTTCATCAGAGGAAAACATGCAAACTGCCCAGAACACCGTCGTCACAACACCTGCAACCCTGTTGGCCAGCGCAACGGCCGACAAACCAGCTGCCTCCGGCAGCCTGAACCAGTACCAAATCATCCGCCGCAACGGCGCTGTGGTTCCGTTTGAACCCAACAAGATCGCCGTCGCCATGATGAAAGCCTTTTTGGCTGTTCATGGTACCCAGGGCGCAGCCTCGGCCAGCGTGCGTGAAACTGTTGAGGAGTTGACCCAAGGGGTGATCCGCGCCCTGATGCGTTCGCGTCCAGCCGGTGGTACGTTCCATATCGAAGATGTGCAGGACCAGGTGGAACTGGGACTGATGCGGGGCGGGCATCATGAAATCGCCCGCGCCTACGTGTTGTATCGGGAAAAACGGGCGCAGGAACGGGCGCAGAAAATGACCCAGCAGCTCCCGCAAACACCCGTTCTGCATGCACTGGACAAGGGTCAGCGGGTGGTACTGAACCTGGACCGACTGAACCACCTCATCTCAACAGCCTGCGAAGGCCTGGGCGCGGATGTCAAGCCGCAACCCATCATGGCGGAAACCCTGCGTAATCTGTACGATGGTGTGCCCATGGACGAGGTGTACAAGGCCTCGGTGCTGGCAGCCCGCACCTTGATTGAAAAGGATCCTGATTACACTTTTGCCACGGCTCGTCTGCTGTTTCACACCATTGCCAAAGAGGTTCTGGAACGGGATGTGGCGCCAGCAGACATGGCACAGGCCTATGTGGACTATTTCCCCCAGTTCATCAAGCGTGGTGTGGAGAACGAATTGCTCGACGAGAGGTTGCAGCAGTTTGACCTGCACCGTCTGGCCGCTGCACTCAAGGCCGAGCGTGATCTGAAGTTTGATTACCTGGGACTGCAGACCCTGTATGACCGCTATTTTCTGCACATCGGTAAGACCCACATTGAGCTGCCTCAGGCATTTTTCATGCGTGTGGCCATGGGACTGTCACTCAACGAGATTGATCGTGAAGCCCGCGCCATCGAGTTTTATGAGGTACTTTCCAGTTTCGATTTCATGTCGAGCACGCCCACGCTGTTCAACAGTGGCACGTTGCGCTCGCAGCTGTCATCCTGCTACCTGACCACAGTTCCGGATGACCTCGATGGCATTTATGAAGCCATCAAGGAAAATGCTCTGCTGTCAAAGTTTGCCGGCGGTCTGGGCAACGACTGGACCGCCGTGCGTGCCCTGGGTTCGCACATCAAAGGCACCAATGGTGAATCACAAGGTGTGGTGCCCTTCCTGAAAGTCGTCAACGACACCGCGGTGGCAGTGAATCAGGGGGGCAAGCGCAAAGGAGCGGTCTGCACTTACCTGGAAACCTGGCATCTGGATATTGAGGAATTTCTGGAACTGCGCAAAAACACCGGAGATGACCGCCGCCGCACGCATGACATGAACACCTCGAACTGGATTCCCGACCTGTTCATGCGTCGCGTCATGGAAAAAGGCCAATGGACTTTGTTCTCACCCAACAATGTGCCGGACTTGCACGACAAGTATGGCATCGAGTTCGAAAAGGCCTACACCGCGTATGAAGCCAGGGCAGCACGCGGCGAAATCACGCCAACCCGTACCCTGCCAGCCACCGATCTGTGGCGCAAGATGCTGACCATGCTGTTTGAAACCGGTCACCCGTGGATCACCTTCAAGGATGCCTGCAATGTGCGCTCTCCCCAGCAACATGCGGGGGTGGTGCACTCCAGCAACCTGTGCACCGAAATCACCCTCAACACCAGCCAAACCGAAACTGCGGTCTGTAACCTGGGTTCGGTCAATTTGCGGCAACACCTCAAAGAGGGTGCGCTCGACCATGCCAAACTGAAAAAGACCATCACCACGGCGATGCGCATGCTCGACAACGTCATTGACATCAACTACTACGCGGTCAAAAAAGCACGTGACTCCAACATGCGCCACCGTCCGGTTGGATTGGGTTTGATGGCGTTCCAGGACAGTCTGTACGAACTGCGTATTCCCTACGCCAGCGACGCTGCCGTAGCCTTTGCTGATGAGTCGATGGAAGCCATTTGCTACTACGCCTACTGGGCTTCGACAGATCTGGCTCGCGAACGAGGTCAATACTCCAGCTACAAGGGGTCGCTGTGGGACAAGGGTATCCTGCCCTTGGACACACTGGACATGCTGGCAGCCGAGCGTGGCGGTTACGTCGAGGTGGATCGTTCTGCCAAACTGGACTGGGATGCCTTGCGCCAAAAAATTGCCAAGGATGGCATGCGCAACTCCAATTGCGTAGCGATCGCCCCCACAGCCACCATCTCCAACATCATCGGTGTGGATGCGTCGATTGAACCCTGCTTCGGCAACCTGTCGGTGAAGTCCAATCTGTCGGGTGAGTTCACCATCATCAATAGTTACCTGGTGCGCGACCTCAAGCGCCGCGGTCTTTGGGACGACGTGATGGTGATGGATCTCAAACATTTTGATGGTTCACTGCAACCCATCGACCGTGTCCCAGCCGAGATCAAATCACTTTACGCCACGGCCTTTGAAATAGAAACACGCTGGCTGGTAGAGGCGGCGGCCCGGCGCCAGAAATGGATTGACCAAGCCCAGTCACTCAACATCTACATGGCTGGTGCATCAGGAAAAAAACTCGATGACACCTACAAACTGGCGTGGGTGCGCGGCCTGAAAACCACTTACTACCTGCGCACCATGTCGGCCACCCATGCCGAGAAATCGACAGTCACCGCTGGGCGTTTGAACGCGGTGTCTTCAGGTAGTCAGGCATCTGGACAAAGCGCCATGAGTGCGCTTGACGCAGCCGCTGCAGCAGCGCGTCAACAACTGGCAACAGCCCCGGCAACCGATGTGAAGTTTTGTGGTGTTGACGACCCCACATGCGAATCCTGCCAGTGATGGGCCATGAAGACCTGCAGACACAGTGCATATGCGCAACATTACACACACCGCATCTGCATCTGAACCGCTGAAAGTCTTTCTATTTTTGGCGTGACCTCTCATAATTCACAGATCGGAAAATACTATGTTGTCCTGGGACGAAGAAGTTACACCTACTGCCAGTTTGCCATCCTCATTGAGCTTGCCGGAACCATTGCTGGCCGAGCGCTTGACTAGCTCCGCTGTCGTCGCACAAGACACCTGGTCCGCACCATTGGCATCGCTTGAAACACCGTCCAACGTAACCCCCACCGTGCGGCGAGTCAACGCAGCCGACAAACGCATCATCAACGGCAAAACAGACGTCAATCAACTGGTCCCGTTCAAGTACAAATGGGCTTGGGAAAAATACCTTTCCAGCTGTGCCAACCACTGGATGCCTCAAGAGGTCAACATGACGCGGGACATCGCGTTATGGAAAGCACCCAACGGGCTGAGTGAGGATGAGCGTCGCATCGTCAAACGCAATCTCGGTTTTTTTGTCACAGCTGACTCTTTGGCAGCCAACAATATTGTGCTGGGCACCTACCGGCATATCACTGCGCCGGAGTGCCGCCAGTTTCTGCTGCGGCAAGCTTTTGAAGAAGCGATCCACACCCATGCATACCAGTACATAGTCGAGTCCTTGGGTTTGGATGAAGGCGAGATATTCAGCGCGTACCATGAGATCAAATCCATTCGCGACAAAGATGAATTCCTGATCCCATTCATCGAGGCCATCATGGATCCTGCCTTCAAGACGGGGACACCTGAAGCGGACCAGACATTGCTGAAGTCGCTGATTGTGTTCGCCTGCCTGATGGAGGGCCTGTTCTTTTATGTTGGCTTCACACAAATCCTGGCGCTGGGACGGCAAAACAAGATGACAGGTGCTGCTGAGCAATACCAGTACATCTTGCGTGACGAGTCCATGCACTGCAACTTCGGCATCGACCTGATCAATCAGCTCAAACTGGAAAATCCACTGCTATGGACCCCCGAGTTCAGGACTGAAATCAAAGCACTGTTTGAAACAGCTGTCGAACTTGAATACCGCTACGCCGAAGACACCATGCCACGTGGTGTACTGGGCATGAATGCATCCATGTTCAAGGGTTACCTGCGCTACATCGCCAATCGGCGTGCCACCCAAATTGGTCTGGAATCCCTGTTCCCCAATGAAGAGAATCCGTTCCCGTGGATGAGCGAGATGATTGACCTGAAAAAAGAACGTAATTTTTTCGAGACCCGTGTCATCGAGTATCAATCCGGCGGTGCCCTTTCCTGGGAATAACCATCCGTGATGCCTTACCCAATTCCACAGTCTTATTGCCGCGCTGCTTGTGGCAAGGCCCCTGTGTTTCCCAATTCCTGGTGCTGGGCGTGTCCCCAACACCATGAATCGCTTTATGCACATTGATTTGCATAAAGTGCCCGTTGTACCCTGATCAAGGAGAACATGATGGCAACTGCGAAAAAACCTGCTGCAAAAAAAGCGGCTCCGGCTAAAAAACCAACCCCTGTAAAAGCAGCAGCGCCAGCTAAGAAAGCTGCTGCTCCAGCCAAGAAGGCCGCTGCTCCAGCCAAGAAGGCCGCTGCTCCAGCCAAGAAGGCCGCTGCTCCAGCCAAGAAAGCTGCTGCTCCAGCCAAGAAGGCCGCTGCTCCGGCAAAGAAAGCTGCTGCTCCAGCCAAGAAGGCCGCTGCTCCAGCCAAGAAGGCCGCTGCTCCGGCAAAGAAAGCTGCTTCTCCAGCCAAGAAGGCCGCTGCTCCAGCCAAGAAAGCTGCTGCTCCAGCCAAGAAAGCTGCTGCTCCAGCCAAGAAGGCCGCTGCTCCAGCCAAGAAGGCCGCTGCTCCAGCCAAGAAAGCTGCTGCTCCAGCCAAGAAAGCTGCTGCTCCAGCCAAGAAGGCCGCTGCTCCGGCAAAGAAAGCTGCTGCTCCAGCTCCCAAAGCCGCTCCAACAGCTCAAACCAAGCTCAACCCCCAAGCTGCTTGGCCATTTCCGACCG